>JASHOY010000244.1 GCA_030038435.1 Acidobacteriaceae bacterium | reverse complement strand
CGGAGAGACCGGCGGGATCCAACTGCACATAGTTGTGCGCGCCGTGCCACAGATACCGGTCTCCCGTAAGCAGGTCTTCGGCCTCGTAGGCGCGGTCGCCGGAAATCTCCAGTGCTTCAAGCGGCAGCGTCACGTGGCCCGATTGCGTGTAATGCGGGTCGAGGTTGATCACGGCTACGATGAGATTCGTCCGGTCTTCCGATTCCTTGCTGTAACAGATGAGCTGATCGTTGTCGGTCTCGTGGAAGCGAAGCGACCAGTCGTTCTGCAACGCGGGGTTGCTGTTGCGGATTCCGTTGACGCGCGCGATAAGATGCCGCAGGCTGTCGGCGCGATCGAGGTCCCAGTGGCGGATCTCGTATTTCTCGGAGTCGAGATACTCTTCGCTGCCGCGGCGCAGTGGCCGGTTCTCCATCAGTTCGAACGCGGGGCCGTAGATGCCGTAGTTCGCGCCCAGCGTCGCAGCCAGCAAAAGGCGGATGACGAAGGCAGCGCGCCCGCCCACCTGCAGAAACTCGGTCAGAATGTCGGGCGTATTGGTCCACTGATTGGGCCGGAAGAACTCGCGCGCCGGCGTCTGCGTCAACTCGGTCAGATAGGCGGCGATCTCATGCTTGCCGTTGCGCCAGGGAAAGTACGTATACGACTGGCTGAAGCCGATCTTGCCCAGGCGGTACATAATCTTGGGCCGCGTGAACGCCTCGGAGAGAAAGAGAACCTCAGGATGTTCGCGTTTGATCTCCGCGATGACCCACTCCCAGAAGGGAAACGCCTTGGTGTGCGGATTGTCGACGCGGAAGATGGTCACGCCCACTTCGATCCAGTGAAGAAAAACGCTCTTGAACTCCTCCCACATTCCGGCCCAGTCTTCGCTCTCGAAATCGAACGGATAAATATCCTGGTATTTCTTCGGCGGATTCTCGGCATACTGTATCGTGCCGTCGGGGCGCTTGCGGAACCACGACTCGTGCGCGCCTACGTAAGGATGATCCGGCGAGGCCTGGAACGCGACGTCGAGGGCGACGTTCAATTCGAGTTGCCGCGCCTTTTCGATGAACCGCCGCAGATCCTCCGCCGTGCCCAGTTGCGGATGGATCGCCTTATGTCCGCCTTCCGCCGAACCGATCGCCCAAGGGCTGCCGCAATCCTGCGGCTGCGCCTCGGGGGTATTGTTGCGGCCTTTGCGAAAGTTCAGCCCGATGGGATGGATCGGCGGAAGATACACCACGTTGAAGCCCAACTCGGCGGCGTAATCGAGACGCTTCAGGCAATCGGCGAAAGTGCCGTGCCTGCCGGCCTCCGGCGCCGTCGAGCGCGGAAAAAATTCGTACCAGGAGCTGAAGCGCGCGCACGCCGGATCGACCACGATCGTGAGCTCGCGGTCCGATTCCGTTGCAAACCGCTTGTCCGGATAGCGCAGCACAAGCTCGTGGAGCATGGGATCGGTGGCGTGGTTGCGCAGCGCCCGTGGATCCTGTCCGGCGCGCAGAACTGCGGCGCGCTCGCGCAGCCAAACGGAATCCGCGCCGGCAGCGCGGCTTGCGGTGTCCGCAATCAGATCGGCGCCGATGAGGTAATCGACGACCGCATCCGTATCGGCCTGAATGCGTTTGAGCAGGTCGCGGCGCCAGGTTTCGAACCGGTCAACCCATCCCTGCACTTTGAACCCGTAGCGGCCGAGCTCGCTCACCCGGAATGCCGCCGTCCAGCGGTCGTTCACAAGCGGCTTCATGCGAATCTCGGTCCATTCACCGGACCCTTCGCGGTGCGCCAGCAGCGAAGCGGCCACTGCGTCGTGGCCGTCGGTAAAGATGTCGGCCTCCACGCGAACCTGGTCGCCCACCGTGCGCTTTGCGGGAAAGCGGCCGCCGTCCACCTCCGGCGAGATTGCTTCAATTACGACGCGCCTGCGTCCGTCGGATGGAATTGCCTTCATGTTTTCGCCTTGCCTGACTGCGTTCAATCAGTGGTTGCATCTCATGCCCGCGCCACGCGCATTCACGAAAAACGGCGGTGACAACCGGGCGCCATTCATCCGCGTGCATCTGCCTTCCGATCTTCAATCAACCGCTCGTAGAGCGCAATGGTCTGGCGCGCGATCGACTTCCAACTGAAGATCTCCTCCGCGCGCCGGCGTCCTGCCTGGCAGAAGCGGCGGCATTTCTCCTCGTCGCGCAGCAGTTCTTCGAGCCGCGCCGCCAGGCCGCGCGCAAATTCCTCCGGTTTCCTTGGGAAACCGGTCACCGAATCCTGCTCGAAAGGCACAAGGCAGCCCGTTTCTCCATCGACAACCACCTCTTTGATGCCGCCCACCGCGCTGGCGACTACCGGCGCGCCGCAGGCCATCGCCTCAAGGTTGATGATGCCGAACGGCTCGTAGACCGAAGGACAGCAAAAGACGCGCGCGTTGCTGTAAAGCTCGACGGTCTCACGCCTGCCGACCATCTTCTCGATCCATACGATGCGCGGATGATGGGTGCGGGCTTCATCCACCTTGGCGCGCATCTCGGCCGCGATCTCCGGCGTGTCCGGCGCGCCGGCGCAAAGCACAACCTGGGTCTCGGCCGGCAGATAGCGGATGGCGTCCACCAGGTGCGTCACGCCTTTTTGCCGCGTAATGCGGCCCACAAACAACACATAAGGAACCGACGGATCCACTCCGTAGTCCAGAAGAGCCTGCGTCGAAGCAGTCTTATGGTACTCCTCCAGATCGATGCCGTTATAGATGACGTGAATGCGCGCCGGGTCCACATCGGGGTACGCGCCCAGAATGTCGGCCCTGGTTCCATTCGATACGGCAATGATCGCATCGGCGTCGAGGATGGCGGTGCGTTCCATCCAGGAGCTCATCGCGTAACCGCTGCCGAGCTGCTCGGATTTCCACGCGCGCAGAGGCTCAAGCGAATGGGTGGTCAGCACGAACGGCATTCCGTAGAGCTTCTTCGCCAGATAACCGGCCATCGACACATACCACGTGTGGGTATGGACAAGATCGATCCCCTCAAGCGCCTTGATTTGGGTCAGGTTCAGGCTCAGTGCCTCAAGCGCGCCTTTGAATTTGGCCTCCGTTCCATTGGCGATCTCGGCCCACGGCTCGGCGCCGCGCACGTGAAGCCGTCCGCCGTCGGAGCGCTGGGACCCCCAGCAGTGCACTTCGACCTCGATCTCTTTGGCCAGTTCGCGGCTCAGATAATCGACGTGTACGCCGGCCCCACCATATATAGAGGGCGGATACTCTCGCGTGAACAGGCCCACTCGCAATGTCGCTCGTCCTCCGCCGCCCTGAAGGATTGGTCACGCCGCTGTAGCCGCTTTGAACGCAGGACTCATCCCGCGGCTATAGCCGCCGCATCCCGTAGGCATCATAAACTCAGCGCGATTCCGAGGTCCACTCTGCGGACGCTGGATGGACGGTGTGAGGCAGGAACACGTTCCCGCTCGAGCTACCTTAGATAGCGACGCCAGAGGAGATGAATTGCGGGTGGGGAGGGCGAAGAGCGGTTATATCTCCCGGATCGCTTCGGAATAATAATGAAGATCGATCTTCCTGCCGGTGGTATCGAACATGGGCGGCGTCAGGATGCCCAGCTTGCACATAACAAAGCGCACGGTTGTGGCCAGGACGCCAAGCCCATACTCAATGCTGCGCCGGAGATTGATCGACGAGGCCTTTTCGTGATAGCTCGTTGGGCAGGATATCTCCCCTATGCGGAACCCGAATAGAACGGCCTGAGCAATCATCTGGTTATCGAAGACAAAATCGTCGGAGTTTTCAAGCAGGGGGAGGGTCTGGAGAAGTTTGCGGGAAAACGCGCGAAAACCCGTGTGATACTCAGACAGTTTGGCGCCGAGAAAGAGATTTTGGAAAGCCGTAAGAAGGCGGTTGGAGACATATTTATACAAAGGCATACCGCCCTTCAGCGCGCCGCCGCCGAGAATGCGCGACCCAAGAACCATGTCGTAGACGCCGCCCGCGGCCATGGCGGCCAGCGCGGGGACCAGCGCCGGTGTGTACTGGTAATCGGGATGCAGCATGACCACGATGTCGGCGCCGGCGGCCAGGGCCTCGCGGTAGCAGGTCTGCTGATTGCGGCCGTACCCGTAATTGGCGTCGTGTACGAAGGTGCGCAGCCCCAGCTCTCTGGCGAGGGCCGCGGTCCGGTCGCTGCTGCAATCGTCCACGAGAATTGCCGTGTCCACAATCTCCGGCAACTCACGTACAGTCTGTTCCAGCGTGTTTTCCGCGTTGTACGCCGGCATTACCACCACGATATTTTTCCCGTTGATCAACCCTTGCCTCCTGCCTTGCCTTTCAATACGAACATCCGGCGCCAGGCTGGCTTGCCCTGAAGCCTGGGAGATCGAAGAGCACCATCGCGCATGGGCTGCGCTCCGCACAGCTTTCGCTGGGCACCCCGTTTGGTTCAAGACCAGGCGCTCAGAGCCTTAGAAGAGGATGGTCGTGATGTTGGTGGTCAGCGTTGCGCCGACATTTGTGAAGGCCGTGTTGATATCGCCGGCCAGCGAGTTCATACCCGCGACTGCAGCCAAAGAAATCAAGGCGACAATCAGCGCGTACTCGACCAGATCCTGACCTTCCTCACGCTCGATCAGATTCCGGAGTGCGAAGTATAACTTTCCCGCAACCAACCGCATAGCAAAACCTCCCTTTGGGTGGATCAAACCAGTGAGCTGCATTGCGCGCCACGGCAATTCCGGATCGAAACTTGCGCTGCCGCCGCTCCGCATCGCGCGTTCTGCCCGCCAGGCTCGGCTTCAGTGTGCGGGCCCCATATCCGGATTTCTGGACGTGGGGCGCACACTCGGCTGCATGAACAGGCGTTCGGAGCCCTAGAAGAGGATGGTCGTGATATTGGTGCTCAGCGTTGCGCCGACATTTGTGAAGGCCGTGTTGATATCGCCGGCCAGCGAGTTCATACCCGCGACTGCGGCCAAAGAAATCAAGGCGACAATCAGCGCGTACTCAACCAGATCCTGACCTTCCTCCCGCGCGATCAGGTTCCGGAACGCGAAGTAAAACCTCCATGCTGCATGTTTCATTGGTGATTGACCTCTCCGTGGTTGAAATGTTCAGTTGTTTTGGGCCATGTGCCGTGGAAACGGACAGCGGAGGCTTGCAGATGGCTCCCGCCCCACGGCAATGGCTGCGCGCAGATCGTGCATGCGCGGCGCCTTGAGTTAGAGAATGGTGGTGATCGAGGTGCTCAGTTTCGCTCCGACGTTGGTGAAAGCGGTGTTGATATCGCCGGCCAGGGTGTTCATACCCGCAACTGCAGCCAAGGAAATCAAGGCGACAATCAGCGCGTACTCGACCAGATCCTGACCTTCTTCGCTTGAAAGCAGGTTCTGGAGCTTAATGTACAACTTCAGCATCGTGCTGTTCATTTGTCTTCCCCCGTAACAGATGGCCCGATACGAACCGGGCCTGGTACTTTTGTAGTAGCAAGTCGCGTGCCATTTCCCACTTAAGTAAGTTACCGCTGAAATGAGGCACTTACATCGCACAAATTGAAGCGGATGTGAACACGAGTACACAGCCTTGGCGGGAAAGGTGCGGCATGTCTACATGCCCGCGATGCTACAGCGGTTCCACAGTAGCTGTGCCCCGAAGCAAGGATGCTAGGTAGCTTTTTCCCTCAAGGAAAAGCCACCTTGATTGACGCCAGAAATGGCTACATAAACTGTGGAATCGCTCTAAATCGCCGCGCGGCCGCCCGATACCTGCCGGACCCGATAAGTCGCGGCGCATGGAGGAATACGCCGGCATTCCCCGCCACTCATACAGGGACCGGAGATGAGATAGCGCAATGCTAAGTAAGTTATGCTCAGGAGTAGCTTGCGGGTGGGGCTCAGGATAAGTGAATAAAGTGTGAATTAATGCGACACGGCCGCGCCCTTGCGGCCGCCGCGGCATAAGAGCAGCGCCGGGAAAGACGGCAAACATGAAACAACAATAGCTGCCCATAAGATGCCTGGAGCGCCGCGGTACTTAGGCTGCTGCTGTAACTCAAGTCCGGTTCATGTGGTGCCGTCCGGGATAAGCCTGGCGACCGTCAAATCTCCGGCAATCTCGGCAAATATCTCGTCCAGGTTCGTGGTTGGCCGTGCGGAGGATACGCAGCTATTATCGCCTCCGGTGGCCGTATAGTCCGAAAAGAAGTACTCCGGCGACGAGGCGATCTGCTGCATCGTTTCGCAAGGCGTGATCGAAGGGTCTGTATCCGTGGAGCAACCCGACGACTCGGCTCCGTACGCCACGGCATACACCCTGGTTCCCGCATCGGCTGCGTCCTGCGCCGCCGTAATTGCCTGGTGGCACTGCTGCGAAGAGGAATAGCCGGTAAGATCCCTCGAGCTCGTGCCCGCATCGCCGTCGCTCAGAAGGATCATCACGTTCTGAGAGTTCGGGCGCGCGCTTTGTTCGGTTTCAAGGAGAGACTGCGCCGAAGTGATGACGCCGGCATAGAAGGTGCCCTCGCCGCCCTCCACATCCACTCCCTCTGGACATGAACTCGAGCCGTAAGCAGCCAGGACCAGATCTGAGCTGGTGTTAAGCGAGGAGGTGGTATCGGAGGACCGATAGTCGCTGTCAAAAGGCACGACAGTGTAGATGGTGGATGAGGAGTAATCGGCGATCGAAGGCGCCGGCTTGTTGCTGCAATCGTAGTCGTACTGGGCCTGGGAGGAGTTTGTGAAACCGGGGAAGACCAGTAGGCTCACCGTGTCGAGGGAATTCGACACGTTCCCGTCGGTGGCAGTGCCGCAGCTCGATTCGCTGGCGGCGCATGGCGAGAGATCGCTGAGCAGGGTGCGCATCCCGGCGAAGGCGCAACTCACCCGCGAGGCGTCGCAGTTGCTGTCGGAGTCCGTATCGGTCATCGATTTGGTGGTGTCGACGATGATGGCTACGTTGTAAGGCGCACCCGTGGAGCCGCGCATGGCCGCGGTGGCGGTGGCCTGAATGGTGACCGAGCTGAGGCCGAACATTCCGCCGAAAAAGAGCGGAATGCGCGCCTGTTCCTTGACCTGGATCGCATTGGCATTAGCCGGAGCGACGCAGGGGATGGACTCGTTGGTAAGCGTTGACAAGCACTCCAGCAAGGGATACCCGGAGACCATGGAGGCATTGGGAAGATCGGATTGCGCGTTAAGGCCGGAGCCGACCGCGCTGTATTCGGTGGCCACCGTCGCGGCCGTGCTTTGAGGCAGGCTATCGCCGCCGGCAAGGGCCGCGGCGTCCGCCGATGCCTGAAGCTCGTTGTAACAGTAGTAGAGGTGACAGGAGTCTATCACCAGTCCGGCTACTCCCATGAATCCGACGAACAAGAGGACCATCATGGGGAGCGTTTGCCCACGTTCGTCCAGAAGATAACGCGCGATGCGGTTCAATTGGCGCTTCATTGGACTAACTCCGTTGTTTCCGCCTGGAGCGTGCAGCTCGGCACATAATCGATCCCCAGGACATTCAAATTGCATGGATAGGTGACGGTAACCGTGGCCGAGGTGCCCTGCACCAGATCGCCTGCCGCGCCTGTTGTGGTGCTGGAGCTGCTGCACGAGGAGCCGGAGAAGGAATTTCCATCCAGATCGAACGAGAACGACAGATTGGAGTCGGTAAGCGAGGGCGCGGCCTGATAAACCGCGTTGGCCGCCGCCGCGCAGGGGTCTGTGGTCTGGCCGCGGCTGATGGCGAGCAGCCGCGCGCCAATGTTGACGGCCCCGGTGAGCTCGACATAGCTGTTCATCGCCGAGCCGAAGGAGTAAATGCCCATGACGACAAGAAGCATGATGGGCAGTATGATCGCGAACTCGGCAATGGCGCCGCCTTCGCTGCGCAGCAACAGCCGGCTGCCGCCGCGCGCTGAAGCCCCGGTCCGGCGGCGCAAGAAGAACGAAGTCGAAAGACTGCGCGAGTTCATATCGTCATCCGATCGCCGCCAGTGTGGCACGCTCCTGCATATCCGGCTGAATAAACATGAGGCCGATCCCATCGTCGCCCCAGCGCGCCACGCACAGTTGCACTGTGATCTGCGGCTGGCCGAATTCCTCGGCGCCGTCCGCCCTTTGCAGCGTCATGGCCACGCGCGTGCCCACGGGCCACCGTTCGTTGGTCATCAGATACAAACCCGTGGCGCTGATATCCTTGATGCCCTGCACTTTGAGCGTTCCGCCGGTCGAGTCGTATGCGGCCAGTCTCGGCCACTGCTTCAACCGCGTCCGGCGCCGGGAAAGATCGGACGGCAGGCGGCTGTGGATCGAGACGGAATTGTCGGCCGCCAACTGGGCGTGCTCGTCGGACGCACGCCTGGGCATGCTGCGCAGGCGAAACTGCATCTCTTCGGCCACGCAGATCACCAACTGGTTTCCCGGCTGAGTCTGCGAGGAGTAAATGGTGTGCACCGGCAGCACGAGCATGCTCGCGGCTTCGGCCTTGAGGCGGGCCACGCGAAGCGACGGGAGCGACTCGATAACGTCAACCACGCGCAGGTTGGCGTCGAGATAGACCAGGTCGCGCGCCGAAAACAGTCCCAGGGTGTGAATGCGTTTGGGCTTCAGCACCCAGTGGCTGTCGTCGAATATTTGCGGCCTTTTGCGCAGGATTTCCCGCACATGCACCCACGCGTCATCGGCGAGAGTCACTCCGAGACTCAGGAAGCATTCGCTTGTCTGGTTGTACACGCAATATTTTTGCCGTTCCATTCTACCGTCATCCTTCAAGGGAACTTCGGCGAACCGCCGTCGCGATGCCGCCGCCTGACTCTTGTTTGTTATGCCGCGATCTTGTCACCGGTGCGGTCAGCCGCGGAACCCGGATCGGATCCGTGGACACGCAGCCAAAGCCTTAACCCCACAAGCGCAGATAGAGGCGCATCGTTCCGGGGCGCGGCGAGTTGTTTGCGCTGAGGCCAGGCCGCAGCGCGTATCGATTGGCCTGGAAGGGGTGTGAATCGACCCCGGTGGAGGAGGGGCCGATTCACACCCCCGCGCAGAGCCTACTTGGCGCGCGTGCGGCGGCGCTGGATCAGAAATCCAAGCCCGATAACGAACAGGACACCGGCGCAGATACGGATGATCTCGACGTTGTGTGGCATTGGGAGCTCCTTTCTCTCAATGGATGAGGAATTTTTT
>JASHOY010000243.1 GCA_030038435.1 Acidobacteriaceae bacterium | reverse complement strand
GCGACAGGCTCAGCCGGACTCGCGACTTTAGTCCGAGGCAGCTCCCGACGGATCATGACCATGCGGTTCCGACCCGCGAATATCAGACTGATCAATCGTCGCCCACTCTGCTTCGGCTGCTGCTGGCCCTGTCCTCGGAAAAACAAAAACCACCCCACAGCCGCACAGGCATTGACAGGTCACTCCATATCAGTGCGTTTTTGATTGAGCTGTTTACCTTCGATGCGAGCGTTCGCGCTTTCCCACCCTTTGTGCAGGAGACGCACAAAGGGTGGGGCATCCTGAATTGTGTTAACGCTTAAATCGAAAACGCTCTAGTCGACAAAATCAACTGCGGGCGCAATGGGAATAATGCCACGCTGGAAGCCGGTGTCCAGCAGGGTGCGAATCGCCTGGCGGCCGTCGGCACCGTAGTCCAGTGTGCGCTCATTCACATACATGCTTACAAAGCGACTGGCCATCGCCGGATCGAGATCGCGCGCAAACTGCATGGCGTATTCGAGGGCCTCGTCGCGGTGGTCGAGGGCGTAGCGGATGCTGTCACGCAGCGCCCTGGAGAGGATGGAGTGGGTCTCTGCGCCCAGCGAGCGCCGGATGGCGTTTCCTCCCAGCGGCAGCACCAGTCCGGTGGTTTCGCGCCACCAGATTCCGAGGTCGATGGTGCGATAGAGGCCGCTCGAGGAATAGGTCAGCTGGCCTTCGTGGATGATCAGGCCCGCGTCGTAATTTCCAGCAAGGATTTCAGGAATGATGCGATCGAAGGGAACCGTTACTGTAGCGAGGTCGGGATTGAAGATCTTTAACGCCAGGTAGGCGGTGGTGAGTGTGCCGGGGACGGCGACGCGGACGTGCTTCAGATCGTCGACGGAAAGCTTCCGGCTGGAGACGATCATGGGGCCGTAGCCCTCGCCCACGCTGCCCCCGCAACCCATCAGCGCGTAGCTGCGCTGCACATAGGGATAAGCGTGAAAACTGATCGCCGTGACATCGTAGAAGGCTTCTTCCTGGGCGCGCCGATTCAGGGTCTCGATATCGCAGAGCGTATGCGAAAAGCGGAAGCCGGGTACCCGGATCTTGCTCGTCGCCAGCCCGTAAAACATAAAGGCATCGTCGGAGTCGGGGCTGTGCGCAATCGACACTTCGACGGGGGCGGCGGTGGTGCGGGCGACGACTTCCGGTGGCAGTGTGCTCACGGTGGGAGAGATCCTTTCAGAGTTGCGGAAACATCAATGACCTTTAGATAACTACGACGTGCGGCGCCGCCAGTGAACCAGGCCCACAGCCATTCCCGCCGCCGCGGCGATCTTCAGCGCATCCCCGGGCAGGAAGGGAATAACGCCCATGACCAGGTTGGCGGGCGCGGAAGCGTGTGTCCAGACCGCGAGCCAGAGAGCTCCGCAGGTAAAGATAAGCAGATCGCCGGCTGCAGCCGCCAGCAACGCCGGCACAAACCCGCGCCGCGTACGGCGCCAGAGGTAGGAAATCAGTAAGGCCGCGGCCGGGTAAGCGAGCAGATACCCCCCGGTGGGACCGAACAAATGGGCGATGCCGCCAAAAGCTGCGGTGCCGGGCGCAAACACCGGCAATCCAATCGCGCCTTCGGCGAGGTAGATGGCCATGGTAGCCCCGGCGAGCCGTGGACTGAGCAGGAGGCCCAGCAGCAGCACCGGCAGCGGCTGCAAGCTCAAGGGCACGGGAGTGAAGTAGAGCGGCAGGACGATGTGCGCGCATAAGGCAGCGAGCAAGGTGCCGCCGAGGATGATGCCGCCGGTGCGCAAGGCCGAAGGCAGACGGACGCCGGTAACACTTTGCGTCTCGATTTCGAGTGCGTTTCTCAGGTCGCTCAAGGTTACTCCCTCAGATTTCGGATTCGACTTCGGTTTCTTCAGCCAGCTCCGTCGTAGCCGGCTGTTGTTTCAGCAAAGTTCGATGCAACCAGATGTGGCGAGCTACTCCTGCGGCTGCGAGCAGCAGCGCCCCGAGCGAGACAAGAAACGCAATCATCAACCAGCGCATGAGGTGGAACGCAAGCATCCTAAACTACGGTCGTCGCCATGCCCTCCGCCGGCAGAGCCGCACAATCCGGGAAACTACTGTAGGCAAGAATACCAGACGCATGGCGTGGAGAGCGGAACGGGGCAGAGCAGCACTCGAAGCCGCAAAAGCGAAGAGCAGGCAAAGGCCGCTCCCGGCCGGTTCAGCATCTATATGCACGGATAGAGATTTTTCCCCGCCCCGGGTTGCCGAATGCGCGGTGAGCGAGTCTACTAATCATTATCAGACAAATCCGCATCCGGTTAGACACTCGGAAACGAACGCGGAACGAGATAAACTGAAGGGGCTCTCGGTTGTTCGCATACTCCCTCATGCACCGGACTAAGCTCATTGCGTTCACACTATCAGCGCTGGTCGCGGCGTATGTTGCTGCTGAGCCTACCTCCTCGGCCACTTCCAAAACCTCCAAAGCGCATCACGCGACGGTTCACCATCCCCGCCCGCATCATCCCGCTCCGCATGCCTCGCCTGCAGCGAAAGGCCACGAGCGCACCATGAAAGAGGAAAACGGGGTTCGGGCCCGCGACGGCCGCAACAACACCGAGGGTAAGTCTTCTCTCAAGTCTGAGCGCAGCGCCAGCAGCGGGCACCGGACTGAGGGTGCACGCGATGCCAGCGCGCATCGCCACGACGCGGTCAAGTCCCATGCCAGCAAGAAGCACCCGCACACGGTAACCCACACCGTGGGAGAGGCGCGTCGTCTGGAGCTTGAGCGGAGGCGTCTGGAGCTGGAACGCGGGCGCGAAGCGGAAGCGGAATTGCATTCGCGCTATGAAGAGGGCTATCGTGCCGGGTTCGCAGCCGGGCTTGCCGCCCGCCGCAGCGAAACAGCCAGCATGTGCGTCACTCCGCCCGCGTCGCCGGAAGATTCGCAGTCGCTGGCATCGCGGAGTGGGGAGCACGCTTCGGCGGCCGGCCCCCACATCTCGGAGGCTACCGTCACTTCGTCGAAGCCTATATCGGGCGACGGCAAAACGGCCGGAGCCACGCCTGAAGTCGATCGTTCCCATCTGGCCCCCGAAGCCGCATCCCTGGAAATGGCGGACGGCGCGCACATCGTTCCGGTTTCTCTCAAGGCGTCGATGGAAATGCTTCGCGAGCCGATGCCCGGCCCGCTGCGGGGTTCACTTGCTTCGCTGGAACGTCAGAACCGGCGACTGGATGAGGAAGGCATCCAGCGCATCGAGGATGACAGCGATCTCGAATACCGGATCGCGCACCATCTTCTGGTGCCGCTGCCCGTTTCCGACGCCATTACCGTCAATCCCGAACTCCCGGCACTGCGCCGCTTTTGCCGACCCTGGACAGCCGAATTCCTCACCGACCTGGCGCAGATGCACGACGCGGTGTTTCATCGCCCGTTGCGCGTGGACTCCGCCGTGCGGCCCATTTCATACCAGCGGTATCTATTGGAGATCAACGGCAATGCTGCGCCGGCAGAAGGCGCCATCGCCAGTCCTCATGAAACCGGAGCGACGGTCGACATTGCCAAAAAAGGGATGACCTGGCGGGAGATCGGGTGGATGCGGCGCTATCTTCTCACGCTTCAGAATGCAGGCTTAATCGACGTGGAAGAGGAGTTTTATCAGTCCTGCTTCCACATCACGGTGTATGACGTATACGGCCGCCAGGGACTGTTGCGCGCCGACAATTCCGACGGCGGCGGCGACGTCGACCGCACGATGAGTGCAACCGGCCCCACGCAAGGCCAGTAACCGCAGCGATAGGAACGATCGGCGCTTCGGATTGACGGCGCGGATTCTCTCCCATTCGCGGCATCGTTGATCTGGCCAGACTAGCGAAAATATTTACATCCATGCAGGGCTTGCGGGGTTACAATCGCGGGCGAACGCGTACTCACTTTTACCGTGTTCCCGACGGCGAAGACCGGCAATCGATCCGGATTGCGCGCCATAAACGCGCAGGAGGCAAGGGAAGGGCGATCTTATGAGTAACCTTGACGTGCAGGCGGGAGCGGGTCCGGTTCAGACCGGCGCTTCTCTCACGCAGTGGCAGCGGGTGGGCAATGTTTTTATCGCTCCCTCGAAGACTTTCGAGGACATCAAGCGCGGCAATCTGAGCTGGTGGCTGCCGTTTCTGATTTCGATTTTCTTCAGCTACCTGCTCTTTGCGGGCATCACGATGAAGGTCGGCTGGCAACAGGTGGCCACAAACAATATGGCCATGAACCAGAAACAGGCGCAGAGGCTTGAGCAATTGAGTCCCGAACAGCGCGCCCAGAGCCTTAAGGTTGTGGGAGTGGTCACGGAGATCATCCTGGCCGCCACTCCGGTGATGATTCTCATCTTTGCGGCTCTCATCTCCCTCATTTTGTGGGCGACCATCAACTTCGGATTCGGGGGCAAGGCCACTTTCCAGCAGATTTTTGTTGTGAACATGTACGCCACTCTGCCGAGGGCCATCTTGCCCCTTCTGGCGACCGTCGCGATTTTCGCGGGGCTCGCACCCGAATCATTCAACATCAACAATATGGCCGCCACCAACGTGGCCTATTTCCTGTCAATTCAGGACACCAACCATGCCCTCTATGCGCTGCTGTCGCAGGTTGACGTGGTCGCGATCTGGACTGCGATTCTGCTTTCGATAGGAATCGCGAGAGTTGCTGGCAAAAAGAGCAGCGCTGGATATATCACTGTCTTCGGATGGTGGGCTCTCTGGGTCTTTATCTCCGTGCTCATTGCTTTTGCGACCTCATGACCCGGCAAAGTGGCGGAGCGCAGCGCGGAATCGGAGGGCGGCCTCAGGGCTGGAAATCTTCAAACCAGCCGCAGAAAGCGGTTCGGAGCTAAACTCGCCCCGGGAAAGACCAGGTTGAGATTCTCCGCGCCAAGGGTCCGGGTGACCACTTCGCCGAGCACCTGGCGGTAGTCGGTGGTCAGGGCGAGGTCGCGGCCCTGGTTGAGCTGATCGTTGTCGAGCCCAGGCCAGCGGCCATAAACCTTGCCGCCCCTGACCTGGCCGCCGAGCACAAACATGGCGTTGGCGTGACCGTGATCGGTGCCGCCGGTGCCGTTTTCGCGTGCGGTGCGCCCGAACTCCGACATGGTCACCAGGGTCAGGTTTTCGGCGCCGTCGCCCATGTCGCGCCAGAAGGCGCTGATAGAGTCAGAGAAATCGTGCAGCCGGTTGGCAAGCTGACCATCGACGCCGCCTTGCGCATGATGAGTATCCCAGCCCATGACGTCGGTGAAGGCCGCTTCGACACCGAGGTTGGCCTTGAGCAGTTGCGCGATCTGGCGCATGGAGTTGCCGAATTCGCTGTTGGGATAATTGGCGCCGTTGGCCGGCTGATACTGGGCGGGGTCGGCGTCGCGCAGCATCTTTACGGCGTCGAAGGTCTCGTCGCCGGCGGCGTGCAGAATGTGGTCGCCGGTGTCGGCGTACATGGCTTCAAATGCCTCGGCAGCGGGCGAAAGCACCGGCCCGCGGCCCGCGACTGCGAAGCCATTGACGTTGGTGATGGCGATTGCGGGAATGCGTCCGGTGAGGGTGAGGGGAACTTCCGGACCCAGCGCCAGGGCGCGGAAGGCGGTATGGTTTTCGCGGCAACACTCGTCCTGCGCCTGCAGGGCGCGATTCAGCCAGCCGTCGCGCGTGCTCTTCACGTCGGGGGTGCCCGATTCCATGTAGTCCTGGGCATCAAAGTGAGACCGGCTCATGCTCGGCGAGCCCGCCGCGTGCACAATCGCCAAATGACCCTGGTTGTAGAGGGGTTGGAAGGAAGCCAGCGCGGGATGTAGGCCGAAGAAGCCGTCGAGATCGAGGACCTGATTCTGCGGAATGGCGATGGTCGGGCGCATGGCGTAGTAATTCTTCTCGCGGTAGGGAACCACGACGTTGAGGCCGTCGGCGGCGCCGCGCTGGAAGATCACCACCAGGCGGCGGCCGGGAACCGCGGCAGATTCAGCAAGCACACTGCGCACTAGAAAGGTGGGAATTGCGGCGGTGCCGGCAATAGCCAGGGCTCCTTTATGCAGGAAGAATCGGCGGGTGATGGACATGAACTGTCTCCTTCTGTTTCGCGTGCGCCGGCTTATCGCCGCTGGAAATCGGGGGAGCCGATCAAGAGCCCGGCCAGCAGGGCATCTTCGCGCTCGCGCATATCCGGCGGCGGGCGGCGATTGAGGCGCTGCATGTCTGCAACCGGGCGCATGCCTGCTCCATCCTGCGCGCTGCGTCTTTCAAATTCCGCCAAGGCTGCCGCACGTGTGGTCGCGCTGGCGCCTTCGGGCAGCAGCATGGGCTCGAGGCGTGCTTCTTCACTTGCCGCGCTCGGAACTACTTCCGTCACCGCGTCATTGCCGGCCGGCGACGGCGGAGTCCACTGTACCCGGATTCCCGGCAAACGGTTGCCGGCCAGCGCCAGGGCAAAATTCATGCGGTCGACCAGGTCGCCGGTGTTCACCCACGCTTCGGCTGTCCAGGCGTACCCATTGGGCTGCACGCATCCGTAGAGGGGCATGCCCATGACGCGCAGCGCATTGATGAGCGGCCGGTAATTGGTGACATCCGCACCGCTTGCCCGCACCGCCGAGACGATGTATTCGAGGGGCGTCTTGACCTTGGCGCGATAGTCGATTTGCGACCAGAACTCGGGCGAGTGGAAGAGCGTTTCCATGACTGCGGAAATATTGCCATCGGTCGACATATATGTCTTCGCCATGCGATCGACGAGCGCCTGCCGCGGATGGTCGCTCACAAAGCGCACTGCGAGCTCGCGGGAGAGAAATTGAGCGGTCGCCGGG
>JASHOY010000242.1 GCA_030038435.1 Acidobacteriaceae bacterium | reverse complement strand
GCCATTCGTTCATCCGAATGCCAAACTCGGTAAGCAACTCAAGGGTGGCGCGCCGCCGGCGTGAAGCGGCTGGGCCATCGATCGCCAGCGGGGTGCGGCCGCGCAGCAGGAGAATAGCGTACGCTTTGGCCGCTTCCGGAACCTGGCGCAGCCCAGCCTTGGCAACGTCGCGGCAGAAGTCGTCCTCCAGCAGATCAAATAAAAGAGGAACGCTTTCGGGCCATCGGTATTGTGCTAGCGCCTCAATGAGACCGCTCGTGGCCCGTTGCTTAACCGCATCGCGAAGAACTTGGAATGTCGCAGGGTTCTCGCATTGCATCAGCTCACGTCCTGCTGCGCTGCGCACCGCATCTTCTGCAAAGAGCACCACAGGGTCGCTTGGGCGCACGTACTTTCGCAGGTATTTGATGAGGCTTGAAAACGCATAAAGAGCTCCCAATGCGCGAACCGCTCTGCAACGCGGCAGCGAAAGCGACCGCGCTGGGGATTCAACCAGAAATCGTTCCAGGAAAGGCGCGGCCTTTGGTCCAATTGCGATCAATTGGTCCATTGCGCCTTCGCCGTCCACAAGAGAGTCCAGAGCGCCAATCAGCCGCTCAATCGCTTCATCGGACGGCCCATAAAATGCGTTCGTCATACAGGAATCCCTTGGCTCTGGGTACTTTCGGCGTACCAATCCTCCCGAGTGAGCGGAAGCTCGCTTCGGCCCCGATTTGGACGGCTGAGCAGGACTTGGTACACAGCGATGTCGCCTCTTCGAAAGGCTGCGGCCGAGCCTGCCATATACAACAGCCAGATTCTGAATGTCGTCTCGGAGACATGATTTCGCAGAGCTTCCTCGCTCTGCCGCAATCCTTCCACCCATCTGCGGAGTGTCAGTTCATAGTGCTCACGCAGATTTTCGACATCCCGCACTTCAAATCCCGCTTCCTCTGCAGCAGTGATCGCTTGTGAAAGCGTCACCAAATGGCCGTCCGGGAATACATACCGATCAATAAACGAGTTCTTGCGGATCGGAGATAATGGCGAACGTGCGATGCCGTGGTTCAGGAATGTTCCTCCGGGGCGGAGAAGTCCACGCATCATCCGGAAATACTCGGGCAGATTACTTTTGCCGACATGTTCGAACATTCCAATGCTGGCAATCTTGTCGAATGACTCTGCGAGATGATTGCAATCGCGATAGTCGCGCAACTCAACGCTGCATCTCTGGCATAGCTCGGCATTCTTAATTCGTTCCCGAGTCACTTCTGCCTGAATCTGGCTAAGCGTAATCCCCATTGCGTGGGCGTGATGCTTACCGCCGGCGCGAAGAACCAGACTACCCCATCCACATCCCACGTCGAGGAAACGCTCTAACGGCTGAAGTCGCAACTTCTGGCAGATCAATTCAAGCTTCTGCCATTGAGCCAGATCGAGCGGATCCTTTGAAGACCGGAAATAGGCGCAGGAATATGCAAGAGTGCTGCCGAGCCATGGGCGGAAGAATTCGACAGGCTGGTCATAGTGATAGGAGATCGAGGCGCGGTCCCTCAACTTGGAGTGCTGGAATCCGAAACTCAGCCACCTCTTCGAATTCATTGCGGATCGCGAGATAAGTTCGGCAACTCGCTGGAGAAGTCCCTTGGGGCGATTGACCAAGTATTCTGCCACAAAGAATACGGAGAAAATGTCCCCTTCCACGTCGATCTCTCTGCGAATGAACGCTTCCCCAAGAGCAATTTCATTTTGCTCTGTCATCAAAACTGTAAGCGCATGGGGGGTTGTGATGACAACAGTGAAGACCGATTTTTCCCCTGGAGAAGACGCCCACTGCCAGCCATTCCACAGCCGGATTGAAAATGGAGGGCCGTCGTAATCGCGAAATATATCCGCTAACAACCTGTGCCGTCGGGAATGATGAAAATCGGACATCGTAATCTTTCGCCTCGTCCTCGAAATGGGCATCTACAGATTGCACATGGGCTACGGATTGACCATTGACCGTGCTGGCATCTCTCCGGTCTTCAGCACAGTGATCAAAGCATCCTGATCGTCCCTGAGAATCGGCATCTTTCGGATTCCACGAATCGTCTCTTCGATCGGATATTCGTACTCACGCAAGAGGATTTGTCCGTCCTCCCAGACTGCGTAGCAGGCGAGCGGACGGCCGGTCTTGGGTTGCGCGAGGCTGCCAGGATTCAGAATCGTAGTCTTTCCCTCTTGGCGAACGAAGGGCGTGTGGGTATGCCCAACCACAAGCACATCAGCGTCAATACAACCGACTTGTTCGCGCCAACCCGGGGAGGCTTGAGGGCAATAGCCGAACAGAGGGTTGGTGGGCATCGCATGAACTTGGTAGAACTTCGTCTGACGCACCTGCGTCTCTCGATAGATCGGGAGGGCTTTCAAATAGTCAAGATCCTTGTGTGCGCAGACTCCGAGCGTGTACCGAAGGGTTTCCTCCGCCAGTTTCTTGTACGGCGCCGAGCACTGGGGATCCACCGAGAATCCTGCCGCATGATCGTGATTTCCACGCACCACAAGGCTTGCGTGGGCCTTCACCCATTCAATTACCTCTTGAGGGTTCGGCCCGTAGTCGACAAGGTCGCCGATGCACCACAGCGCATCGTAGTCATGCTCCGGCAGCGCTTCGAGCGCCGGCAGGTTTCCATGGACATCGGAAATGATGACGATCTTCACAGAGCCTCCATTCCCGGTATGTTGGTCGATAACATACCATTCATCAGTTTGATGTTTTGGGAGCCGTCTGATTGGGCAGGAGACTCCCCGACGAAAACCTTCGTCAGGGGTCATCATCCGCCCATCCGAATCAGCAAAAGAAGGATGGAGCAGCGGTTTGGGCGAACCCCTTCGCCCTTTGCATCCAAAACTTCGGATGCACGGATTAGCATACCAGATTCAGGAATCTGGCAACCGAGGAGCGTTTCGGTCCGAATCTAGGCGGGTAGGAGGGGGCGCTTACCTCTCTTGACATTCATCCTGGAATTTGTCATCGTCTGTATTTCGTGGCGATGGGGTTCGCCTAAAACGTCTTCGGACTGATGACCCCTGCTGAGTTCCTTCAGGCAGAAGAGGTCCATGAGCCCTAACGTCCTTCTCCCGCAGCGAGGCAGTTCTCGTATCTCTCGGCTTGTCAATGACAAGCCAGAGGGTGCCTGTGCGCGTTCTTTGGCGAGCCGGATTTCTGTCGTTTCTCGAGCAGCCATCAAATTATTGGATCGAATCCTCCGTCATATTCTCGGCATTTGTGAGTTCACGCAGGAGCAAGACTGTGTCCTCAGATACTCAAGAACGCGCTCGCAGATGGCGGTCACGCTGTCCAGTGGTGAAGCCGTACGCCGGGGTGATCCAATTCTTGAACTTCATTTCTGGAATGATCGGCTTGGCGCGGACTGTCATCCAAGATCGTCTCCGCGGGTTCTTCGTTCTGCCCTACGCCAGTCACTTGTGCTGTTGGCAGAACAGCTCCAGTCCAACAAGCATTTCGCAGATATTAAAGCCGTTCATGCCACACTAGCTCGAACCCCTAGCCGATCGTATCGCGTTCACCATCCTTTCGGATGTGCGCTCTATATCGCGCCACGCTCCAATACCCGACCCATACATGACTTTTTTGAGGACTTCCTCATCCATTCGCTTCGTTGGGCGTTCAACCCCAGTCGCCGCAAGCGTCGATCACTTCGCTTGAACAGGCTCGAACTGTGGATCGCGGCGTCCGATCTGAAGGCCAGATTCGGGGAGCTAAGGTGTCAAAACTTTGCGTGGGTCACGAGCCTCGGCGATTTGCACCTGCCCGGGCAATATACGACAAAGGAGACAGAGACCGTTGAGGCAGGTGGCGATTAGATCGAAGTCTGTGTTCGTAAATCTCGATGCCTTTTTGAAGAACCATTAAGGGGGAGTTCCAGAATTGATCCAGAGCTGCGTTTACCGTATATTCAGAGAAGGCGAGGGAATCCGCCTTCAACCGCCTTCCGTAATGGAAAGGCTGATGACTCCTACTGATCGGTAGGAGTGTCTTCCCCTACCAAAACACAACTGAGTTGGTAATCGAAAGCTCGTTTACTCGGCACCCGTCTCGGTTCTGCGGCGGTAGAGCAGATCACTGCAGGGGACACTGGTTTGCTGGTGGGTACATCTGGTGGAAGGGTCATTATGACGCCACTTGACGAGGTCGTTCAGGGGCATAAGACTCTGGCCCCGTGGTTTCTTTCTGCAGCGGACATGCTTGCACGCTAACCTGCGTCCAGAGGACGGAATAGACATTGTCCACGGAAGATGAGGTGCAAATGCCGAGGAAGAACAAGGATTTGGAATTGTGGTTGATCCGCCATGGCGAGACCGAATGGAGCGCGTCCGGAAAACATACTAGCAGGTCTGATCTTCCTCTTACGGCTCGTGGACAGCGATCCGCGAAGGCGGTCGGTCAGTATTTAGCTGGGCAGGAGTTCTCTCTCGTCTTAACGAGTCCTCGGCAACGGGCGCAGGACACATGCAGAATTGCTGGATATTCATCCTACGCGATCGTGGATGACAATCTTGCCGAATGGGATTATGGCCACTATGAGGGCCGTACAACAGCGGCAATCCGCAGCGAGGAGGCTGGATGGTCGATCTGGAGTGCGCCCGTTCCCGGTGGCGAGTCGATCGAACGGGTCGCCGAAAGAGCAGAAAGCATCATCCATCGAGCCGGAGGCGTTGGCGGCAGGGTCGCCCTCTTCTCCCATGCGCATTTTCTCAGAATCTTGGCCGCTGTCTGGATCCGCCTGCCTGCCCGATCGGGCAGTTTATTTGCTTTGGGTACGGGGTCTGTCAGCGTATTGGGCTTTGAGCGCGAATCCAGGGTGATCCAGGTGTGGAATCGCTCGTTCGAAATCGAATCCTGACACTCGGAGCATGATGGTGGAGATAGGCAACGTCCGCTGCGGTAACGAGACAGACTTCACCCGCGCGCAGATTGAGCCCTGGATGTCGACTCAGATATCATCGTTGTGTTAGGCGGCTATGGAATCCGGTCGAAAATGTCCCTGAAACAGAGGACCGATGACTCCTGTCGAGCATAGGAGTGTCCCTTGAGTTCCAATGAATCTCAAAGCCAGCTTAAAAACTGAAGGGGATGAAGCGGTCCCCTTTACGCATACTTCTCCCCGCTCGGTCCGATCATTGACTCGGGCCGAAGATATGTTTCGAACTCCGCATCCGTCAAGAATCCGAGCTCGCGGTTGGCTTCGCGCAACGAGAGACTCTGTTGGTGAGCGTGCTTCGCCAGTTTTGCTGCCTTGTCGTAACCAATATGCTGATTCAATGCAGTGACAAGCATGAGGCTGCTCTCCACATACTCCTGGATACGCTTGCGATTGGCATCCATACCATGTACGCAGAATTCGACGAACATCCGGCAGGTATCGGTAAGCAGGCGCACCGAGTGCAGAAAGTTGTGAATCATGACCGGTTTGAAGACGTTTAATTCGAAGTTTCCCTGACTCCCGGCAAACGCGATCGCAGCATGATTGCCATGCACTTGCACGGCAACCATGGTCATGGCCTCGCACTGTGTGGGATTGACCTTGCCTGGCATGATGGAGCTTCCCGGTTCATTCTCAGGCAAAAGCAATTCCCCCAGCCCGCAACGCGGCCCTGAGCCAAGCCAGCGAACGTCGTTGGCGATCTTCATCAGCGATGCTGCAAGCGTCTCCAACGCTCCGCTGGCAAACACCAGTTCGTCGTGCGCAGAAAGCGCTGCGAACTTGTTCGGGTGCGAGCGGAATGGCAGATCGGTCAGCTCCGCGATTTTTGCTGCGGCGCGCTCCGCAAATTCGGGATGCGTATTCAGTCCGGTTCCCACTGCGGTACCGCCAATGGCCAGGTCGTAGAGGCCGTCAAGCGCCGTTTCTATCCGCACAATGTCGCGCACCAGCAGATTGTCCCAGCCGCTCATCTCCTGCCCAAGCGTGAGCGGGGTTGCATCCTGCAAATGCGTACGGCCGACTTTGACGATAGACTCGAACTCCACTGCCTTGGCCGCAATCGCGCCATGAAGCTTCCGCATGGAAGGAATCAGCTGCTCATTCACTGCCGTTGCTGCCGCAATGTACATGGCCGTCGGGAATGTGTCATTCGAGGACTGCGACATGTTCACGTCGTCGTTGGGGTGAATCGGTTTCTTGCTGCCTAATTCTCCGCCAGCCAGTTCGATGGCCCGGTTCGCAATCACCTCGTTGACATTCATGTTCGTCTGCGTGCCGGAGCCGGTTTGCCAGATGCGCAAAGGAAATTCTCCGTCGTGTTGGCCCGCAACGATCTCGTCGGCCGCCTGAACAATCAGGTCCTTCTTGTCTCTCGGCAGCTTGCCAAGTTCGTAGTTCACGAGCGCGGCAGCCTTCTTCAAGATCGCAAACGCACGAATCAGTTCCGGCGGCATGCGGTCCTCGCCAATCGCAAAGTGGTGAAGTGAGCGCTCCGTTTGCGCTCCCCAATAGTGGTCAGCAGGAACAGGAATCTTGCCCATGCTGTCTGATTCAATACGCATCTTCGTTTGACTGCTCATTCTCGCTCCTGTCCGAATTCCTGCGGACCTTTCATTATTGCCGGACTCGCACAGATTCATGCAACTTCCTCGGCGCACGGTTCAGCGTCTCCTGCCGGCCGGGCAGCGGTAGACTATTTTGTTATGTCGAGTGAACGGTTGGCTGCTTCCATAATGAAGGATCCCGTTACCTGGCTTTATCCTCCCATCGAGCCTTACAAAACAGACCGGCTTCGGGTTTCGCCCCT
>JASHOY010000241.1 GCA_030038435.1 Acidobacteriaceae bacterium | reverse complement strand
CAGGATGCGGAGTAGAATTGGCCGGTGCGTGGAGGGTATCGGGGGCATGGGAACCACTGGCGCTCTGGCCAAAGACAGTCTGATCGAGTGGTGCGGCCGGACAGATGCTGAACGCCTGGCTGACCCTGGGGCCACGCATTCGGCGGATCGAACTTCGTTCGAAGACCTAACCGGAGAGCGAGACCTAGAACAATTAGGATCACCTGCACCATGTAAAGACGAAGAGAAACCCAATGCTAATGAACCGGCGCGAGTTTTTAGCGGCCTCAGTAGCGGGCGCAGCCATGTTAAAGCGGGGGGCAACAGCGTTCACTGCTCCGGAAGAGAAGATCAAAATCGAAATCGATGCGGCCAAAGCCGGCGAGCCGATTACTCCACTCATTTTCGGCGGATACATGGAGCCGGCCACCACGCGTGCGTGGGCCGAAATGCTCTCTGACAGGAAGTTTTACCAACCGATTAGCAGCGCTACACCGCCAACGCAGTCCTTCTTTCTCCGCTTTCAGCATCCCTGGAAGCCCGTAGGCCCGGACGGAACGGTGGAAGTGGACCAGGTGCAGCCGTTCGTGGGTGCACACAGCCCGCGCATCCAACTCGCCGGCTCCGAACCTCGCGGCATTCAGCAAAGCGGAATGCCTATGGGCAGCGGAAGGGCTTACGAAGGCAGTGCGTATCTGGCCGGCGATCCCGGCGCCAAGGTCGAGGCCCGTTTGGTGGGGGAAACCAGTGCGGGTGATTCGCAAACCACCGCTTCGTCAAAATTGCGCAGCAATGTGAAATCGCGTCAGGAGCAGTTGCATCCTTTCTTTTCTGCCTCAAGCCTTCGGATCGCGGCTCCCTGAGGGTCGGTAAGTATATCGACCCACAACGGGTGCGGCGTAGTCTCGGCTTCGTAGTTGTCGTGCCAGTTCCACCACTGATAGGGCGGATTCTGCGGATAGCCCTGAGGCGAGTCCTCCCATGTTTCCTGGCGGCCCAGTGCCGTGAGATCCAAATAGCTCCAGACCGTCCCCATCGCCTCGTCGCCGCGGTTGTTGATGAAATAGGTGCGGAACACCTTGTCTCCGTCGCGGAAGAACACGTTGTGGCCGTGCCATTGGTCCACCCCGAAGTCCTTATCGAAGCTGTCGGTGATCGTGTACCAGGGCATCTTCCAGCCCATGCGCGCCTTCAGGCGCGCGATGTCTGTCTGCGGCGCACGTGAGGCGTACGCCAGCGTCGTATCGCGGGCATTCAAGTGGGCCAGGTGGCCGACCTGATCGGCGCCCAACGAGCAGCCGCGGCAGGCGTGATCAGGCCAGCCGAACACTCCCGGCTCGAAGAACGCGCGATAGACGATCAACTGTGGGCGGCCTTCGAACAAGTCGAGCAAACCAACCTTGCCCTTGGGGCCGTCGAATTCGTAAGCCATTTCGACCGCCATCCACGGCATGCGCCGGCGCGCGGCGGCCACGGCATCACGGGCGTGTGTGAGTTCCTTTTCTTTTACCAGAAGTTGCTGGCGCACAGCTTCCCACTCCTGCTGAGAAACGATCGGGGGCATATTCATTTTCTGTGTCGTCATGGTCCTTTCTCCTTTCGTCAGATTTGAGTTTTCGTTTGCGTTTTCAAAATGGCCGGCTACTTAGCTGTCACATACGCATATTTTTGGTTCGATCCTCTTTTGGCTGCAGGCCGCATCTCGCTGCCCACAAGATATATTTAGCCCAGGGCGATTGAGGGGTGGGAGTGACAAGTATGGCGGGATTCCGATGGATTCACTGATCGCATCCGCAGCACAGGCGCTTGCCGCGGGTAACCCTCTCGGCGCACTCAAGCGCGTTGCGCTGCGCGAAGATGCGCCTGCACTGGCCCTGCGCGGAATCGCGATGGCACAGCTTGGAGAGTTTGTGCACGCGAAAGGACTCTTGCGAAAAGCGACACGCGCCTTCAAACCGGGTGAATCGGTGGCGCGGGCAAGGTGCATCGTTGCCGAAGCGGAGATTGCGCTTGCTTCGCGCGACCTGGGCTGGCCTGCGAAGGCGCTCACCGCGGCGCAGGCAACGCTGGAACAGCACGGCGATCGGGCAAACGCGGCGCACGCGCACCATCTTGAAATCCGCCGTCTGGTGCTCATCGGGCGCCTGGAAGAGGCGGAACGCAAGCTTGCCGGTTTCGATCCCGCGCCTCTGCCTGCTGCCTTGAGGGCGGCGCATGAACTCGTCATCGCAGGCATCGCGATGCGCCGCATACGCGCGAAGACGGCGCGTGCGGCCCTCCTTCAAGCAGAAGTTGCTGCGCGCCAGGCGGGAATACCTGCGTTGACGGCGGAAGTGGAAAGCGCATCACGCCTCCTGCACACGCCGGCGGCGCGCCTGATTGAGAGCGCTCTGCGGCGGCCGCTTCTGCTGGAAGACGTTGAATCCCTGCTCAACTCTAAAGCGCTTATCGTTGACGCATGCCGGAATGTCGCGCGTGAGACGCACAGAGTGGTTTCGCTGGTTACGCGCCCGGTGTTGTTTGCACTCCTGCGCTCACTGGCCGAAGCCTGGCCTGGCGACGTTTCGCGAGACGTGCTTCTTGCTCGCGCATTCGGGGCACGATTCGTAGATGAATCTCACCGCATGCGGTTGAGGGTCGAAATGGGGCGGCTTCGCAAGTTGATTTGGCCCCTTGCCGGTGTGACCGCAACCAAGGGAGGTTTTACACTGGTACCCAGCCGGGCACGTCGGGTGGTTGTGCTGGCGCAGCCAGTTGAAGATGAAAACGGCGCTGTGCTCGCACTTCTTGCCGATGGCGAATCGTGGTCGAGTTCCGCGCTGGCCATTGCGTTGGGCACAAGCCAGCGGACCGTGCAACGGGCGCTAGATTCTCTCGCGGCAATCGGAAAGGTGCAATCGTTCGGCCAGGCACGAGCCCGGCGCTGGATTACTACCCCGGTTCCTGGATTTACGACGACCTTGTTGCTCCCCACTCCGCTAGCCATCGATTGAGGTGAATCAATGAAACGATCGGCAGCTGAAATCGTCCGTGAATATGGCCCATATCCCGGCGCCGACCGCGTGAATGGAGTTACCTATGACGGCCAGCATCTCTGGTTCGCGTCCGGAGATAAGCTACATGCACTTGATCCCGCAAGCGGAGAAACCGTCCGCGCGATCGAAGTCGCCGCGCACGCGGGCACAACATTTGATGGCCAGCACTTATTCCAAATTACGGCGGGTAGCATTCACAAGATCGATCCCAAGACTGGAAGTGTGATTGCCACGATTCCGGCTCCCGGTGGCGGAGGTGACTCGGGCCTGGCGTGGGCCGAAGGCTCACTCTGGGTCGGGCAATATCGGGATCGAAAGATTCATCAGGTCGACCCCAATACCGGGGCCATTCTTCGCACCATCGAATCAAACCGTTTCGTCACCGGTGTCACCTGGGTAGACGGAGAACTATGGCACGCAACTTCTGAGGGCGACGAAAGCGAAGTGCGTCGCATCGATCCGCGTACGGGAGAGGTTCTCGAAGCCCTTGAAATGCCGCCCGGAAAAAACATTTCAGGACTCGAATCCGATGGAGCCGATCGGTTCTTCTGCGGAGGACAGAAGAGCGGCAAGGTGAGAGTCGTCCGCCGGCCAAGGCGCGGCCAGGCTTCAATTTGAAGTTTTCAATGCAGTCGTGGAGCCATTTGCGAACGCCGACGTAAGAGCACATTCTCTCCCTGATCGGCAGGTTAACGGTCCAAGACAATCAAATAGTCGATAAGCCGGGAACTCCTGCAGAGCGACAGTCAGATACAGACTGGCGTACCGCTAGTCGATGAAGTAGCCGATGTCAGTGAGGACACTCTCGCTCAGTTCCACACCCATCAGCCGCGCGCCGAGGGGGAGGCGGAGCTTAGCTTCAAAGCCCTCAAGGACGTAACTCGGCAGATCCGTCTGTAGCCGCAGCAACTGCAGCAGCGCCGCACTGTCCATCGAGCACTCATAGTCTCCGGGAAGCCCGCACGCCGGGCGGATGGTCAGCGTAAGCGGGATCGTTCCCGCTCCAAAAGCGGAGGGATTGGACGGTCGGGTGTTGAGGTTGACTCGCATGCAGGAATCCTGAAGCCTCTGAGAGCAACTCTCAATGGCACCGAGGGGGAATCAGACTCGGACCAAATGGGGAGTCCATAGTCCACGAAACTTCCGGAAGGCCGACCACACTCCCGCGCCGCGGTTGCTGCAAGAGAGGCGAAGCGCCATCCAGACGAGCTGATCTGGAAGACGGAAGAGTGCCGCAATCCTGTATCGAGTCTGCCATTTCGCGTGTATCAAGATCAGAGTTCATCTGTCTTTCTCTGAGGCAGTCTCTGGTCGTTTGCCAGCTTCTCTCGAATAACGGATCACCTCCACGCGCGACATTGCAATCAGGCCCTCTTCGATCATCTCGTCCAGATGCGGAATGAGCTTGGCAATCTGTTCCTCCTTATCGATGATGCTTAGCAAGATCGGAGCGTCCCTGGAGAACTTCCAATGGCTGGAATGCCTGATCCGGGTACTGGTTCCGTAGCCTTCGATGCCTCTGTAGACGATGGCACCGGCCATTCCCAATTCCTGGCACTTAGCCAGAATTGCCTCGTGCAGCGGCACTCCGTGCCACTTGTCTCCTTCGCCAAAGTGAATGCGCAGCATGTTTGCCTGAAACTGCTCTTTCATGGCTCAGCCTCCGTTCACGCTGACTGACTTGAATCTGATCGTTGCGCTTCGTTCTCATCCACCGGAATCGCGCGATACGAATACTTGATGATGTCCACATCCGACAACACAACCAGCCCCTCTTCCACCATTTGTTCGACCATCGGAAGAAAGGCTTTGAGCTTTTCCTCGCCGTCAATCACCGAGAGCATGATCGAGCCGTCATGCGAGAGATGCAGCGCTCTGTCCCGGTGCATCCGGCGATGCGCCCCGTAGCCGAGAATCCCGCGATACACGGTGACTCCCGCGATGTCGTTGGCGCGCATGGCTTCAACCAGGGCAACGTAGAGCGGCTTGTCGCGCCAGCGGTCCGATTCGCCGATGTAAATTCGCATCAGCCGCGCCTTGCCTTCGATTTTCAGATGCGCCGGCGGCGTGGTCTTCTTCGGCTTCGAAACTTGTGCAGGCTTGGCCACGGTTGTTTCCTGCACTTCAATCATTCCGGTGCCGGCCAGGTCTTCCAGCTTTCCCAGAAGCTCATTCACTTTTTCAGGAGTCTCGATGAACTCGATTTTGACGGGCATGTGGTCGGAAACCTCCACGCCGCTGGCCGTATGCATATGATGATCGGCTCCGAAGCCGGCGACGCCCTTCAAAACCGTTGCGCCGGAAATGCCGCGGTAGAACAGAAAATCCAGAATGCTTGAATAGGTTGGAACCCCGTGGCGAGTTGCTCCCTCGCTCACGTAAATGGAAACCTTGAGGGCTTTCCCCGCTTTCAACATTTCTTCCTCCCTTGCGCCTGAGGCCGCGTTGGGCCACCAGCAATTCCGCCGCACGGCCAAGCGCACCCCAGCTTGTCCTGTCGGGGCCGGATTCATTGCGCAGTCGCTGCAGCTGTTCCGCCAACTGCAGCCGGCAACGAATCATGATGCCCTCTACGTGTGGCGAGACGACAAGTGGGACCTTCTTTCGCAACTTGGCCGCGTTTGCCATTAGAAACCACCACGCGGGATTCAGCTCAACCCGCTTTCCCGGGCAGATGATTGAAAAGCCCGATGATAACGCAGCCCGTGTCATGAATCAGGCAGGTTCCATACGGAAACTTCGTACCCGTGCGGCTGGAAACCTCCAATCCCACCCATTATCCGGCGACGGAACCCAACGTGCCACCTATCGCGATGTACAGTATTTCTGCAATGCGCCCCTTTTCAGGTTCTTGGTTTTACCTCGTCGCGAGTCACTGTCGCTTGCCAGTGCGTCAGAAGCCCGAGATCTCGCTCGATCTCGTCATGATTGGCGGAATTCCCGGCTGTTCCACGAATCCGGTTGAGCTGCGCGCGGTAGGCATCGGCGTATGAATTGACCATCATTCCGTGCTTGCGGGACATCTGCTCGTTCCACAGCCTCAGAGCTTGTCCGTAGCGGTGCAGCTTCTCCGTGAGCAATGGGCCGATGGATCGAGCGAGCGTGCCCTTTATGCTTGCGTGGACGATATTGCGTCCCAGCCACCTCCAGCGCCCGGGATGTATCTCCTCCGGCGCGTCGCCCAGCTCAAAGCGCGGTGCGTCGCGAAAGAAGCTTTCGGCATCGTCGAGAGAGGGCACATCAGATCGGTCCATTTCCAGGCCTATCGTCTCGAGAGTCTCCACCGTATCCCTGGCTGCCGACCGGGCATCCGCGAGAAGTCGATCGACACGCTCTTGCACCAGGTCGTTGGCGCATTGAGATAACCAGGCTGATTCCATCTCGCCGAAACTTTTGGATTGAATCTGTTTTGTGATGGCGTCTGCCAAGCTCTCAACAACAACTTCAGGACGTTCCGCAAGTTCCAGAAAGCTGCGGTCGAGCAATGTCCGCTGTTTGCCTATCCGGCCGCTGACCTGCCGCAATCGCGCTTCGATGCCGTCTGCATCCTTTTCGGCCATGCTGGTCCTTCTCCGATGCACCTGATCCAGCGACGTCTGAAGAGCAGAGATGACCGATTCGCGCAATGCCCCGATCTTGCGGGCGACCGAGGATTCGCGCAGGCTGCGCGCCTCTTCAAATCGAGGAAGCAATTCACGCTCGAAAAATCGGTCAAGGAGCGCGGAATGCCCCGGCAATGCGCTTACAGCATGCACCTCAACCTTTAATTCCAGATTCTGCTTGATCTGGCTTTCAATATATGCAGCAACGCGATGGAGGTCCTCCTCGCGAAGCAGGTCCGCTTTGCTTAGCAGCAACAACACTGGGATTCCGGATTCGCAAAGCAGGCGCAATGTACCCAAATCTTCCTCATTGAGCGCCGCACCCGCATCGATCAGCACCAGCGCCAGATCGCATGCCGGCAAATACGCCATCGTTTCCGCCGCTCCCCGCCTGGCCAGTGAACCAAGGCCTGGCGTATCCACAAGCACGATTCCCTGGCGGAGCCGCGGCGAAGGAACCTCCACAACCGCGCGCATCACATTGCGCTCATTTCCGGGATTTCCTTCCTCCGTGACCAAGTTCCGAAATTCGTCGATTGCGACGGTCTCATCTCTGCCGCTGCCAAAAGCCACGCCGGCGCGCAGTTCCGATCCGTAGCGGAGCTTCGTCGGCACCGCCGTAATCGGGTTCACGCCCACCGGAAGAACGTCGGTGCCAAGCAGCGCATTCAAGAGCGACGACTTTCCGCTGTTCACCCGGCCAAAGAGCGCCACCTCAAGATGGTTTTCCGCAAGTCGCGAGGCAAACGAGGCGATGCGCGGACGAAATTCGACGAGTCCGTGGCGGGTGACGATTTCTTCGATCTTTTGGATCAGCCTCACATCGTGCCCTGCATCTTCCAGTTGCTTGAGGCGCGATTCGAGATTGGCTCCAAATTCCTGGCGGATGTACCGCTCCATGCCCTGGACTACGGAACGGAGTTCATGCGCGACGCCGTTCAGTTCGCTCTCAGCATTTTCCAAAACAGTTCCCGACCCGCGCATATAGCTGGGCTTAAGCTCCTCAATGGCAATGTCGATAAACGCCAGATGCGAAAGAATGGCGCGCGTGGCGGGAATATCAGGAGGCTCGGGATCAAGATCCTGCCACGCCAGGGCTCGCAAAAGCTGCTCGCGAATCCGGCGAATGTAATCTTCTAGCACACGGGTCTGAGCGGGCGTCACATTGACAACATGGCGCCGGAACGGAGACTTCGAGGCCGCCTCATGCAGAATCTGCTCCACATCGCCAAGCAGTTTGTCGATGTACTGACAGGTTACGCCCAGCCGCCGTTGTTGAGCTTCATTTAGATGTCCAGACGGTTGCATGTCGCCTATCTCCGCGCGGCGTCCGGCGATGGCCTCTCAAGATTGCATCGCGAAGAAGCCATCATTCATTGGGCTGGCAAGCTGCCCTTCAGCCTCAGGAACATCACGCCTTCACTGGTTTCTTCCAACAGTCATAGATGCCGGCGCCCGCGTAACGAGCCTGGCTGCCCAACTCGCGCTCGATTTCGAGCAGGCGATTGTCGCAGATTTGTCGAAGGCTTGATTCGTATGCGCAACTCGCCGCTGTTCGGAATTGAACAGCTTCGTCCAAATACGGACAGATGCAGCACCTGCTGGCCCTCAGAAGGGTACTATTTTCAGACCCGCGCCGGTGACCTTCCTGGCACGCAAACTGCAAAAGATATGCACGCAGGAGTGTGCGTGTTGGGAGGCTCCATGTTTGCTGATCTTCGTTTTGCGTTGCGGCAGCTAAGGAAGTCGCCTGGTTTCGCGGTGACGGCGGTGGTGACCCTCGCCCTGGGGATTGGCGCGACGACGGCGATTTTCTCGCTGATGGACCAGGCACTGCTGCGATCGCTGCCGGTGCGGAATCCGCAGCGGCTGGTCCTGCTGGAGGCGACTCCCTGGAATGTGTGGAATGGAGACAGCGATAGCAGCGGCGGCGATCCGGCGGCATATTTCTCGTACCCGATGTACCGGTGGCTGCGCGATAAGAATCAGGCATTCAGCGGGCTGATCGCGATGTTTCAGACCCAGGTTGGAGTGACCTGGCATGGCCGCGCGGAGCTGGTGAATGCGGAGCTGGTAAGCGGGAACTATTTCGACGTGCTGGGAGTAAAACCTGCCGTGGGCGGGTTGCTGACCCAGGCCGACGACCTGGTGGTGAACGGCGATCCGGTTGCGGTGTTGAGCTTCGACTACTGGCGAACGCACCTGGGCGAGGATCCGCACGTCATGGGTCAGACGCTGGAGATCAACGGGCAGCATTTCCAGATTCTGGGTGTGGCGGCGCCCGGATTCCAGAGCGCGATCTGGGGCTCGCCGGCGGACCTGTGGGTGCCGATCACAATGAAGCCGGTGATCACTCCGGAATGGAATGAGCTTGACGAGCACAATGGGCGCTGGCTGAACATTCTGGGCAGGCTCAAGCCGGGCGAAACACGGGCCGAGGCAGAGGCGCGTATGGCGCCGTTGTGGCATGCGCTGCGTTCTGCGGAATTGCCCTACTTCAAGAACACTACGCCGAAATTCGTGGCGGGCTTTGTCACCAACAGCCGTTTGCATGTGCTGGACGGGGCCAGGGGATTCTCGTATTCGCGAAATAAGCTGCGCGGTCCGCTGCTGGTGGTGATGGGATTGGCGGCATTGGTTCTGCTGATGGCCACGGTGAATGTGGCAAGCCTGGTGCTTGTGCGGACTGCCGGGCGGGTGCGCGAGATCGCGATGCGATATGCACTGGGCGCCCGGCGGGGCCGGGTGGCGCGGCAACTTCTGGCCGAAGGACTCCTGCTCGGGATTCTGGGCGGGGCGGCGGGACTGGCTGCAGCCCCGGCGGCCATTCGCCTCCTGGTGGGCTGGATGTCCAATGGTCAAGGCGAGACGCCTTATTCGACGCATCTGAACGGGACCTTGCTCGCCTTCGGGTTTGCGCTGGCGCTGGTTGTGAGTCTGCTGTTCACTGTTGCGCCCGCAGTGCAGCTATGGAAACCAAATCTGGTGGACGATCTGAAACTGCAGGGCGGGGGAAGCATAGGCGGGAGGCTGGGTTTCCGGAGAGCAATTGTGGGCGCACAGGTGGGGCTGAGCCTGCTGCTATTGGCCTGCGCGGGGCTGTTCGTGGAGACGCTGCGGAATCTGCGCGATGTGGACGTGGGGTTCACGACGGATCACTTGATCACATTTGGAGTCGATCCGCGCCTGGCCGGTTATAACGCGAGCGCCGTGGTGCCGCTGGATCGGCGGCTGGTGGAGACGCTGGCAGCGCTGCCGGGCGTGGAGCGCGTAGGCGCCACCACCGATCCGGAACTGGCGGACAACGGCAACAGCGGCAACATCAGCGTTGAAGGGTACACGCCGCACGAAGGTGAGGACATGAATGCCGAGAAGGCCATGGTCACGCCCGGGTACTTCGCGACGCTAAAGGTTCCATTGATGGCGGGCCGGGAGCTTACGGATCAGGATGACATGAACCATCCCAAAGTGGTTGTGGTCAACGAGGCGCTGGCAGACCGGTTTTTCGGGACTCCGCAAAAAGCCATTGGCCACGTGCTGGCCCTGGGCGCCGGAAAGGTGACTTACAACCTGCAGGTTGTGGGCGTGGTTCGGAACTATCTGCATCGCAATGTGAGCGGCACGGTGAAGATGGCGATGTATGCGCCGATCGCGCAGCAGACCAATGTACCGGAAACGTATTACTACGTGCGCACGTGGGGCGCGCCGGCGTCGGCGATGGGTTTGATCCGGCAAGCGATGCGTCAGGTGGACTCGAAGCTGGCGCTGGACGGTTTGACCACGATGCAGGGCGAGATCAGCCAGGACATCAGCGACCAACGGATGGTGGCTCTGCTGGCGGTCTGTTTCGGGGCGCTGGCCATGCTGCTGGCGGCGGTGGGGCTCTACGGAGTGCTGGCCTACGCAACCGCGCAGCGGGCGCGGGAAATCGGCGTGCGCATGGCGCTGGGAGCGGATCGGACGAGCGTTGTGGTGCTGGTCTTGCAGGACGTGCTGAAGCTGGTGGGCACGAGCGTCCTCGTGGCGCTGCCGGTATCGTTGCTGGCGACTCGAGTACTGAAGAGCCAGCTTTTTGGCGTATCGACGATGAGCCCGGAGGTGTATGTGCCGGTGACGCTCGTGGTGCTGCTGGTGGCAGCGGTTGCCGCAGCGCTGCCGGCGCGGCGCGCAGCAAGGGTGGAGCCCATGGAAGCGCTCAGGACAGAGTAGCGGGTAAGCGAGTGAATGCACCGGAAGTTAACTGATCGGCAGCAATCCCGCAGTTCGTGCCTGAGCGAAAACGCGCTGTGGTGGAGCGATCTCTTACTGCACCGTAAGCGGAATGGCTACGGACGCTGTCGCCGAATAGTAGACATAGAAGGTATGCGTGCCTGCGCTCAACGGTGAAGTCGTTTGCGTGAATCCGCCTCCGGCGATATTGGGCGCTGCACCGCAAGCGACTCCGTTTGCGGTGCAGCTAAATCCATCTTCCGTGATCCACCACCGGCCGCCAAGGACGGACTGACTCGTCGTCGCAGTAAGCGTAACCGTCTGCTTGTAAATCACGCCGCTGGAAAGGCTCACTGCCACTGAGATGAAGGGAACTTTGATGGTACAAGTTGCGCTGGCCACGGCGTTGGTCGAGTAACCGCTCGCTGTTGCAGTGGCCTCGATCGTCTCCGAATTGCTCCCGGAAAATCGGACCGGTGTACGCGGTTGACGATACCGTGGGCGTTGCTCCATTCGTGGTGTAACAAATCGCCGCGCCGCTGGTTGAATCGGTGATCGTCACTGACTGTGATGAAGTGTAGGTGCCTCCCGCGGGGAAAAAGTGGGCATGGCCGCCGCGGGAAGGTTGACGGTGTTTGTAGCTGTGGCAACTGCACTCGAAGTACTTTCGCTGGCAACTGCAATCGCGTTAGAGGTCTCCGTGCTGGTTACGTCTATCGGCCCGGTGTACTCGTTCGAGGAGGTGGTCGGCGTGCTTCCGTCGGTGGTATAGAAGATGGTCGCGCCGCTGGTGGTATCGCTTATGGTCACTGTCTGCGCTGTGGTGTAGGTACCTCCGGCGGGGGAAAAGCTTGGCGTGGCGGCAGACGCCTGAGGGGTATATTCCCAAAGATCGTTGAGATCACCCGCTCCGGCATCGTTTTCTCCTACTCCTCCAAAGAGCCCGAGACGGCCGCTGCTGTCGGTCCAACTCAACGCTGAGAGACCAGCGCCGGGAAGGTTCCCAGCGGCTGGCGTGCCTAAGGCGCCGTAAACGCCTGGCTGATCCACAGTGTCGCTGCCGCCGCCAGCCATCCAGGCCCATTCCCCGCTTTGCGCTCTGGCCGCCAGGTTGGAAAACCCGCTAGCCCAAAATACGAGCCACACCACGAAGATTCGCCTGGCTGCGGGAGTTGGCCGCATTCAGCCCGATCTTCGGAAGTTTGCCAACACGCTTTGCCGATTACGGGGATAGACAAAAAGACCTCGGTTCATTGGGTGACCGCTTCAGGATTTCGATTTTGAGCATTGGCCTGGGGAAATGTTTGGGAGACGTCCTGACGATTCAGTGTAGGAAAGTTAGACCGTTATGGGCAGGGTAACGGGGATTTTGTTCTCGTTTCGCGGAGCTTAAGCGGCCTTGAGGCCGATGGCATGGATGAGCTTGTCGAGGTCGTCGATGATCCGCTGATATAGGCGGTCGAGCTGAGATCGCTTCGTCTGCTGGAGTATGCGATCACCGGAGAGAGGGGATAGCAGCCCGGCGGTGAGTGGAGCATAGATACGCTCGAAGAGTTTGAGGAAGATGAGGCACACCGAATAGCCACTGGGCGGCAATCGGTAGCGTCGGGAGTGAGGCAGTTTTTCGACCAGGTTCTTGGCGCGGAGCTTGGACAGATCGTAGCGCAAGGATGCCAGGCTGTAGGTGGAGATGGAACAGCCGAGCGCTTCGGCCACATAGGGATGGATCTCCGCAGTGGTGAACGATGATCCGGCGGCCACTTGGGCGAAGCGGACCAGGGCGTGCATGAGCGCCAGCTGACGCGGGTGATCGAGCTTCAGGCCGGGTATGCGCTTGCCGGTGGGCAGGACGGTGGGCGCGGCGAGTTTGCGCAGCTGTCCCCGGTCCACGAAGGTTTCCAGAATATCCTGCTGGATGCTCTGATAGTTATCGTTGATGGTGGAGAGCTTTTGGCGCAGTTGCGGCAGGTTCTCCACCGATTTCTTCACTCCATAATCGTTGACGTTGTTGGTCGCTGCCTCGGTGCGCAGCATCAGATGGTCGCGAACGTACTGCTTGATGAAACCGTTGCCGTAGTGGCTGCGGATCACCGGATTGGGCAGATGCATGTCTTCGATTTCCGTCTGCAGCTTCCCCCGGTAGCGAGTGGTGACCTTGCGGCCGAAGATGACGGTGATCTTATCCGGTTGGCCGATGGTGCGGTTGGCATCCAGTAACCGCTCGCCCAAGGCATCCAGCGCCGCCCGACGATGGAAAATCAGGTTGTCGCAATATTCAACCTGAGCGAAGAACAGCCGGTGCTGGCAACCGGCCTGTTTGCGTTCCTGTTCTTTGAAGAAAGGCGTGAATGCGGCCAGCCATTTCCGCCCGCAAGTCAGCAGATCTTGTGGGGTGAGTGAATTGGCCAGTTCCTGCAGGCGTGCAAAGTTGCCGCATCTTAGAAATGCATTGGAAGTCTTGCCGAAATCGATATTTTCTTCCCGCAGACGATTGGCTAGCCAATGATGCTGATTGAGACATACCCGCGCCGAGAAGGGCAGGTAGGGGCACATGCGCACAAACATCCGGCCCCAGCGGGAGTCGTTCACGTAGAAGTTGTACTGCATCACCCAGCGTTGCGCGATCTGCAGGTGCCAGCGGTTGTCCTTCGCCGTGCCGATGGCGGTCATAATCCTGGCCGGCTCACGGGCCTTGATGATGGCTACCACCTTGTCGGGTTTGGCCCCGTGGAAGTAGGGTTCGACGAAGTCGTCTCGTCGTCCCATGGGTGCATCAAGGATCGGCGCCTCCCATTTCTCCGACTTCTCCTTGACCCAGTTCTGAAACCGGTCCGCAATCTCGGTCAGAACCTTGCGTGTTACCGGAAACAGCTTCCGGTAGAAACTGAAGAAACCAACGACTCGCTCGGGTTGCTGAAACGGCTGAATCAGCCCGTTCAGAAGGATGCGGTCGAAGCAGCGATATGCAGCACGAATGCTATGCTCGTGGTGCTCGTAGAAGGCGTTCATGGCCACCTCCAGAGTGGTGAGATACTCCGAAGGTTATTCCACCCACGCCTTCCACGAGCAACAAAGGGATATCAAGGGCGAAGCCCTTGGCTAGTTAGCCGTCCCCTTCTACCTCATTGATTAAAACGAGAAACGCGCCGAAAGGACGGCAGAGTCGCGACTCGCTCCCGGGCGGCCCGTATCCTTGCATTGCGGGTAGTCAACCGCGAAGCAGATTGAAGTTTGCTATTCGGGAATTCCGAAGCTGTACATCTTTCCATTCGAAGCAGACGTGGCTGAAACTACAGTGCCAGGTGCGAGGAATCCGTACTCGCCTTTCTTCAGGTCAGCAATGGTGCCTTTGTAAGTATCCCGGCCAATCTTCTCAAAACTGATCGTCACCGCCTCCTTGTCTACTCCTGCGGAGGCTCCGGCGATATTCCCCTTGCCTGCCGTATATTCGCGCGAACCATTTTTCAATTGCAGTTGAATCAACTGGTACTCATTCGGCGCCGTGCCGTCGGGGCAGCGCAACACAAACGTCACGGGGAGCGCCAGTTGGGCCGAACTCTTTTCTCCGGGAACGGTGCCTTGAATCTTGGTTTTCCTGATGCCGTAGGTAAAGGCTGTCCCCAGCGTTCCGGCGGTCTTGAAATTCACAATCTCAACCGGCAAAGGCGTCAACTGACCTTTGACGCGCGCGTAGATGCCAATTTCGTCGGGAAGGCCGCTCTCTGCCGAAGGGTCCCCGGAAGCCGTCGGCTTCGGCGCGGCCGCGGCCAAGGCGGCGCTGATGACCTTGTCGCTGAGCCCGAATTTCTTCAAGGCTTCTATTCCTTGAAGCGACGTATCCAGTGAAATTCCATCCGCGGCGATGGCGTTGATGATGGTCTGATCGTCGAATCCCATAGACTTCATCTGGGCCAGGTCTGCCGCCGTGAGCGGCTTCCGCGCTTGCGCCATCATGCCGCTCGGAATCGTCAAACAACAAAAAACGAGCAGGAAATAAGTCAGACTCCAAAACGCTGTGGGTGCAATCCTTCTCATTGTGTACTCCTTACCCTCCGCGATTCCGCGTCCCGGCTTGCCCGTCCGCGCCGTCTCCCGGGGCGCTGAAATGCTGCGGCTGGTCCCTAACTTGAAATACGAGAAAGAGTGCGAGAGACGGACAAAGGATGGAAGTGCTTTTCGGAGTGGCCGGCATGCTGGTGTACAGCCAGACATACTGAGCCCGGGCTCAGTCTCTTGGACAAGGGCGCAGTAGGGTGCTAGGATGCGTTCATCCCCCAGCAAGCGAAGCTTCCCTGGTTAATACGAAAATCGCGGGAAAAAGCTGACATGGCGACCAAATCGTCGGGCGGTTCCAACCCAAGCTCTCCGGATTGCCCCGGAGTTTGTATGGATGAGACCGCCTCGAACGAATTCGTGTCTATTTCCCAGGAGCAGTATGTCGAGTTGAAACGCATCGCCTGGGTCCTCCACCGGCGCATGCCGGTGAGAAACCTGACGCGAACTGCCCTGGTCCACGATGCCCTTATCAAACTCCACGCCTGGTCCAAGCTTCCGCCTCCCGAAGATCCGCGTTTCAAGGGGCTGGTTGCGCAGGCCATGCGCCATGTTCTCGTCGATTCGGTGCGCAAGTCGCTCTGCGCCATGCATGGCGGCGGGGTGAAGCAGGTGACGCTCACTGAACGCGTGGGCAAGGTAATGATGCCCCCCATAGAATTCCTGGACCTGAACCGCGCCCTCGACGAACTGGCTGAGGCGAGCGAACGCCAGGCGGACGTGATTGTCTTTATGAAGTTCTTTGGGTACACGCTGGAGGAGACGGCTGCGCAGCTCAAAGTTGCTTCCCGAACCGTCCAGCGGGATCTCCGCGTAGCCAGCGCCTGGCTTGCCAGCAGGGTTCGTAAAGGCAGGGAGGCGTGAGAAATGAATGCCCGACGGTGGCAACGGATTCAGGAGCTGTTTGACTCGGCTGTTGAGCTCCCCGAGAATGAACGTCGGGCCTTTGTCGCTGCGGCATCTGTGGATGACCTCGATTTGAGCAGCGAAGTCCTCGCCATGCTGGAAGAGGACAAGCGCGGGGTCTCAGGGCTCGGCCATCAAGTGACTCAGGTTGTCGATCGGGCGCTCTCCGAGGCACAGCGATCGCCGAACTTCACTCCGCCGGAACGGATCGGACCATATCTTCGCCAGGAGTTTCTGGGAAGGGGCGGCATGGGCTCGGTTTGGAAGTATCTGCGCGTCGATACCGGTCAGCCCATGGCCATCAAGTTCCTGTCTCTGCCCCTGAGCGACCCCCACTACGAGGATCGGCACAGGCGCTTCGCCGAAGAGATCAGCATGC
>JASHOY010000240.1 GCA_030038435.1 Acidobacteriaceae bacterium | reverse complement strand
ACTGGCCTGGCAATTCGAATCCGTACTGGCCCGGCGACCAGGGCGCAGGCAAGAACTCCTACATCCAGGCGTTCAAACCTTGCGTGGGCACACGCGATCCGAACACAGGCGAAGTTACGCTGGAAGGCTACTCGGTTAAGGCGGGCTGCACAGCAGCTAACTTTATCCAAATTCTAAGCAACTATGGGGAAATTCCGGATGTCGAGTACACAGGAGTTCGCTTGCAGCGAATCGTTACGCAGGACGCGGACTTGAGCAAAACATTCACTCTGCATGAACGTCTCAAACTAGAACTGCGCATGGACGTGTTCAACGCCATGAACCACATCATCCAGAGCTCATCGGGCTACGACACTACGGTGAGCGACTCGAACTTTGGAACCTTCCAGCTTGGCACCTCCAGCGGCGGGAACTATCCGAACCGCCAATATCAGTTTGTAGGACGCATCACCTGGTAGATACTCTTCCTTGCCAGCCGGATGCCTGCTATGGTTCCGGCTGGCGGATTTAACATGCCAAGCTTGCCGAGCAAGACCAACAATTCCAAGTATGGCTATGACGCGGGTCGGCAACGCCCTGCGCATGTCGCTGCTGTGTGCACACACCTACCTCAATCCCGACGCCGACCGGGTCCGTCAACATTTTCTTAACCCCTCGATCCGCATGGTTGGCGCCAAAGGGCGATGGAATGACTGACGGCGGTGGGATGTCGAACTCATGGGTTATGAAGGTTTTCTCACTAATGACTACTACACCCTCCTCGCTGTTCCGCTGCGGTAATCGGCAAACCGATGGCTGCATGCATTACGGCTACAGACATCTGACCTGAACATACGCACCATGCGCCAAGAACCACGACGGGGCGCCGGGGAGTGAGTGGATGTCATATTTTTGTCGGATTTCTTCGCACAACTGGGCATTGCGCTCGCCTATAACTACCCGCCGCCCACGCGTGAGATACGGCGAAGAGAGCGTCGCGCCGATGAGCACGGAAACCTAGTGGTTCAGACGGCGATCGAGCTGTGGAGCCTGATCCTCGTGAAGCAATTGTAAAGTGGGATGAGGGAAATCCTCAAAGGGGAGAAAACGAAATGGGGTTGACGCGACGTACGCTCGCGAAGGCATTGGCAGCCGGAACAGCGGCGGGGCTCTCCGGCCTTCTGAGCACCGAAAGCATGGCGCAGCAGATGCCGGTTTCCGCTGAGACTGGGAGCATCCGTTCTCCCGCAATGCAGTGGAACGAAGTTTTTTCGGGCGTATGGCGGGCAAGGTTGGGAATACCGGAGCGGCTTACCCCCGTGTCGACCCGTCTTGTCCCTCCGCAGTCCGCCGCCTTTGCGAACCTGCCCCGTGTGAATTCGGTGCCGCTGCCGGCGATTCACGGTAGCCAAATGGAACGCGGCTGCGTTGTCCAATTGCCACTACGGCCAAATGAACAGATTTACGGATTTGGCTTGCAGTTTCTCTCTTTCGCGCAACGCGGAAAAAAGAAGATTGCGCGGGTGAACGCCGATCCTAAATTTGATACCGGTGACTCACATGCCCCGGTGCCGTTTTATGTAACGACTGAAGGAATTGGAATTCTCATAGATACGGCACGGTACGCCACATTTTATTTTGGCGACGCACGCCCCGAGCCTACCCACGCTGTGGATAGCATTACGACTGCGAATCCCGATCCCAATTACACGCATAACATCCAGGACGGCGATGAGGGACTGGTGACAGTAGAAGTGCCGCACGCAGTGGGTGTCGACGTTTATCTATTTGCCGGGCCGCAGATGCTCGATGCGGTGCGGCGCTACAACGTGTTTTCCGGTGGCGGCCCGGAAGTGCCGGAGTGGGGACTGGGGTTCTGGTATCGGCCCGAGTCGCGCGCAACGCAGGAGAGTGCGTTGGCGCTGGCGCGCGAATTCCGTGACCGCAAAATTCCGTGCGACGTGATCGGCCTCGAAGCCGGATGGCAGACGCACGCATACTCCTGCACCTTCGTATGGAACAAGGATCGCTTCGCTGATCCGCCAGCTTTTGTGCGCGCAGCCGGAGAGATGAACTACAAGGTGAATCTGTGGGAGCACGCCTTTACGCACCCGGCTTCACCGATTTTTCCCGAAATTCAACCGCATTCCGGCAACTTCGGCGTGTGGGGAGGGTTGGTGCCAGATTTTGCGGGAGAACCGGCGCGAGCGGCCTTCGGTGCTTATCACGGCAAGAACCTCATCGACATGGGCGTGAGCGGTTTCAAAATTGACGAATGCGACAATTCCGACTACACCGGCGGGTGGTCATTCCCGGAGTGCAGCGCATTCGCGTCGGGTGTTGACGGCGAGCAGATGCACTCGCTCTTCGGTTTGCGCTACCAGATGGCAATCTGGAACGAATATCGGAAACGGCGGCAACTGACGTACAACCTGGTTCGCTCCAGCGGCGCACTCGCCACACCGTATCCCTTCGTACTCTATAGCGATCTTTACAATCATCGCGATTTTATTCGCGCACTGGTGAACTCTGGATTCAGTGGCTTGCTGTGGTGTCCGGAGGTTCGCGATGCAGTGAGCGAAGAGGATTTGCTGCGGCGTTTACAGAGCGTAGTATTCTCGCCGCTTGCTATGGTGAATGGCTGGTACATCAAGAATCCCCCGTGGAAGCAGTTAAACAGGCGGCTCAACAATGCCGGCCAACTGTTAGACGGATGGGAAAAGCTGGAAACCAAATGCCGCGAGATCATTGGATGGAGAATGCAGCTTGCTCCATATCTCAAGGCTGCCTTTCAGCGATATGCGAACGATGGAACGCCGCCGTTCCGTGCATTGGTACTTGATGCACCGAAAGAAAATCGCCTGTACCGCGTGGACGACCAGTATATGGTCGGCGACCGCATGATGGTGGCGCCGCTCTTCGCGGGCGAGCCGGGACGCACAGTGGTGCTGCCTGAGGGCCAATGGCACGATTTCTGGACGGGCCAAGCAGTGGGAGGCGGATCGGATTTCGACGTTCCCGCCACAACGGACAAAATCCCTGTATACGTGAAGAGCGGAAGCATTGTTCCCTGGGCAGAAGTGGGATTGCACAGCGGTACCCCGGAGGCACGGCGCCTGACTGCTCGCATTTACGGCGACGGCTCGCTGCCGTTTACGCTCCGAGACGGCAAAGGAACGCTGTGCCTGAGTTGGACAAACGGACGGCCCAGCACGGAGGGCGCTTTGAGCTATAGCGTGGTCAGTTGGAAGCAAATTGGATAAGCCGGGAGAGAGCCACAATGAAGCTGAGAAAGTTAGCAAGTCATAAATTCCGGACACGCAGGTTGGTCTGTGGCTTGTGGCAGTGGTGGTGCAATGAAAACGCTTGAACTGGACGGCGAGGAATTCTCCGCCGGAGATTAAGAGCGCGTTGTGGCCACCGCTCGGTCAGATCCGATGTGCTTCATCGCAAACCTACCGAGCGCCGTTGCGATTCGAAAGCCAAATGTCAAATGAGGTGACAGGTTGAAGCGAAGAGAGTTTTTGAAAACCGCAGGTGGAGCAACCGCAGGCGTCCTGATGCTGCGTCATGGGCAGTCTGCAAGAGCGCAAGGGGATGCCGGCCCGTTGCTTACCTTTACATCGAACAGCATTGAGGCGCACCTATCGCCCATAGCACCTGAATTCGTGAGCCTCAATATTGATGGCTTGGGTGAGGGGAAGCGCGGCGCCAATGTCCTCGAACCGCCAAGTATGGCAGGGTTTACAGTATCAGACGTTAGGCTCGGCAGCGCGGCGCATCGAATCGAGTACCGATCGATCGACGAAAGTCCTACCGACCCTCCAGCTTGGGCGATAGAGCTTTCGGACAAAAGGATTCAGTTGACTACGGAATGGTGCCCGGGACCCATGACTGCGCCGTTCGTCTTTCACTTCGATTTGGCAAAGTGCCATTCAACTGTGCTAGGTATCTTCGCTGACGACGGGAACCTTCGCCTGCCGGCGCTCGTTCATCTGCCGGGCCAAGGCTCAATACGGTTAACAGCGGATGGAGCACCGGGGACCACCGTCGGGTACCGTTCGGAGCACAGGTCGACCTTGGCGACGCTCACGTTGCCCGCTGCCACCGCGGCAACCAGGCGCATTGCCTACACGCTTGACGTTACGGCCATCTACCCGCGCCTGCCAGGCATCGATGACGATCCACGCTTCGATCCGTTCCGGCGAAACTGGCTGAACGTAATGCAATTGAACCCCTCGTTGAAGGCTCTCGCCAACAATACATCAAGTACAAGCTGCGCTTTCTGCTACTACGAGTACGCGGACGTTGCGGCGCTTACTCCGCCGCTGGCCGCAGGGCTCACCGCATTGGACGTGGTTCGCGAAACGCTCGACCGCATTCTTGCGGGCGGAACGGCCTATGGCCTGCCGGCTCCGGGCAATTTCCCTACGCCATCGTCCGATACCATGCCCTCCATGCTGATTGCAGCCGCCAACTGCGTGCGTGAGGGCCACAGCGACGCCTGGCTCGCCGCAAATTACAGCGGCATCCGCGGGTGGGCGGAATCCATGCTCGCCACTGACACCAACAGCAACGGCCTCGTGAAGTACAGCGTCAGCGGCAACTCCGGCATCTGGCCCGATGGTTTTCCCAAGGTGAGGCCATCAAACTGGTGGGACACGATTGGTTTCGGATACGAGGATGCATACGCAAATGCATTGGCTTACCGTGCGCTGCGCGACATGGCCGTGCTTGCGGCGCGGCTGGGAAAACACGAAGATGAGATCACGTATAAGGCGGCAGCGGAAAAGCTGCGGAACATCTTCTACAAGACCTTTTTCGACCCGACGACCGGTGTACTTGGGGGCTGGCGCAGCGCCGACGGCGAACTGCACGACTACTACTTCTTGTGGGTGAACGGCATCGCGATTCATTACGGGCTCGTGCCGAGGCCGCAGGCGAATTCCATCATGGATAAGTTGATGGCCAAGATGAAAGCAGTCGGATATGACAAATTCAATATGGGCCTTCCCGGTTGTCAGCGCCGGTTTAAAACGGAGCCATTTTGGCCGGGTTAGGCCGGAGCCAGGGAGCCAGAGAGAACCCCTGTTGGCGGGGAGGCGGTAAGGACTCTACATGAGTTTCTACATTGGCTCAGCTTCTACATCGAGTCAGCTTCTAAATCGGATCAATTTCTACATCGGCTCAGTTACTAAATTGGGTCAGCCTCTA
>JASHOY010000032.1 GCA_030038435.1 Acidobacteriaceae bacterium | reverse complement strand
CGTAGACGCGCGGACCAGCGATCAGATGGGTTCTTCCCGTAGTCAGTGCACTGGTCACGCCCGGCTGCACCATCTTCGCGCCGCCTGCCCACCCCGCATACATGTGGGGAATGATGTTGCCGACCGCAATTGTAATAGGGGTTTCGAGATACCGGCGGCTGACATGGATGGGAATCCCGAGCGGGGTGACGCCGAGGTCGTCGAAATCTTTTGAGTCATGCGAAAGGTTGGTCACCTGAATACGATGCAAAACATTCTTGCCGACCCGGTCGGCAATCTCGGGCTGGCTCATCCAGCGATGAGTTCCCAGGGCGATGATTCCCGAGATTTCGCTGTCGGGTACGCCTGCTGCGTTCAGCTCATCCAGAAGAATGGGCAGAATAAGCTTTTGCGGCGTGCTGCGCGTGCTGTCATCCACGAGCAGCAAAGTTCGTTGGCCGTGGCGGGCTACCAGTTCCGCGATCGTGGGCGACCCGATAGGGTTCCGAATCGCGTGGCGGATCGCGGTTTCGATATCCGGGACCGGTGCCGCATGGCGCGGACCTTCGACCCATGCAAGATTTTCTTGCGGAATCTCGATGGTTCGTTCTTCGTGGCCATAAGGGAGCGTAATCTGCTTCATCATTTAGAAAACTCCACTGCTTGCATGGGTCGAGCTTGTCTGCTTGTGTTTCAGAACGTTCCCTACGGCTGCCGTGACCGCGTTCGCGCTCAGTCCGTACTTGTCGAGCAGTTCGCTGTAGGGGCCGGACTCTGCAAAGGTGTCATCGACGCCGACGCGCTGCAGCGGAACCGGCGCGCATTGCGATAAGCACTCGGCTACCGCGCCTCCCAGGCCGCCGATAATGGAATGTTCTTCCGCAGTGACGATCGCGCCCGTCTCCTGCGCACAGCGCACGATCAGCTCTGTATCCAGAGGCTTGATGGTATGCATTTCGACAACGCGCAGCCGGATGCCATTTGGCGCCAGCCTCTGCGCCGCCTCAAGCGCGCAGGCGACCATCACGCCGCAGGCAATCACGGTGGCGTCTTCGCCGTCGATCAGGGTGATGCCTTTCCCGATTTCCGGTGCGTAGCTCTGGGTAAAGATCTGCGGCAATTCGTTGCGGCAAAGCCGGAAATAGACCGGCCCGTTCCACGCCACCACCTGCGGCAGCAGCTTTTCGACGGCGAGCGGATCGGCGGGAACAACGATCGTCATTTGGGGAAGGCTGCGCAGGATAGCAAGATCGGAAACCGTTTGATGCGTCGGACCATCGAACGAGTCGGAAAGCCCCGCATAGGCCGCTGCAAGTTTGACGTTGGCGCCGCCATAACAGAGATGCGTGCGTATCATTTCCAATGCGCGCGTAGCGAATAGAAAAGCGAAGGTATTGGCGACGGGAATCTTGCCGCCGTTGGCCAGGCCCACGGCGACGTCGACCAGCGCCGGTTCGGCAATGCCCACGTTGATGAAGCGCCGGGGGTAGGTGGCCTCAAACATGAAGCTGAAATCGGAGCTTTGGACATCCGCGCTGAGCACCACAACGTCGTCGCGCTGCGCGCCCAGCTGAACCAGGGCTTCCCCATAGGCCTTACGCATGAGCACGGGGCTGCCGAAAGGATTTCGAATCAGAGTCTCCATTCGCCCGCCCTCTCTTCCAGTTGAGCCAGTGCGTCGCGGAACTGCTCATCGTTGGGTATGCCTCCGTGCCACGCCGGCTGGTTCTCCATGAAGCTCACACCCTTGCCTTTGGTGGTGTGCGCAATCATCACGGTGGGTCGCCCATGGATTTCGTCAGCAAGGTCCAGTGCCGCCAGGATTTCCGCGACGTTGTGGCCGTGGATTTCCATGACATGCCAGTTGAATGCGGCCCACTTGTCGGCGATGGGTTCCGTGGGCATCACTTGGCCCGTGGTCCCGGTCTGCTGCACGCCGTTGTAGTCCACGATCACCTTCAGGTTATCGAGGGCGAACTTGGCGCCCACCATCACGCCTTCCCAGATCACGCCGCTATTCAGTTCGCCGTCGCCCAGAACTGCGTAGATTCTGCGCCTCGAGCCGTCCATGCGCGCTGCCAGAGCCATGCCCGATGCGATCGCCACGCCGTGTCCCAGCGGCCCTGCAGCGACTTCCACGCCGGGCGTCTTCTGCGGTTCGGGATGTCCCTGTAAACGGCTGTTGATGCCGCGAAAGGTCGGCAGCTCCGACACGGAAAAATACCCGCGATGTGCGAGGCAGGTATAGAGCATCGCGCATGCGTGTCCCTTGGAAAAAACCATGCGATCGCGATCCGACCACCCAGGATTGGCAGGATCAATTCGCAATTGATGAAAGCAAAGGCAGGCCAGAATCTCGGCTATCGAAAACGCCCCTCCGATATGTCCGGATATGCGCCCATAAACCATCCGCAACACTTGTGCGCGATACTCGTAGGCCCGCCGCGAGAGATCGGCAATCATCTCAGCCGTGTGCGCAGCACCGTAACCATAGACGCGCGCCGGCGATGCCTGGACTGTTGAAGATGCCGTCATACATGAACCTCACGGCGCACAGTTCCATAAAGTCTTTCGCGAATGTAGCCAAAACCGGAGGTTCCGCTGTTAAAGACGGGCACCGCAGTCTCGCCCAGGAAAGGTTCCACCGCCGACATCGAAAGCTGCGCCATGACAATGGAATCAACTTTGCGGGATAGCTTGTCGATCTCTTCCAGCAGAATCCTGTTGTGGGTTCCGCTGTCGCCTTTTTGAATGGCTGCGAAGGCTTCAGGGCAAAGCACGGTGATGATTTCAACCGGGCGGCCCTTCTCCGCAGCAACAATCCGCAGCAGACGTTCCGACGAGGGCACGGTGGTGGCAAGCGTGGCCAGCATTCCCACGCGGGGCCCTCGCTCGACGGCAAGCTCCATCATCGGCCGATCGATTTGCAGAATTGGAATATCGATCATGGGCCGGGCAAGTTCGGCGGCATAGTTGAACGTGGAGCAGGCCAGAAGAATCAGCTCAACACCGGACTCCTGCAGGTTGTGCGCATATTGCGCAAAGCGGAAATAGTTGTGTTTCGGGATTACGCCGACGCCCGCAGCGATGTTGTCGCGCTGAATGGTGTCATCGCAAAGATGCATGACTTCGATGTCGGGAATATAGCGTTCCAGAAACGGTTGCATGGCGCGAATGGTCAAATGAATCGCATGAATAATTCCGATGGTCCTGGTTGGTTTCTCCACCTTCACATCTCTCCTCTGGACATCGATTCTCAGGCCGCCGCCACGCCAGCCATCCTGGTCTGAAAATCAATTGGTCCAATCACTCGATTGGTAAGCAGAATCACTGCGAATGCAATTAAATGCAGCACGCTGACAATGGCAAATACCGGGCCGTAGCCCAAGCCATGGCCGAGCAACTCTCCGACCGCCAGGCCGAAAACGATGCCGCCCATCGCACCGCCAAAGCCAACCAGACCCGCGAATGAGCCCACCACGCTGGCAGGAACAATATCCGATGGCAGCGTCATCACCAGCGTGGACCACGATTGCTGGCCGGCAAAGGCAATGCTGAAGAGCACAATTACAAAGTCGACGGGCGCATGCATCACCAGGAGGATCGACGGCATCACTCCGGCGCTTGCACCCAGCGCGATCTTGCGCGACAAGTTCAGCGAAAGACCGCGCCGGATCAGCTTGCTTGAAAACCAGCCGCCCGTCAGGCTGCCCACGCCCGCGGCGGCATAGGGAACCCAGGCGAAATAGCCCACTTCCTTGGTATTGAAGTGGTGTACATCGTATAGATATTTCGGCAGCCAGAAAATATAGAAATACCAAGCTGCATCGCTGAGGAATTTAGCTGCCACCAGCCCGGAAACCTGCGGATAGCGGAACAAATCGATCCACCGCACCTTCCCGCGGCTCTTCTCCTGGGGCGCAAGCACCTCGCCAAGTTCCTGGCGCTCGCCCGGGCTGAGCCGTGCATGCGAGGCCGCCGGATGGTAGTCGCGAATCCACCAGATGGTCCACGACAAACCCACCATGCCGGACAGGAAGAAAACCCAGCGCCAGCTCAGATGAGCCAGGGTCAGGGCGATCAAGGGCGGCGCTGCAACCGCGCCCACTGCGGTCCCTGCGTTCATCAGACCCATTGCGGTAGAGCGTTCCTGCGCGGGAAACCACTCCGCCATCGCTTTGGTCGCCGCCGGAAATCCTCCCCCTTCGCCCATGCCTAGCAAGAACAGGCTCACGGCCAGCACCGGCACACTGGTCGCCAGTCCCTGACTGGCGCATGCCAGCGACCACCACAGCATAATCAGCAGAAATCCCCTCCGCGTCCCCAGCACATCAATCAACTTTCCGCTGCCGGCATACATCAGTGCGTACGCAGCCAGGAAGGCCGCCTGCAGATGCGAGAACTGAATATTGCTGACCGGAATCTGGCGCTGGATGGCGTGGATGGCGACCGGAAGCGTCTGCCGGTCGAAGTAGCTGATAGCTATTGCGGCCGTTATCAGGTAAGCCATCTTCCAACGCAGAGATTTACTCATATTGGCAACTCGTGTCCAACTGCGCCGATAGCCCCAAAAGATCCTTTAGCA
>JASHOY010000239.1 GCA_030038435.1 Acidobacteriaceae bacterium | reverse complement strand
AAATTCGAAGAGGCAGTAAGCGTGGCGCGGCAGCAGGTGGAGAACGGCGCCAACGTGCTTGACGTGTGCATGGACGAGGGAATGATTGACGGCGTTGCCACGATGACCCGTTTCCTGCAGTTGCTGGCCGCCGAGCCGGAGGTCGCCAAGATACCCTTCATGGTGGACTCGTCGAACTGGAAGGTAATTGAGGCGGGACTGAAGTGCCTTCAGGGCAAAGGCATCGTGAATTCCATTTCGCTTAAAGAAGGCGAAGAGAAATTCCGTGAGCACGCCGCCGCTGTTCTGAAGTATGGCGCGGCCGCGGTAGTGATGGCCTTTGACGAGCAGGGACAGGCGGCCACTTACGAAGACAAGATACGCATCTGCGAACGTGCATATCGCATTCTCGTTGACGAGGTCGAGTTTCCGGCGGAAGACGTCATCTTCGATCCCAACATTCTCACCGTGGCCACGGGGATGGAAGAGCATAACAACTATGCTCTGGACTTCATGAACGCCACGCGGTGGATCAAGTCCAATTTGCCGCATGCCAAGGTTTCCGGCGGCGTGTCGAACATCTCGTTCAGTTTTCGCGGCAACAACAAGGTGCGCGAGGCCATGCATTCGGCGTTTCTTTATCATGCCATTGCTGCGGGCATGGACATGGGCATTGTCAACGCGGGAATGCTGGAGGTTTACGAGGAGATTGAGCCGCAATTAAAGGAACTCGTCGAGGATGTGCTGCTGAACCGGCGCCCTGACGCCACGGAGCGGCTGGTGGAATTTGGCGAGAGGCTCAAGTCTGCGGGCGCTCAAGCAGCGGAGAACGAAAAGAAGATAGAGGAATGGCGGAGCGGGACGGTGGAAGAACGGCTGTCGCACGCGCTGGTAAAGGGGATCGACGCGTACATCGACGCAGACACCGAAGAAGCGCGACAGAAGCTGGGGCGGCCGTTGGCGGTGATTGAGGGACCGCTGATGGCGGGCATGAGCGTGGTAGGCGACTTGTTTGGCGCGGGCAAAATGTTTTTGCCGCAGGTGGTGAAGTCGGCGCGCGTGATGAAGAAGGCGGTGGCCTACCTGACGCCTTACATGGAGGCCGAAAAGGCCGAACTGGCGGCGGCGGGACGGGAAGTAAAAGCGCAGGGCAAGATCGTGCTGGCCACGGTGAAGGGGGATGTGCACGACATCGGGAAGAATATTGTGGGCGTGGTGCTGGCCTGCAATAACTACGAGGTCATCGACCTGGGGGTGATGGTTCCGAGCGAGAAGATTCTGGAGCGGGCGAAAGCGGAACGGGCAGATTTGATTGGATTGAGCGGGCTGATCACGCCGTCGCTCGACGAGATGGTGCACGTGGCGCGGGAGATGGAGCGGCAGGGATTCAAGCTGCCGCTGCTCATTGGCGGTGCGACCACAAGCCGCGCGCACACGGCGGTAAAGATTGCGCCCAACTATAGCGAGCCGGTAGTGCACGTGCTCGATGCCAGCCGCGCCGTGCCCGTAACCACAAGCCTTCTGAGCGAAGAAGGAAAGAGCGCCTTTGTGGAACAGTATCGCGCCGAATACGAGTCGATTCGCAAGGCCCATGCGGCGCCGCGACTGAAGCTCGTCTCCATCGAGACCGCGCGCGAACGGCATACTCCTATTGCATGGCGCGCTGAAGACTTGCCTGTGCCGGAATTCACGGGAATTCGCGTGCTCGACAGTTTTCCACTGGCCAGGTTGCGTGAGTTCATCGACTGGTCGCCTTTCTTTCATGCGTGGGGACTGAAAGGCGTTTATCCGCGCATCTTCGAGCACGCGGAACATGGCGCGCAGGCGCGGCAGCTTTTTGCCGAAGGCAATGCGCTGCTCGATCGCATGGTGAATGAGAAGCTGATCACGGCGCGCGGGGTTTACGGGTTCTTTCACGCCGGCGCGGTGGGAGACGATGTAGAGCTATACGCGGACCGCGCCCGGACCGACGTGCTGGAACGGTTCCATTTTCTGCGCCAGCAATCGGACAGAGATGGGAATGAGCCTTGCCGCTCGCTGGCGGATTTTATCGCGCCAGCAGAGAGTGGGCTGCGCGATCACATTGGCGCGTTTGCGGTGACCAGCGGGGTTGGCTTGAAAGAGCTGTGCGACCGGTTCCGCGCCCAGCATGACGACTACAACGCGATCATGGCCGAGGCGCTCGCCGACCGCTTGGCCGAAGCTTTTGCAGAATGCCTGCACAAGCGGGTGCGCGAGGAATGGGGTTACGGTCGCCACGAGAACCTGAATAACGACGAACTTATTCAGGAAAAATATCGAGGCATCCGGCCGGCGGCAGGCTATCCCGCGTGCCCGGACCACACGGAAAAGGCCGGGTTGTGGCGATTGCTTGATGCAGAGGCAAACACCGGCATGCTGTTGACGGAATCGTTTGCCATGTGGCCGGGATCGAGCGTAAGCGGGCTGTATTTTGCGCATCCCGAGTCACGTTATTTTTCGCTGGGCAAAATCGGCCGCGACCAGGTTGGGGATTACAGCGAACGAAAAGGGATGAGCGTAGCGGAAGTCGAACGGTGGCTGGGACCGTATTTGAATTACGATCCTGCTGAATAGCCCGGCAGTGTGGGCACAGCTTCCGGATTAGTCCATCGTTAATAGCTCGAAGTTTGCGAAGCTTTTGCCTCTGTTTGACCTTTTTTTCATAATCCTGGAAACATAATTAGCCTGTGATTCCAGGGATAGCTCCAATGGCTCCAGTAAGTCCGGTATTGAACACCGGGCCACAGGCGAAAGTCTCCGCACCCGCGGCTTTTGCAAGCGAGCAAAACCCGGGGCAGAGTTCGAGAATTCACGCGGAAACCGGCAGTTATCGTCTTCGCCTCGCAGATACAGTAGAAGACCGGCACGCCGCATGCCGGTTGCGCTTCAAGGTTTTCAATATCGAGTTAGGTGAAGGCCTTGACAGCTCCTACGAGACCGGCTTGGACACGGATCAGTTCGATGGCGTCTGCGAGCATTTGCTGGTGGAGGACAAGTCGAGCCGTCGCATCGTGGGAACTTATCGGATGCAATCGGGGGCGACGGCGGAAGGGAACCTGGGCTACTATTCCGAGCAGGAATTCAGTTTTGCTCCTTATGAGCCGCTGCGCAGGGAGATTCTGGAGCTGGGCCGCGCGTCGATTGACCGTGAGCACCGCACTCCCGAGGTGCTTACGCTGCTGTGGCGCGGCATTGCGCAGTATGCTTACGACATGGGGCTGCGCTACCTGATCGGTTGCTCATCGCTGAACTCGAACGATCCAGTGGAGGGTTGGCAGATGTATCGCCAGCTTGAGGACTACCGGGTGCTCCCTGAATTCGAGACCGCGCCGACGACTGCGTACGCCTGCCCCATCGAGCATCCGGGCGCAGACGCACAGCCGTTGCCCTGTACGACGGATCGATCGTTTGCGATGCCTGCCGTGGACACAATCCCCATGGCGCAATTCGTGCAAGTTCCCAAGCTGCTCAAGACCTATCTGGCCATCGGCGCGCGCGTTGCGGCGCCGCCGGCCTGGGACCGCGAGTTCCGCACGATCGACTTTCTTACGCTGCTCGATCTCCGGTTGCTTTCGACTGCCGCGCGCAACCGGTTTCTCGCTCCTCTGACGCAGTGAAGCTGCGCGCCTTCCGGCGCGCTGTGGCGCTGGGACTGGTTCTCGCCGGTTGCATTTTCGAATACTGGAGACTTCGCTGGCGCGGCTCCCTTTCCCTGGAACAGCGTGCGCTGTGGCTGCAGTCTTCGTGCCGCAATGTGATGGCCAGCCTCGGCATTGAGGCCCGCATTTACGGCCACCCACCGACGCGCGGGCTGGTAGTAGCAAATCATCTCAGCTATCTGGACGTGGTAACTCTCGCGGCGGCGATGCCATGTTCCTTCGTTGCAAAATCGGAGATCGGAAGCTGGCCGGTTTTTGGTGAGGCGGCGCGGGCAGGGGGGACGATTTTCCTGGTGCGCACCAGCCGCGCTAGCGCCAGTGCCGCGGCGACCGAAATTGAGCAGCGGCTGCGATTGCCCCTCCCGGTGCTGCTGTTTCCCGAAGGCACGAGTACGGATGGCAGCCGGGTGCTGCGCTTTCATTCGCGGCTCATCGATCCGGCGGTGGTTGCGGCCGCGCCGGTGACTGCTGTCGCGCTGCGCTACTTTGCCGAAGGCGTGGCTGAGCGCGAGCTGTGCTGGTACAGCGATGCCGCGTTTTTACCGCATCTGTGGAAGACCTTGGGCCAAGCGGGCATTCAGGCGGAAGTGAGATTCGGCGCCTCACAAGTGTATCTTGACCGCCGCATCGCTGCCAGAGAGACACATGCCGAGGTGGTCACTCTGCGCGTGGAAAGCGCATCCCACGCCCAGCGCGCAACGGGTTAGACACTCGACTCGCTCATTGCGGTTTTCTCCTGCCCACACAAAGGCGGCCGGGGGTAAATCCCCGGATGGCGACCTCGTGCTGGGCAAGGCCGGCGGCGGCGCAATAGCGGCGCCAGTCATCGGCAACAAACGAACGCGCGATGGAGATGGGGCCGTCGTGCTGCACGTAGGGATGAAAGCCCATCACCTTGGAAAACGCTCGAAAGAGGTAGTAAGGGGTGGGGTGGCGGGAAAGATCGTTGACGAACCAGCCTCGCACTGCGTGCAATTCCATCCACTGCACGAAGCGAATCACATCCAGGTCGGGGAGGTGGTGGGTGAAGAGCGAGCTGATGACGAGGTGGATCGGCTTCCCGGGCTTGTAGGCGAAGACGTCGGATGTGACCCAGCGAATGTTGCTCGCCTGCGGAGTGGCGCCGGCGGCGATGGCGATGATCTCATTGCTGAGATCGAGCCCGGTAAGTTCGACGCTGACGCGCCGCGCCTTTGCCCAGCGCTCGATTCGGCGCAGGCTGTCGCCGTAGCCGCAACCTACATCGAGTATGTGTACGGGGTGCGAATTCTGAGCTGGCAACGAGCTCTCGAGCCAGTGAAGCAGCGGGCGATAGCCGAGAAGCCAGTGATTTACGCGGGCCAGATCGCGCAGGCAGGCGCGCAATTCATCGCGGCTGGCGAGATCGTCCATCCACTCGGTGAGCTGCGCGCGGTGGCGAAAATCGGGAGCGCTAGGCGGCATGAAAGAGCATCGTCTCCGCGGTTACGCCAGGGCCGAAGGAGATGGCGCAGCCCTGCTGGCCGCTGCGCGCATGACGCATGATCTGGTCGAGGACAAACATCACCGAGGCGGAGGACATGTTGCCGAAACGCGCCAGGATGTTGCGCGAATGGATGAGCGCCTCGGGCGGCAGGCTCAGGCCCTGCTCGACCGAGTCGAGGATGGTGCGTCCGCCAGGATGCACGGCCCAGAGATCGATGGAATGTGGATCGCCGCGAGTGACGCGGCTGCCCGCCTCGCCTAACGTGCGGCGGATCTCAGCGGGGACGCGGCCGGAGAGCTGCATATCGAATCCCAGCTCGCGGATTCTCCAGGTGATGAGGCCGCTGGTAGCGGGAATGGTGATGGCGGCAAAGCTGTCGATGGCCAGGCCGATTGGCTGGGCGCTGACGAGATACGCCGCGCAACCGTCAGCGAAGAGCAGAAACGAGAGCAACTGTTCGAGATTGTCTACTTCCTGCATGTGAAGCGTGCAAAGCTCGAGGCTGAGGATGAGAACCTGTGCACCCGCTACAGAGCGGACGATGTGATGCGCGGTTTTAAGCGCGTTGATGGCGGCGTAGCAGCCCATGAATCCGATCATGGTGCGCTCGACCGAAGGGTCGAGACTGAGGTGCGCAACCACATCGAAGTCGAGACCAGGCGCATAGAGACCTGTGCAGGATGTAACGATGACGTGCGAGATAGAACGGCGCTCGGCTTCGCTGAGATTGAGCTTGTCGACGGTACAGCGCGCCAGCCGCGGAGCCAATTGCTCGAATGCCTGCATGCGGCGTGCGGTGTGCGGAAAATTGCCGCGCTGGTAGAGTCCTTCCGCGTCTCTCCACTGACCGTCGCCGTTGGGGATGGGCTGCAGGAAGGAGTAGCGATGCTCGATGGCGGAAAGCCGCACCATGCGGCGAAAAAGGTTGCGAACCGAGTCACTGGAAATCATGCTCTCAGCGAGATCGATAAACGGGCGATGGATGTCGTAGGCTGGAACAGCGGTGGCGATGCGGTTGAGGTAGGCTATGGTCATAATATCGGCTCATGGATCGCAGCAGGGTCCCGGGGAACGCGTCGAAGGAATGGTTCATGCATTTGACGTATAGATGCAGGGATTGGTTAATGAGCCGCATGAGCAAAGTTGAGCTGTTGGGCAATGTTGCAGGGCATGCGAGCGCGGGATGGGAGCAAAGCTGCTAATTGGATGACATATTTTCGACGTGAATCAAGCCGGGCAGCAGCTCGCCGGCTTTGCCCTCCAGAACATGGGTAAAGGCCGAGGCATTGAGCGGCTCTTCTGGGCCGATATAGACGGTACGCTCACCGCGCTGGCGGGCCCAGTGCACAAAGCTGGCCGCCGGATAAACAGAACCGCTGGTGCCGACGACGAGCATCAGCTTTGCTTTGGCGATTTCGTCCTGGATGCGATCCATTTCGAGAGGAATTTCTCCGAAGAAGACGATATGGGGGCGCAGCCTGCCGCCGCAAGGGCAACGCGGCACGTCGTCGAGCGCACGGTAGACGGTACGATCTTCCACCGGGGGGCGGCCGCACTCGCGTTCGCATCGGGATTTGGCCAACTCGCCATGCATGTGCAGCAGGTTTACGGAGCCGGCCCGCTCGTGCAGATCGTCGACGTTCTGCGTACAGAGAAAAAAGCGGCCGGGGAGCTGCGCTTCGAGTTCGGCCAATGCGGTGTGGGCGGGATTGGGCAGAGCTTTTTGGCCGGCGTCGCGGCGCGCAGCATAAAATGCCCAAACGCCGGCCGGGTCGCGCCGCCATGCATCGGGCGTGCAGACGTCTTCAACGCGATATCCGGCCCAGAGACCGTCAGAGGCGCGGAAGGCGGGGAGGCCGCTTTCGGCGCTGATGCCGGCGCCGGTAAGGACGAAGACGGAATCGTCGGGCCTAACAAGGATTTTCTTCATGAATCCACCTCGCGACCCGTAGCTTGCTGCGCCCAAATCCCCGCTACCGGCTATTGGCTGAAGTTCACGGTTCCAGCAAGATCTTTCCGGCGGTCTTTCGCGCTTCCAGATCGGTCTGCGCGCGCGCGGCGTCGGCCAACTCGAATACATGTTCCATACGCAGTTTGAGATCGCCGCCGGCGACCCAGCCCAGCACATCGCCGGCGCGCCACTCCAGGTCTTCACGACTGGAGATGTAATGCCAGAGCGAGGGGCGGGTAACAAAGAGCGAGCCTTTGGCGCTGAGCTGAATCAGGTCAAATGGGGGAACCGGCCCGCTGGCTCCGCCGAAGAGCGCCAGGAGGCCGCGCGGGCGCAGGCAGTTGAGGCTGCCTTCAAAGGTGGTTCTGCCCACGGAGTCGTAGACCACATCGACGCCGCGACCGCCGGTGAGGCGTTTGACTTCGGCAGAAAAATCCTGCTGGGTGTAAAGAATCACGTCGCTGGCGCCGGCCTCGCGCGAGAGCTCGGCTTTCTCCGGAGTGGAGACGGTGGTGATGACGCGGGCGCCAATTCTTGCGGCCATCTGGGTCAGCAGCAAGCCCACGCCGCCGGCTCCGGCATGGACCAATGCAGTCTCACCGGACTTGAGCGGGAAGGTGGAATAGGCGAGGTAGTGTGCGGTCATGCCCTGCAGCATTGCGGCTGCAGCTTGCTCAACGCTGACGGGGGCGGGGATTTTCACCAGTTGCGCCGCCGAAACCAGCGCGTACTCGGCGTAGCTGCCCAGGATACTGACCGAAGCGACCGCATCACCGGCGGCAAATCCGGTTACGCCGGGACCCAGTTCCTCCACTGTGCCGGCGGCTTCCGTGCCCGGCGTAAAAGGGAGGGTCGCTTTGTAGACGCCTTTACGGAAGTAAATCTCGACGAAGTTGACGCCGATAGCTTCAATGCGGATCAGCACCTGCCCCGGCCCTGGTTGCGGGATGGGAAGATCGAGCAGTTGAAGTGCCTCGGGCCCGCCGGTTTCCTGAATCTGAATGGATTTCATAACAGCCAAGAATGCACCTTGAGGGGGTGATGGCGCAAGAGTCGAGGAATCAATGGCCAACGGTCAGTGGTCCGGAATCGCAGGTTAAGGGACTGCTTCACAGGCGGAGGCCGGGGTAGTCAAAGATGGTGGCTGCAGCCGGAAAGCACCCAGGCATGAATCCACCGCTCACGGCTGACCCCGCGGCAACTCATCCGATCGCTGATCCTTTATGGATGCTGTTAGAACATGCCGTTCTGATTGTCAGAAAGCATATTATGCTCTTCAACCGGCGCAGAGAGACGCACCAGCCGGTCGATTGCATAGGGTGTGCGATGCTGGCTGGTGTAGTAGTGGCGCACCAGCAGTTCGCCGAGCAGACCGATGGCCAGCATCTGCAAGCCGGCGACGGTCAACACTGCGCCAAGGACCAGCAGCGGGCCATGTTGATCCATCAGGCTGCTGGTGGGATCGAGGAGCTTCAAGCCCAGCAGAAACGCCGAGATGGCGCCGCCGATGAGCATACCCAGCACTCCCAGACCGCCGAAGAAGTGCATCGGCCGGGTCATATATTTGAGCAGGAAGCGAATGGTGATGAGGTCGAAGAAGACGCGAAAGGTGCGGCCGATCCCGTAGTGGCTCTTGCCGCGCTCGCGATTGACATTGCGGATGGGAATCTCGCAGATCGACGCGCCATACCAGCTGGCCAGCGCGGGAATGAAGCGGTGCATTTCCCCGTAAAGCGGGATGCTGTGAATCACTTCACGCCGGTAGGCCTTGAAGGTGGTGCCGAAGTCGTGAATATCAACGCCCGACAGCTTGGCCATGAGCCAGTTGGCGCAGCGGGAGGGAATGCGCCGCATAACGAAATTGTCGATGCGGTCTCTGCGCCAGCCGGAAACGACGCCATAGCCTTCGTCAAGTTTTTCGAGGAACGCGGGAATGTCGTTGGGGTCGTGCTGAAGATCGCCATCCATGGCCAGGATGAATTCGCCTGACGCGTGATCAAATCCGGCAGCCAGGGCGGAGGTTTGACCAAAATTGCGGCGCAATTTGACGACCAGGACGCGGCTGTCGACAGCGGCGATTTCTTCGAGCAGTTTGTAGGTGCGGTCGGTCGAGCCGTCATCGACCAGGACCAGCTCAAAGCTGTCGCCCACCTGCTCCATGACCTGCTTCAAACGGGCATATAGAACTGTGACGTTTTCCTCTTCATTGTGAAAAGGAACGACAATCGAATACTTCGCCATACTGGAATTATAGATGCGAAGCACATTGGAAAGATGACAGTTGGCGCGAATATATGCGGAATCGGCCCGAGCACGGGCAAGCGATTGCTCCGAACCGCCATTCGGGAGTGCGATCTAGCGGTTCAAGTCGTCGAGCATCCCCTGCATCTCGCTGAGCGCGTGGCTGTTGCCGTTGCGGGCGGCACAGGAAATGCCGGTTTTGAGACGCTCCACAGCGTCGGCGGTGCGCCCGGCGCGGGAGAGCGTTTGCGCGGACATGTAGTATCCGGCGGTGTATTCGGGATCATTGGCAAGAAGCGCGTCGAACTCCTTCAGCGCCGCGTCCGTTTCTCCGCGACCGGCAAGCTCCATGGCGATGCCGTAGCGCGCGAAGCTGTTCTTCGGATCCAGGGCGAGAATTTCCTTCAGCCGCGCAATCTTATCCATACCTTCTGTGGGCGTTTCCATCGTGTCCTGACTGAGTTTCAGCATTTGCGAAATCGCCACGGATTGTCGAAACTGGAGCGGGCGGCTTCGCTCGATCATCGGGCCAGGTTAGTCACCGGCTTTCCCATTGTAGCGGAGGCGAAGACGGATGGACAGATGAAAGAAGCGAGCGGCATTGGAGCGATGGCGCATGAACGCAAATGAGAGCCTTCCCGCGGTGCGTACGGTGGCAAGCACGCAGTCGGAGATGACGGAAATCATCCTGCCCAACGACACCAACACCCTGGGAAACCTTCTGGGGGGGCGGCTGATGCACTTTATCGACCTGACCGGAGCCATGGCCGCATACCGGCACGCGCGCACCCATGTGGTCACTGCGGCGATGGATCATATCGACTTTATCCGCCCGGTGCATCTGGGAGACCTGGTAACGCTCAAATCGAGCGTGAATCGAGCTTTTACCACGTCCATGGAAGTGGGCGTGAAGGTGTGGGCGGAGAACACGCGCACGGCTTCCGTGGCGCACGTCGCCAGTGCTTACCTGGTGTTTGTGGCCATTGATGGGGAGGGCCGGCGGCAGAAGATTCCGCAATTGCTGCCGGAGACGCCGGACGAGATTCGCCGCTTTGAAGACGCGTTGCGCCGCCGCGTGCATCGCGAAGCGGAAGCAGCCCGGCGCAAAGAAGCGAAATTGGCGGCTGCGCGGGAAAACGAAATCGCGGAGAAGCTTTGAAGGGGATCCCTTTCTCACCTCAGGTACGGATCATCGACCGTGTCGAATTTTTTTTCACCGACGGGACACCAAGCCGGCTTTCCGCGCCGCATTGTATGCCTGACCGATGAAACCTCTCACGTGCTTTATCTTTTGGGTGAGCAGGATCGCATCGTCGGGGTTTCCGGCTATGCGTCGCATCCGCCGGATGTGCGCAGCAAGCCGCGAGTTTCCGCTTTCCGCGATGCCGATTTCGACGGGATTTTGGCTCTCGCGCCCGATCTTGTGCTCACGTATTCCGACGTCCAGGCGGAGATTACGCGAGAACTGGTGCGGCGCGGCCTCGCCGTGCTGAATTTCAACCAGCGCAGCATTGCGGAGATCTTCGACATGATCGCCGCGCTGGCGCGCCTGGTGGGAAAAGAGGCGGAGGGCCATGTGCTGGCGGGTTCGCTGCGCCGCGGTCTCGATGAGATCGCCGATTCCGCCGCCGTCTTCCCCCGCCGGCCGCGGGTTTTCTTTGAAGAATGGAACGATCCGCTGATCAGCGGGATTCGATGGGTGGAAGAACTGATCGAGATCGCCGGCGGAGAAGTGCTTTTTCCGGAACTGCGCAACTGCGGCAAAGCCATGAACCGGGTTGTGGAGCCGGGGACAGTTGCAGCGCGCGACCCGGAGGTGATTCTCGCGTCATGGTGCGGGAAGAAGGTGAACCGGCGGGAAATCTCGGAGCGCGCGGGCTGGGCGGGGACGAGCGCGGTGCGCAATCAGCAGATCTATGAAATTCCCTCGCGTTGCATTCTGCAACCGGGCCCGGCGTCGCTCAGCGAAGGGGTCCGGCAAATCCACGCAATCCTTGCGCGCGCGCTCCACACGGAGGCGGCGCATGCTGCGATGAAGAATCAGGATCGCCGGCTCCTGTAAAATTTGGGTAGGACGGATGCCGGTCAGGTTTCTTGCGCATCCGGCCAAAGTGCCGCGCGGAGTATCGGAGATTGGAAAGCGGCGTACTTCAAAGGAATCCATACATGGCACATTCACATGCAATGCCCGCACCTGTCGCGCTACCCGGCGTAGCCAAAATCGTCGCCATCGGTTCGGGAAAAGGCGGCGTGGGCAAAACCACGGTGGCCGTGAACCTGGCGATTGCGCTTTCAAAGCTCGGCAAGCGAGTGGGGCTCATCGATGCCGACGTGTACGGGCCTAACGTGCCGCTGATGATGGGATCGCGACAGCAGCCTAAAGTGGGACCGGGCAACAGCATCCTTCCCAACGAGACGCATGGTATCAGGACCATCTCCATCGGCTACATTTCGCCGGGCGACAAGCCCATGGTGATGCGTGGGCCCATGCTGCACCAGATTATCCGCCAGTTTTTGCAGCAGGTGGATTGGGGCGAGCTCGATTATCTGCTGGTCGATCTGCCGCCGGGCACCGGCGACGTGGTGATTTCGCTGGTGCAGACCGTGGCGCTCACCGGCGCGGTGGTGGTTTCAACCCCCAGCGACGTGAGCCTGGAAGACGCGCGCAAGGCGCTGGAGATGTTTGCGCAGGTCAACGTCGAGGTGCTGGGAATCGTGGAGAACATGAGCCACTTTACCTGCCCGCACTGCCACCACGAGATCGATATTTTCTCCAAGGGCGGCGCGGAGCGCACCGCCAGGCAGTTCAATGTGCCGTTCCTCGGTTCGGTTGAGCTGATTCCTGCCATTCGTGAAGGCGGCGACCGCGGATTACCGGTGGCGCTGGCCGGTCCGAAGAGTCCGCAGGCGGCGGAATTCTATGCGGCGGCAGAAAAATTGATGGAGCAGGCGGAAGCGGCCGCGGCCTCGGCGAAGGATGTGCTGGAGATCAGCTAGAGGGGAAGTTTTCAGTTCATTTCGCAATTGATCGCAGCGGCAGCGAAAGCGCCGGTTTGGCTGTGGCCACTGGATGCGAAAGCGGAAAAATGGATTTCTGGCTCGCGGGCGGGGCAGCTACGTCGTCGTCTCAACCGACGAATCGAAGATGTGGCCCATTTTTTCCTGCTTGGTGCGCAGATAGCGCTCGAAGCTCTGCTGCGGCGCGACCTCGGCGGAGACGCGTTCCACCACGGAAACTCCCGCCGCCTCAAGCGCCGCGACTTTGTCCGGGTTGTTGGTCATCAGGCGGACCTGCGTGACGCCGAGTTGCTTCAGCGCTTCAGCGGGCAGCTCGTATTCGCGGCAGTCGGCGGCGAAGCCAAGCTTCTCGTTGGCCTCGACAGTGTCGAGACCATGATCCTGCAATTCGTAGGCCTTGAGCTTCGCCATCAGGCCGATGCCGCGGCCCTCTTGCTGCTCGTAAAGCAGGATGCCGGCTCCGGCTTCTGCGATCTTGCCCAGGGCAAGTTCCAGTTGCAAGCGGCAATCGCAGCGCAGCGAACCGAAGACGTCGCCAGTGAGACATTGCGAGTGGATACGCACCAGCGGAGGTGCGGAGTGAATGTCGCCCATGACCAGGGCGACGAGGCCCTCCGCAGCGCCGGGCTGGACGGGCGCGCAGCCATTGGCGGTCGAAGCGGAATCGCCTTCGAAGCCGAAGATGCGAAACAAGCCCCAGCGAGTCGGGAAGTCCGCCTTGGCTATCTGGGTCACTTTGGCGAAGCTCATGAAGCTATTTTACGGCTATTAGCACTCCAGTGTTAGGTTATAGGCTGGGAAGCCAGTGCAATCGTATTCCAGGAGTAAGAGAAGATTTTTTCTTGTAAGGGCACGGCTTTACTGTTTGCTGAAAAACTCAAGGGAAGAGGCTTTGTAACCTGGGCAAATAAAGAGGGCGGCGCGGAGGATCGAGTGGAGGGGCTATGGCGGCCAGCTTTGTGGAAACTCCCGATTGGTCGAAGATTCCGGCGCCGGAGGACGATGGTGGCGCGCGACATTTGACGGGGAAGACGATCGCGCGAGTCCCGCTTGCGGCCACGGACGGAACCACAGTGGATCTGGCTTCGATTGGCGGACGGGTGGTCGTGTTTATTTATCCGCGGACGGGCCGGCCCGATGAGCCAAATCCAGAGGGTTGGGATTTGATTCCCGGCGCGCGCGGGTGCACGCCCCAATGCTGCGCCTTTCGCGAGCACTATGCGGAGCTGCGATCGCTGGGTATCGATCGTCTGTTCGGACTGTCAACACAGGATACGGCGTGGCAACGGGAGGCGGCGGAGCGGCTGCATCTGCCATTTCCGCTGCTCTCGGACCATCCTCTGTGTCTGACCGCGGCGATGCGGTTTCCCGTGTTCGAGACCAGCGGAATGACCTTGCTGAAGCGATTGACGCTGGTTCTCCGCGATGGAGCGATTGAGAAAGTATTCTATCCGGTTTTCCCGCCAGACAGGAATGCGGCGGATGTAGTTGCGTGGCTGCGAATAGGAGCCGATGACCGGCGACCCGGTTCGAATTGAGGTGGGGCTGCGATACTGGGTAGAATGATCAGGCCCACAACATTCGCTCTACTTCCCGCGCACCAAGGAGAATTGCTCGTTGCCGCGCGGATGCTCTTCCAGGAATACTGGGATTCGTTTGGGTTTACACCTTGCTTCCAGAATTTTGGGGAGGAACTTGCCGGACTGCCGGGAAGCTATGCTCCGCCCGACGGACGGCTGGCTCTGGCCAGGGCACAAGGCGAGACGGCCGGATGCATTGCCCTGCGGCGTATCGATGGCCGCCGGGCAGAAGCCAAGCGGCTCTACGTGCGGCCTGCGTTTCGAGGCTGCGGAGTGGGTCGCGCGCTGATGGAATGGGTAATCCGCGAAGCGCGTGCCGCGGGATACGAGGAACTGGTGGGTGACACCATGCCGGTGATGGGCGAGGCGCTCGCTCTTTATGAACGAATGGGCTTCGAGCGCATTGCGCCGTACGCCGGGCAGGAGGCGTCGGGAGCTATCCCGATCCGCATGAAGCTGTGATTTTTCTGGCTCTGGTGGGCTGGTCCTGGTGATTTGTCGCGCAATACATTACATTGACTGCGTAAGCGGCAAGCCGGTCATCATTAAAGTGTGCATCACCTTGGGCGTGGACGCGGCGGGGTCCGCGCCCTGGCGCGGTAGCGTACGTCACAAACGGCATTCTACCGCCCGGCATAGATAGACTCAAAACCGAAGCCGCGGCAGACGCGTGGGCGCATAAGTCATGCGGTATCCAGGCAGGCAATCGGGCATCAGATCCATATCGTCGCAATCGAGTTCTCGCCAGACGAGCTTCAACTCATTCGTGATAGCGAGGCCTTTCAGGCCGGTCTCGTATTGAAATGCCACATCAGGTTCTTCGGCCCTTGCAGCAGCCTCCTGCCGCAGATGATGAGAGCCGAAGGGCACCCACCCCTTCCATCAGCCAATTAAAGAGGCAGGATAGTAACTACAGGAGCGAGAGCAATCGCCGCCAGTCCAACCACAAAAAATAGAAACATCCATCCCAGTTGAGTACGCGCTCCACGCGGCGCTTCTGCAAACTCATGCCACACAAAAACACCCCATATGGCGGAGATCATTGTGCATCCCTGTCCTATCGCGTACGACACGGCGGGCCCAACTATGTGGCTGTTTCCCGCAATAAGGCTGAAAACGGTTCCTGAACACCAGACAAATCCACCCAACAGTCCTAACCCGTGAAAGGATGCCCGGCCATCGAAATAACTGTCCGTTGGCAACGCTGAGCCGCCGCTTCCGGATCGCCTGGTGAAGCAGTAAGTCACGGGGATGTTGCATATTAATGCCGCAATACCGCTAAGAAATACGAGTGTATATGGAACCAGTGCGTTCATACCCGAAAAAGATTTAGCTGCGAGAGGATAAAACAGTCCCAGGAAAAGTCCAGCAGCCAAACTAACGCCGATGGCCTTTGTTGTCGCTTTATCGCGCCGTGCCTCACGCATGCGGTGGGCGCGGGCGTCATAGACGATGGCAAACATCACCAGAACTACCCCACCAAACAACAAGACCCGATCCCCTTTGGGCGCCAGGAAATAGGCGAGCAGGACGCCTTCTATGAGCGCAAAACCCGCCCCCACCGGAAAAGCAATCGCCAGACCCGCATAGTCAATGGCCGCTAGCAGCAGCAAATTGGCTATATCGAATACAATTCCCGCCAGAATCGCCCACAGGATGTGCAGGCCGTCTGCATGTTGCAAGTTATTGACGAAACCCGATGGTCCGCCCAGGCGGTTTCCAAGTGTCAATCCGAAAAATAGACTCGTAATGACCACACCGAAAAGGAAATCCCAGTAATAGAGGTGGAATCGCCATCCGGGCGTGAATTTCATCGTGACCGGCCACGATCCCCAGCAAATCATGCTGATCAGCATGAGCAGTAACGCGATGCCATAGGTTCCAGGTTGATACATTGATGAAATCCAATCTGTAACGTCGCGTATCATGCCGGTGATGGGCCGGCGGGCCGGAGACGGTCGATTCACGACCTCGACTGCTCCTCAAGTTACAAGGTCCCATTTTGCGGTCCCGATTTGCTAGATCGCTCACCGATCGAGCAATCACCCTCCGCGGCCGCCGCTCGCTTTCGCGCAGGAATCAAGCGGCCGAATCGCATTGGGTGCCAGGCGGGTGTTCCACTAAATACCGGTAGAAGGAATTCAGAATAATCGAGAACGTCACTGCGCCGGGATCGGGATGCCCGAGCACTCGGTCGCCTAATCGGCTCGCCCGGCCCACTTTACAAATCATGTTTGCCGTCTCGCTCGCAGCCCGTTCGGCCGCCTGACTGGCAACCAGAAGAGCCTCACCAATATCATTCTGCCCCGAACTGAGTGGTGAAACAGCAAAGCTCGCCGCATGCACCGCATCCAGGATCGTCTTATCTCCCGGTTTCGCTTTTCCCACGGCGACAATCGTGGACTCCATGGCCTTCAACCAGCGCTTCAACTCATCCACGCCGAGTGCATCGCACTTCTCGAAAGCCTCTTGACCACAAATTAGCATCCGCCCCAGAATGATTCCGATGGCCCCGCCCGTCACTCCCATAAATGCTCTTCCCGCATCGCCGTAAAGGGTGGAAATATCGTTGCAGGCTGCGGCGCTGTCGATTGATTTTCTTACTGCCTGGAAGCCAAGCCTTACCGTGATACCGTGATCTCCATCGCCGATAGCAGCATCAAGAGCATTGAGGCGAAATTCCTCCTTGGCCACATTCTCTGCTGTGAAGCGGAGAATCTCCCGTAGTTCCGTTGCCCCGATCGTTCTTCTCTCCATCTCCTATCCCTGTTTGAAAAAGGGTGAATCCGCGGGCGCAAGAAGCAGCCGCTTCAATTCGTTATCCAGCCTTATGAGCGAGACGGAACATCCTGCCATATCAAGACTTGTGCAATAGTTCCCCACATACGAGCGGCAAATTGCGATCCTTGCGTCGCTTAGTAAGCGAGAGACCGCGCGGTACATGATCAGGAGTTCGCCCAATGGAGTGGCGCCCATTCCATTTACCAGCACAGCCACTTCATCACCAGCCATGGCTGCCTGGTCAGCGAGCAGGTTGCTTACCATGAGATGCGCGAGTTCATCCGCGCGGCGCATTGGACCCTCATAGATGCCAGGTTCGCCATGACCTCCCATACCGATTGCCACCACGCCTTCAGCGAGGCGGAAAATTGGCTGCCCAGAGGCCGGAATCGTGCAGGAGGTCAATGCCAGAGCCATACTCCGCGTTGATTGATTGGCCTTGTTCGCACTGGCCGCCACATCCTGAAGATCTGCGCCTTCCGAGGCGCGCGCAGCAGCGATTTTCAAGGTGAATATTGACCCGGCAATGCCACGTCGTTCACCCTTCCGGTCAGGTGAAGCGGAAGCAACGTCGTCGCTGGTCCTCACACAAGCGACGGGCACGCTTTCGGCTTCGAGCATTTCAGCGGCGGCATCAAAATTCAGCACGTCCCCGGAATAGTTTCCGTAGATGAATAAAACGCCGCGACCGCTCTCAATCGCTTTTGCGGTTTGATAAATCGGCCCCGGCGGCGGCGCGGCGAAGACGTTTCCGATAACGCTGGCATCCGGTAATCCCGGGCCAACATAACCCCACCACATGGGCTCATGTCCGCTGCCGCCGCCGGTCATCACAGCCACCTTGCCTTTTACGGGAGCGTCGCGACGCACAATGGCGCGCACATTCTCAAGAATTTTCACCGACTGCGGAAATGCCGCCGCGAAGCCTTCCATTGTCTCGGTCGCCACATCATCGGGGTTATTAATCAGCTTCTTCACGCGCGAAGACCTCTGGACCACGCATTCACAATAGCAACTGACCGGGACTCATTGACGGTTGAATGCCATGCCGCACCAATTACGCCTTCGCAACGGCACCGGCTGCACGGCGTCCCTTTCTGACAATCTCATGGTTAAGCCGGGGAACCTGTCGGGCATTATCGATCCTGCGGCTGCCGGTCATTGCTTACACACTGAATCGCCTGTTCTGCAACTGACACGGCGCACCGCAGCGTGACGATGGGTATGCCGAGGCGCCGACTCCGCCGCCGTGCCGCTGCAGTTTCACTCAATTCAGCAGATTGCACGAATATCCACCCCGTCAATCAAGATCAAGAATGTATCACTTGTAAAGTTTGATTGTCAAATGTTTCAATTGCAAATATCGTTGCTATAGTAAGTCAGTTGTGTGCAGACGATGTGTAGGGAGCGCGGACGCAGTGGCGGTAAGCTTAGCGTTGCTCCGGGGCGAAGAAGGGACCAAATTCGGACTACCGAATCACGGGCTTTACATTGGGAAAAATGGCTTAATAGAATCGAGTGCTCTTCCAGATCGGAGTCGACATGCAGGGATTTACGGCCACTTACCAGATTCAAGCTTTGTCACTGGAAGACGCGAAGAATTGGGCCGCCAGCGTGGCTCGTGAAGAGACGATCGAATGCATCGACGAAGCGGTTCCCCACGCCTTTATCCTAAATGAACTCCTCGGCAAGGTTCTCTCAGTCTCGGAACGCGGACCCTCGGTCTACCAGGCAGAGATTGGTTACAATCGAGAGATCGTCGGCGACGAGATTCCACAGCTTCTCAACGTACTCTACGGCAATTCATCCATGCACGTGGGTGTGAAGCTGGTTGACATTCGAATTCCCGAAGATACTCTCAAAGCATTTCCGGGCCCCCGATATGGCGCCAGAGGCGTGCGTGAGCAAACCAAACGATACACGGGCCCGCTCCTTTGCACTGTGCTCAAGCCAGTGGGCTTGACGCCGAAGGAACTGGCGGAATTGGCCTATCAGTGCGTTCTTGGTGGCGTCGACCTGATCAAGGATGATCACAGTTTCGCCATGCAGAAGTGGGCGCCGTTCGAAAAGCGTGTGGAGACCATTGCCGCCGCGGTTGCGATGGCAAATGCTGAGACCGGCAATTCCACTCTCTATGCGCCCAGCATGAATTGTTCTCTCGATAAGTTTGAGGAACGTGCGCGTTTTGCCGTTCAGGCCGGCGCTGGAGCCTATCTCGTGATGCCGGGACTGACCGGCTGGGATTCGATCCGCTTCCTCGCGTCGAGCAAGGAATTATCGCGCCCCATCATGTGCCACCCATCGGGCCTGGGTTCGATTCCGAATGCCAACGCCAACGGCCTCAGCCCTTCGATATTCTATGCAGTCTACCCACGACTCGTCGGCGCGGATGTGTCGATTTATCCCAGCTTCGGCGGGCGGTACGGATTTAGTAAGGAACTTTGCGCTCATGTTGCAGACGACTGCCGAACCCCGAATGGACTTTTCCAGCCGATCTTGCCTGCGCCTGGGGGCGGGATGAGTATTGAACTCGCGGGCCTGCTACGCGAAATGTATGGCGATGATACGGTTTTTCTTTTCGGAGGCGGAGCGATGCGCTATAAAGACAGAATTGCATCTGGCGTTAAAGAATTGAGGGCTGCGCTCACTCAATGATCGACGAGTTTCGACCGAGACCTGGGCGTGCGCGATGCTGCCGCATAGCAGCCAGGCGGAACGGATCATGCCTTGCACATCGAAAATTAATGAGGAATGCCCATGAAGGTACGAACGAATCAGCCCACAGATGGTTTGATAGCCGAAATTGCCTGGTTGTATTACGTCAAGGGTCTGACGCAGGGTGAGATCGCCAAGAAGAAAAACCTTTCTCGGCCCACCGTCATATCGTATCTGAAACTCGCCAAAAACCGGGGGATTGTCAGCATAAAGCTTGATCCCGTTCACGGTCGAATGAATGAATTTGCCGACCGGATGCGGGATCAGTTCAACCTTAAAACGGTGTATGTCATTGCCGACGAGCATGAGGGCGATGTCAAGGCCTTCGAGGCAGTCTGCGAGTTTGCGGCACACGTTTTGCCGGATTTCCTGGATCCTAACGATCAACTCGGCGTGTCATGGGGTCAGACGCTTTCAATCATGTCGAACATGGTTCCGTTTATTCCCATCCCCGGGCTTGTCGTCCGACAGCTTATCGGGTCTATGGCAAACCCCATCGTTATGACGGCGGAAAGTTGCACCACCGAAATCGCCCGACGGCTCGACGCCAAATGTGTCAATCTCAATGCTCCCGCCGTATGCTCGAATGTGAAACTCGCGGAAGCTTTACGCGGGGAGCCAATCATCAGCCAACAAATGGAAAGACTGCGGGAGTGCAACAAGGCCGTCTACTCCGTGAGTCCGTGCAAGCCGGATACCCATGTGGTCCGTTTCAAAGTTGCAACACGCGAAGAACTGAAAATGTATGAAAAACGGGGCGCCGTTTGTAACCTCGCCGGTCGCTTTCTAGATATGGCAGGTAAACCCGTGAGGGGAGAGCTCGATGATCGCCTGTTCGCCGTGCAGCTCGGCGACCTCAGACGGATGAAAGGCATGCTGGTCATAAGCGGAACACATAAAGCCGTTCCTGCAGTTTCGGTTCTGCGAGGCGGCTATGTGGATTGCCTGGTTCTCGACGAGAGGCTCGCTCAAGCCATTTTGAAAATCGGCTGAGTTTTACTCCTTGCCGCTTTGCGCCCCTCGCAGCCGTCTCGCACTCGGATTTTGAACTGCGCATCTTTGGGCTAATTGAGAACTCGCGCGGCACACGGCGATTGCCGATGCTGTTGCCTGCCGGTGAATCTTCCATCTCTAGCTTCGACGCCGCGCCCCCGTTCGGAAATCTCTGTGCGATCTTTCATTTAGATATTGACATTGACATTTGTAAATTATTGAGAATAGCATGCGTTCGTGGCTGCGAAGAACGGTAACACGAGTAGTGGCCGGGCGACAGAAGAGATTGCCCTGGGCATCCGCCGCCGTGTCTTCGAGCACTCCATGCGCAACGGTGGCGGATATCTGAGCCAGGCCTGCTCGGCCGCTGAGCAGTTCGCATGGCTTTACAACGAGGAACTCCGACTGGGCGAGCCGACCCTCCCCATGGTTCCCAATCTTTTTGCGGGTGTGCCATCGGCAAATAATCTGGGCTATCACACTGGAGCCGGTTACAACGGACCGGCAGAGCCTGGCTACGATCGGCTGATTATCGCGCCGGCTCATTATGCGCTGGTGGCGTATGCAACGCTGATTGAGGTCGGCCGCATGGCGCCTGCAGGCTTAAAGATGTTCAACAAGGATGGTTCGTCTGTCGAGATGATCGGAGCGGAACACTCCCCGGGTATGGAGGTGCACAACGGTACGTTGGGAATCGGTTTATCTACTGGCGCCGGCCTGGCCATCGGCCGCAAGCGCCGCGGAGAATCCGGGCGCGTCTGGGTTTATATGTCGGATGGAGAGGTTCAGGAAGGACAGACCTGGGAGGCGGTACAGGCGGCTGCGCACCATGAGATCGACAATCTGTACGCGATGATGGATGTCAATAAACAGCAATGCGATGGCGCCATGGAAACTGTGATGAGGGTGGGCAACGTCGCGCGCAAATTGGCTGATTTCGGCGCTGCCGTCGTCGAAATCGATGGGCACGACCTTGAAGCAATGCGACTGGCCGTAAAGATGCAGCATCCGGGCAAACCTCTCATCATCCTCGCGCACTCCAGTCCTTTCCGCGGAATGCGGATTCTGGAGCGCCGATTTCCGCGCCTGCACTACGTCCGCTTCGATTCCGAGGAGGAGCGCAGTGAAATGAACGCAGCGATTTCAACGGAGTTGGGGATCACCCCTGTCAGGCTCCCTGCTTCCTAAGTGTGGGGTAATTCTATGGCCGTCATGGTAACTCGTCCTTACGCGCGGGCTTTCGAGAATTACGCCTTAGCCCATCCTGACGTATTCTGTCTCTCTGCCGACCTTACATCCTCCTGCGAAATCGATGGATTCCGCGACCGCCATCCGGATCGGTTCATGTCACTGGGCATGGCCGAGCAAAACATGATGAGCTTTGCCGGTGGACTCGGAATGGCCGGATACCGGCCTTTCCTGCACTCCTTCGGCGTCTTTCTCTATCGGCGTCCTTACGACCAGCTGATTGCCAGCGTTGCCTATCCGCGCAGGAAAGTGCGGCTCATGGGTTTTCTGCCGGGCATAACCACACCGGGCGGGATGACCCATCAAGCTATCGAAGACATTTCGGTGATGCGCTCCATTCCCAATATGACCATTCTCGAAACTGGCGATGCCACAGAGGTTGAAAGTATTTGCCATGCTGCCGACTCCATTGATGGCCCGGTCTACTGCCGCGTGCTGCGCGGATTGGTCCCCAGACTGTTCACGACGCCGATCAAGGTCGGCGAGATGCGAGAACTCGCCTGCGGCACCGATGTTCTGGTTGTGACGGCCGGTATTACTACCGAAGAGGCCATGCGGGCGCGCGACGTGCTGGAACCTCGAGGCGTCTCCATTCGTCATCTGCACCTCAATACCATCAAGCCCTTCAATGCCGAGGCTTTGCTTGACCACATGAATGCAACCCGCTATGGCGTCATCACCATGGAGAACCACGTGACGGAAGGTGGGCTGGGATCACTGGTGGCTGAAATCATCGCCGAGGCCGGCGTTGGTAAGCGCCTCTTGCGCCTGGGCTTGAGAGATACGTTTGCTCATGGTGGATCTCGACCGTATCTAATGCGCTTTTATGGTCTCGATGCCTTCTCCCTTGTTCGCGGCATAGAGAGCGTCATGCAGCAGGAGCTCGGGATCACGGAAGACAACTTGAACACAGCTCGACAGGAGGCCGTCCATTCGAAGGCCAAGGCGGAGGGATTATAGTGCGCCGGTCCTGTGAAGATGGTGTGACTCAGCACATCAAAATGCGAAGGCTCGATCCATAAGGCTGGAGCACTCCTGAGCGATACTCCCGGAGCTTGCGCAATTTTGAAGTCCGCATCCGGGACCGTGATCGCCCCAATTGGCTCTGAAGCTTTCAATCAACTTACTTGACATTTGAAAAAACGGCTTGACATTTTACAGTTCACCGCGCTTCAATTATCGCGACTGAATGAAACAGCTCAACTTCTCTGAAATTTGTGGAGGCAAGCGATGAAGTCCATGAGGTATTCGCCCTTCGTTCTGCTGGTAAGCCTTCTGGTCTCGATTCCCGGCGGAATCTTTGCCCAGCTGTCAACCGCCACCGTCACCGGTGTTGTACGGGACCAGCAGGGTTCGGTCATCCCCGATGCCACGATTGTTTTGCGCAATGTCGACACCCAGGTGGAGAGTAAGACGACATCCAACGGCGCCGGTGCTTACGAAATTCTCAGCCTCAATCCAGGCAGATACACAGTTGAGGCCAGCAAATCGGGATTCACCACCAAACAGGTTCCAGCATTCACCCTGACCGTCAGCCAAGTGGCAGCCATCGACTTTTTATTGTCAGTTGGCTCACAGTCCACGGTCATCACGGTTGAAGGCGCGGCCCCGCTACTTGACACGTCGCAGATCAGCCTCGGAACAGTGATCAATACCAAGCAGGTAAACGATCTCCCCCTGAACGGCAGGAACTTTACCGAACTCCTGACTCTAACCCCTGGCGTAACCAGCGCGAACACTTCGCAAAACAGCAACCCATGTTGCATGCCCGTTGCCATCGGATCGGCAGTAGTAACTCCGTCGGTCAACGGACAATCGAACCGGAGCGATTTTTTTCTCACCGATAGCGTGCCCAACGAGGAAGCCCAATTTACCACTTACGGTGTGCCCCCCGTCATTGATGACATTCAGGAATTCAAAATCGTCTCGCACCCTGACGATGCCGAGTACGGATCGGTCATGGGGGGCATCGTTAACGTCGTCACCAAATCCGGGACCAACGCCTTTCACGGCTCTGCCTGGGATTACTACCGCGACCAGATTTTCGACGCGCGCCTGTACTTCCTGCCGCCAACTGTCGCCAAGACTCCATTTCACCAGAATCAGTTCGGCGGATCGCTTGGTGGCCCGGTATGGCTTCCAAAGTTATACAACGGAAAAAACAAGACCTTCTTCTT
>JASHOY010000031.1 GCA_030038435.1 Acidobacteriaceae bacterium | reverse complement strand
CAGGTATGCGTTGACCTTTTCACCAGACAAAATCGTGAACAGGAAGCTCAGGTCGGCATAGTTGGTGTTGAGCAGGAACCGCCGGCGCAGATTGAAAGCGTAGTTGCCCGGCACGATGGCGAAGTATGCGTTGAGCTGGTTATACGTCTCGGCAAAGAGCGATCCATCGGAGTTGGTGAAAATGCCGGCGAACTCGCCTGCAAGCGAGTTGAGCGCGTGCCCGTCTTTTCCGTACAGCACGATGGTCAGTGAGAACTCGCCGAGTTGCTGTCCATCGCCGAGCGCGCGCAGGCAGTCGCCCAGATCTTCGATGTCCGCCTGCTTCGATTCGTCCACGAGCACGTCGCGCGGATTGGTCTTCGCCGGATCGTTGCCGAGTTGAGAAACGAAACCAGTTTTCGAGATATTGAAGTGCCGGCGGCGTTTGTTCACTTCTTTGCGCGCCGCGGCGGCCGGCAGCGGAATCCATTCGGAGACGGCGATGAAGTTGGCGGGGATTTTCAGGAGCGCATCGAGCGCGAGCGGCCGCGTCTCGCCGATGGCTTCCTTCATGGTCAGAATGCGAACATAGTCGTCCCCGACGCGAAGATGATCGCGTTCGGACCATATCTCGGAATTGACAACCTGGTCGTGGAGAAACTGCGGATGCTTCGGTTCGCCGGCGATGCGCCAGGCGTCGTAGTTGAGCAGCCTGCGAAAGAAGTGAAACTGGTCCTTCCAGTCCAGCACCTCGATCCGCATGAGGTCGGTAAGCTGGCCGATGAATGCCTGCACACGTTGCTCAAGCCGCGCCAAGTCGCACTCGATCTGCGTTCGCAGCAGAACCTTCATGCCGTGGTTCGAGAACTGAGCCTTCAGCTCGTTCAGGCCCCCGGCCGGATCGTGGAAGAGGCGCTGGAGTGCGGCGCCGATGCCGGTCTTTGACCGGGCGCCTTCGAGGAGAATGCAGTAGTAAATCTCGATCTCGAAGAGCCGGTCGGCTTTTTGCCGAAACAGCTCCCGGCGGAGGTCCTGACCGGTCTGCACACGGGGATCGTCGTAGCTGGCGAACGGGATCTCCGGATTATTTGTCTTGAAGAGGTATTGGTAGACGTGGAAGCCGGAATCGAAGTTTTTGAACGCGGCTTCGAGGCGCTTTACGTTGTACTCCTGCTCGTCATAGTCGAGGCTTTCGTAATCGACGCCCTGGACGCGCAGCACCATTCCCAGATCGCCGCTCTTGGTCAGAAACGCAGTCTCATTCCAGAAGCCGTACAGGTTGATGTAGTCGCCAAAGGCGGCGGCATCTTTCCACGGTTTGATGACCTTGTCGAGGCGAAGCATCAACGCACCTCCACGTGAGGAATTGACTGCTTGGCCGGGTCATACCGCGTTTTATACCGTTCCGACCGCGCCAGAATCTTCAGGAATGCCGGATCGGTATTCGTGACCCAGTGGCCGAATGCGAATCCGCCAAGGAACACGGCGATTCCAGCCAGCAGGCTGTTGAAGAGATTGAAGGCTCCCACCGCCGCCACGCAGACGAAGAAGAAAAGCGTCCGCTCTACGCCCAGGTATGTAAGGGGCTTGTGCAGGCTCTTATAGACCCGGTTACGTCTGCGGATTGTTGCGTCGCCTTGCATGGCAAACCCCCAAATATCAGAAAGTTGATCGGCGGACGCCGACGTTCCAGCGCGGCCACGATCAGATGCCCCAAAGCCAGCTCAGGACATTGGCGGCAAGCACGGCGATTCCGGTGCCGGCCACGATGCCCGCCAGCGCCCGTTTGGATCCGGGCTCGCCGTGGGCGAACTGGTAGCCGCCGATCACAATGGCGATCAGGCTGGCCACCTTGGCCACGGTCCCGGTGAACAGGTTCTGCAGCGCGGTGAACCCCGTATCAAACGGCGAGCCGCCGATCTGGGCCGAGGCGATCGCAGGCATGATCGTGAGGAAGAAGAATAGGGTGGCAGCTTGGCGGAATTGATGCAGCCAGCGCCGGGAAGCGAAACGGCGCTGCGCCGTTGCCAGGGGAAGGGAGTTCATTGGGTACCTCCAGCGGCCTGTCTCAGGCCGCGTTATGGCGCAACTTTGCCCCGGAACGCTGCTCCCGATCAAATGACGAATACGCTCGTTGTGATGACTGTTTTGCATCACGGCGCCAGAGGGCCGGGCCATGAGTACCAAAAGTGGTACACTGATATTCGATGTCAGAGCCAAAGCGCCTGCCGGCCCGCTTCTACCGTTCCGATGCGGGACGGGAGCCCGTACGTGAATGGTTGAAGGGCCTCGATGTCGAAGACAGGAAGGTCATCGGCGAAGACATTAAGGATGTCGAGTTTTCGTGGCCTATAGGGCTGCCCCTGGTGCGTTCTCTCGGCAAGGAATTGTGGGAGGTCCGTAGCAGCTTGCCGCGAGGTCGCATCGCGCGGGTAATCTTCTGCATCGCAGAGCGACACGTTGTTTTGCTCCACGGTTTTGTCAAGAAGACGCAAAAGACTCCGCAATCCGAAATTGATTTGGCACTTAAGCGCAAACGGGAGGGGACATGAAGAAGAAGAATATCGGATCTTCGTTCGACAGTTGGCTCCGCGAGGAGGGCCTTTATGAAGAGGTGACTTCGACGGCTCTCAAGCGTGTCCTTGCGCGTCAGGTCGAAGCCGCGATGAAAGAGAAGCAGTTTTCAAAAGCTGAGATGGCGCGCCGGATGCACACGAGCCGCGCCGCCCTTGACCGGCTGCTCGATCCCGAATACGATGCCGTGACCCTGAGCACTCTGCGAAAAGCGGCATTGGCCGTGGGTCGCGATATTCGGCTTGAGTTGGTGTAGATGTGGTGGCCTACAAGACCATTTCGTTTGAAGACGTGATGTCCGCGTTGCCTGCCAAACGGCGCAAGGCGATTGAACAAAGAGGCCGTGAACTGCTGGAGAAGATTGACCGGCGCGATGCGACGCTCGCGGAAATGCGCACGAGCCGGAGAATCAGTTAGGCAAAGCTGGCGGACGTTCTGGGAGTGAAGCAAACGTAGGTGTTGCGCCTGGAGCGAAGGAAAGATCCCCGGCTATCCACTTTTGCGGCGGTGGGTCGAGGCGCTTCGAGGTCAATTGACTCTTATCGCCACATTCCCAGATCAGGAGCCAATGGTGCTGGTGGTCGGTGGCATGGCTAAAACCCGCGCCATGCGGAATGCGTAAGCAGTGCCCGTGTCAGATTTGCGAGCTCAGTGAGGAATGGAAACCGTCAGTATCCTTGGAATGAGCATTTGGGCCGTGGGTCATGAAAACTGACGCAGAGCCGACCTTCGGGTAGGAATCCGGCGCCACAAGTCCGAGATGGCGACGTCCAGGTGAATGGCCGCACCGTCTCCTAGGCCCACTGCCCATCCTCTCTCCCGGGTGAAACAGCGGGTCCGAATGAGTGACTCCCTGTTGCCGACACTTGTGCGGGAAGCCAGATACCAGTTTGTTGCGAGAGACCAAGTCGAACGCTCGTCGGCATCTTGATTGAACTCATAGTTAGGCCGCCATTCCGCGAGGGTACAATGGGAGCGGATTCACAGCCATGTCGCAAAGTGTTTCCCGCAGAAGTTTTCTCGTTGCCTCCGCTGCTGCTGCTGTTGGGGGAACACTCACGCCCGCACAAGCACCAGCCCCCGTGCCCGTCCCGCGCGCCGCCGCACCCGCCACCATCGACCGCGATCTCCTCGACGTCACCATCGACCGCCTCCATACCTACTACCAGCAGCATCGCTACACTGTCACCCAGGTCGTCCAGTGGCATCTCGCATGCATTGCCCGCTACAACGGCGTTTATCGCGCCGTGCAAACCGTCGACGCTCAGGCCGCCCTCGCCGCCGCCGCCCGTGAAGACGCCGAAGCCCGCCAGCCCGGCTTCCATCCCGGTCCGCTCTGGGTCGTGCCCATCGTGCTCAAAGCCAACACCAGCGTACGCGGCCTCGTCACCATCGACGGCTGGCGCGGCTACATGCTTCCCGGCCACCAGCTCATCGCCCTGCGGGATGCCACCCTCACCGCGCGCCTCCGCGCCGCCGGCGCCGTCCTCATCGGCATCACCAACATGCCCGACTTCGCCGCCAGTGACACCACCCGCTCCACCGCCTTCGGCCGCACCGGCAACGCCTACGACGTCCGCTTCTCGCCCGGCGGCTCTTCGGGCGGCACCGTCACCTCCGTCACCGCCAACCTCGCCGTCCTCGGCAACGGTACCGACACAGGCAACTCCATCCGCATGCCCGTCGCCACCAGCAACCTCGTCGGCGTCTTCCCCACCCGCGGCCTCGTCAGTATTGCAGGCATCGCCCCGCTCGACTGGCTCCTCGACAACACTGGCCCCATCACCCGCACCGTCCGCGACGCCGCTATCGCCCTCACCGTCATGGCCGGCGAGGACCCGCTCGACCCCGCCACTCTCGGCTCGCAGCAGAAAGCTCAGCCCGGCCCCTACACCCGCTACCTCAAGGCCGGCGCGCTCCGCGGCAAGCGTTTCGCCGTTCCTGCCTTCATCCTCTCCGGCGAGGCAACGCCCTTCCAGGGTGTCTGCGCCAGCGCCATTCCCGCGCAATTTGAACAGGCCCGCAAAAACGCCTTCATGCCCCTTCGGCCGGAAACCCGCGCCGCCTTCATGAAGGCCGTCCAGGAACTCCGCGACGCCGGAGCCACCGTCCTCATCCAGCCCGACATCCTGCCCGCATCCTTCGCCGTCGCCGCCTCGCACATCTGTACCCTGCCCTACATCCGCGAGGGCACCACCCACTTCCTCGCCACCTTCGGCCCGCCCCAGTACCACTCCCCCGCCGAGTACCAGCGCGCCGTCGGTTCGCCCCTGCCCGCCACCATCATCGGCGGCGACACCACCGGCATCCACCAGGCCCGCATCGAGTCCGACCCCGACGCCCAGGCCAACTACTTCCGCCCCCGCCGGCAGACCCTCGACCTCTACCTCGACGCCCTCCGCCGCTACCACCTCGATGGCTTCGTCTACCCTGCCATCCAGATGCCGCCACCCGACGAAACCATGCCCCAGAATGGCAAGCTCAGCTCCGGTCCCCACAGCGACACTGCCTGGGTCAACATGCTCGGCGTTCCCGCCATCAGCATCCCCGCCGGCTTTTACCCCAGCGGTCTGCCCTTCGGCATCGAGATCAGCACCCGCCCCTGGTACGACGGCGACCTCCTCGCCTGGGCCTATGACTACGAGCAGCGCTACCCCCACCGCCGCAGGCCCGTCCTCGTTGACCGCGGCCTGCTCCCGGCCGCCACCGGCCCACTCCAACCCTAGCGCCGCACGGGACACCGGATTCGTCCAACCCGGAGGGAGCCGGGAGTTTCAGCTCCCGGAAACTCGGCCCCATTGGAGGCAATCCTTCAGGCCCGGGCTCCTGCCTGGGTGGCCGAGCCAAACCCTTCTGGCGCGGATTCCTCACCATCGGGCGTGGTGGCAGGCCCAGCCTAACTCTTCCTGACGCGGACTGTCCCACCACAGGGGGTGCCCCCTCCAAGCTCCGCTTGGGTGGGAGTCACAACACTTCCCCAACCACAGTCCCTGTACCAATGCCCGTTACGAGGTGATCGAGCTACCAAGAATAGTTCGGGAACGCCGCCCATCGCCGCCGAGTGTCCGAAAATTCGAGCGCGTGTTTCGAAGAAACGAAGTTACATGTCCATCAGGGGCGGCGCGGTCGGAAAGTTGGACAAAGCCCCGAATCCGCCTCCGCGCGGACCGAAGCGCCACCGGAGGGGTCTTCAGAGGCGCAGGCGAATGTTTACCAGTCGCAAAATGAAGAGTCGCCGGTGATACAGCCGGAATACCAAATTCGCGGAGCTCTCTTGCAACCCATGCGTCAAAAGGGGTATTGAAGTCAGACCTCCGGAAAGGCCTTTTGACACGGCCCATCATCAAGACATTTCGCAGTCTTTGGTTGGAAAGGCTTCGCCCATCTCCTTCTGTATGTAGTTGAAAATAAGGGGCGGACTTACACCAAAAGAACAGTGTCAAAAGGTAAACCTTGAAGAGCGCTTTTCCTGTGCTCCGTTCCACATTCCCGAAGGTTCAATGACTCTCGTCAACCACTTCCAGCGCCCTGACGCTTGCGTAGTTCACGATGGGAGAAAACGAAATCAGCAGTTTCCCTTGTCCGTTCGGCTGCAGCCCATGGAAGGTTTCCTTCAGGACGTGGGCGAAACCTGCCTGCTTAAAAATGTCCAGTTGGCTGATGAGCATCACACCGTTGCAGCTTACATTGAAGACTCTCTGGCCGGGCTTATGAAACCATGTTTCCGCAAAATACAGCGTAAGAGTGTAGTGGCCGGGCGGCACTGGGATGGCGTAGTGGAAATTTCCGAGCCTCGCAACGCTGAACAGGTCGGGATCGTCGCTTCCAGTGACCGGATTCCCCGAGCTGAACAATTGCCCGCCGATATAAAAGTTGTCCGGGCTCCATCGGTTTCCCGCTTGATCTGTGTAATAGTACGGAGCGGCGTGGATACGGATGGGTGGGATTGCGCCTGCGATTTCGGGCTGCAATTCGACCGCGCTCACCAGGGGATCACCGCGTTGAGGGACAAACTGCAAGTGCAACTTTCCATCTGAACTCGCTTCAATATTCTTGAAGGCACGTACCGTGGTCGACGCAAAGCCCTCATCTTCAATAATGTCGAAATCGTTCAGCAGGACCCGACCATTGGCGCGCACCTGGAAGATGCGATTGTTCTCTCCATCGCCACCAACTTTGTTGCCATAACGGTATTGTGGCTCCACGAAATAGAGCCTCAATTCGTAAACCTGTTTCGGTTTCAGCGGAATGTCATAGCTGAACGCACCTACCCGCATCGTCCGGAACAACTCCGGATCCGGGGGTGGAAAATAGAAATCCGTGGTGTCCGTCGTTGCTCGTCCGCCTGTAAAGTAGCGGTCGGTCAACCATTGATTGCCGAAGCGATCCACATAGTTTCCATGCCCCGTATCTCCGGCAAGAATGCGGACAGCACCGTTCCCCGCAGCCGTTGCCGGCGAGGAGGCAGAGGTCGCCGTCCCCGCCGCCTGGGTCAAGGTTGATTGCATTTGTCCATTTCCTGAAGTCCAAAAGACCTTAAAATGAATCAGCAGCCCAATCAACGCAACCACCAGAATCAACACCGACGCCACGATAACGAGCCCGGTTTTTCGACGACTGGGCGGGGCGGCAGGCAGCGGTTCCGGTTGCGCGGGCGCCGGCGATTCCGGAGGGCACAGGAACTCCGGTATATAAGTCCCAGGATGCAGTTCGATGCGTGCGCCTGAATTCTTCCCTGATTCCACGTAGAATTGCGCGAGACGCTTGCGGACTTCAATGGCCGCGTTGCGAACTACCGGATCTTCAGAGGTGTCGTAGTCCGGATCTCTGCCGAAGACGTTGATGCCCACCAGGCGTTCCTTGAGCTGGTCGCTACGTTCCGCGAGCGTCTCTTCCACGATGTAGGTGAGCAGGGCCTGGCTGCGTTTGCTGTTCTTGAAGTGGTCGCTCCTGAGCAGTCTCCCCAGTTCGGCTCGGACAAGGTCCAGGTCGGGCTGCGCGCCAGCCTTTTCAGGCGAACACGGCTGACCTTTTTGCATGGACCGACCCCCAGTTGGCGATGTTAACACAATCCTTGTGGTGCAGTTGCTTTAGAGCATTTCTCCAGATGTTGTAGAGTAGATATGGCGACTGTTCGCGCAGGGGGCGATGGCGCGAGCTTATTCAGATGATTTACGGCGGAAGCTACTGGAAGCGCATGACCAGGGGCGAGGCAGCTTGGTCGAACTGGCCGAGCATTTCGGTGTGAGCCGAGGCTGGGCATGGAAGATCTCATCGGCGCGCAAGCGGACAGGCCGAATGGAGCGGGAGGGGTATGTTCCCGGCCCCAAGCGGCGTGTGGATGACCAGGCAGTGGCAGCGTTGCTGCGCGCCGATGCCGACGCCACGCTGGTGGAGTTACAGGCAGCGCTGAGAAACAAATCGGGTCTTGATGTCAGCACGCAACATCTGTGGCGGGTGGTGAAGCGTTTGGGCTTCCGGCTCAAAAAAAGTCACTCCACGCGCAAGAGCGGGACAGCGAAGAGAACCGCAAGCGGCGCCAAGAATTCGTCCAGGTAATCGGCAGGATCGATCTGGAACGACTGATTTTCCTGGATGAAAGCGGTGTATCGACGCAGATGACGTGCCTCTATGCACGCTGCCAGGGTGGTGCGCGCATCCATGAGGGCACGCCCGACGGGCGATGGAAAATCTTGACCATCCCCGGTGCCATCAGCACGCGCGGCATGGTCGCCACGATGACCGTCGAGGCAGCAACGGATCGGGAGATATTCCTTGCTTATCTGGATGAGGCCCTGTGCCCGAAACTACGCCCTGGCGACGTAGTGGTGATGGACAATCTCAGCTCGCACAAGGTCAAAGGAGTACGGGAGAGGACCGAAGCGGCAGGAGCCCAATTGCTTTACTTGCCGCCCTACTCGCCCGACCTGAATCCTATCGAGAAGGCTTGGGCCAAGCTAAAACAACTGCTCCGCGCGGTTAAGGCGCGGACCAAAGAGGCACTCGATCAGGCCATCGCCGAACTGCTGCCGCTACTCACTGCTGAGGATGCACAAGCTTGGTTCAGACTCCCTTTCAGCGCTCTACAGCAATAGGAGAACTGCTCTAATGTAAACAGGTTTAATGCCAGTTTAAATCATTGAAAAATAGTGGCATTCTCTGCCCAAGGCAGTGCGCAATTTCATCTTTGGTGTGGCAATGCCAACGTAATGAAGAGCGGATCGTCTCACACAGTCTCGATCCAAAACGTTGCGCATTCAGGAGTTCGTGCCAGCTCGAGCCCAGCGTTCAAGTCCAAAAAGCTCTCGAATTCAGCGTTTTTACATGTGAGATTTCTGGTCACCTGCTTATCGCCTGACTCAATAAGCAATTCTACGTACTGTACCTGCCTCCGAAAGCCTATACCTTCCCATTCAAATAATTGAAAACAAATGCAACAGGTGTTTGAGGCAAGGTCGAGTGCTGTCCTCTACCTTCACAGTCGTGTGAACCGGGGAATCAAATGGCTCGCGGATTGAAAATCACAGTCCAGCCGTCGGTGTCACGGTGTCCAGCACACTGATCCGGATCTTCGAGGTTCCCCACCGGCGAGAAATGAAGGAGAAAAAGAATGAAGATTAGACCACTGCTATCGGTCTCACTCACACTGTGTTTCTTCGCGGCCATATCGATTCTGCATGCGCAGGACTATCGGGGCCGCGTGCAAGGGATGGTCATGGACGCGACGCAAGCTGTTATCCCGGGAGCCAATGTTTCCCTGATCAACACCAAGACAGGTGTGACAACCTCTCAAAAATCTAACGCGACGGGTCACTACATGTTCGACTACGTGGATCCAGGCGCGTACGAACTGCGTGTCGATGCCGGAGGCTTCGCAAACTTCGCCCAGATGAACATCATGGTGCAGGGCAGAGCAGACATAACGGTAAACGCAATCCTAAAGCCAGGCGCCGCGAGCCAGAGCGTTGTGGTCCAGTCCGCACCCGTTTCGGTCGAGTTTCACTCGTCCACCATGTCTACCACGATCGATCAGAAAATGGCCAACGATCTGCCGAGCCTGAGCCGGAATCCGTTTGAATTCGCCGCATTGGATCCATCGGTTCTCACCACGGCTTATTTTTCGACGCTGCCCTATGAGTCGTGGTCGGCAGCCAGCATGCAGATTGGCGGCGGCTCGTCTTACTCGGATGATACGAACGAAGTCCTGGTTGACGGCTCGCCGGTGGATTTGGGGGCAAAGACCAGCTACACGCCGCCCATGGATGCTGTTCAGCAGGTCGTCATCGAGCAAAACCCTGTGGACGCCTCGTACGGGAACACCGCAGGGGGCGTCATGCAAGTGATCTTGAAGTCCGGCACCAACGACTGGCACGGCGACGTATGGTACTTGGGCAGGTACCCGTTTATGCAAGCTTGGGCCGACCGCTTGGTGGACACTCCGAATACGACCCGTCAGAATATGTTTGGCGGATCCCTGGGGAATCCCATTATCAAGAACAAGCTTTTCAACTATTTCGTGAACGAAGATTGGAAATTGAGCGTCCCGTCGAGTTTGGTCATGACGGTGCCGACCGCAGCCCAACGGCAAGGCGATTTTTCTCAAACATATACCCCAAACGGCGCCCTAGCGACGATTTACGATCCCATGACGTCGACCTATGATCCAAGCACAGGAACGGGAAGTCGCACTGCCTTCCCCGGGAATCAAATCCCCACGAGCCGGATGGACCCAGTCGCCTTAAAGATCATGCAAGACATGTGGGCTCCCAATAACCCCGGTGACAATGTCTCAGGCGCAAATAACTACAAGAGTGCCTACAATCACCTCACAAATTACTACAACTTCTCCGACCGTGCGGACTACTACATAAGCGATCGTTGGCATGTCTACGGCAGTGTCGACCACTTTAAAGCAATTGGAAGCGACACGAATCCGACACCCAATCAATCACCGGCATTTGTCTCCCCTGACGGCAGTAACAATACTGCGACTACCATATCGGGGGATGCCGTATACACGATCAATCCGACCACGATCTTGACCCTACACGGTGACTACAACGCCTTCATTGACGGTTACCAGAATTCACAAACATTAGCCGGCGGATACGGTTCTATCTGGTCAAGTCCGTGGTACACAACCTTTAATGTGGATGCGCCCACCCTTTATCCGCGCGTCGTCGTCAACGGCTCGGCTTTTGGTTCCCCGTGGGTCTATTGGTACGACAGTCCGCATGGCGAGAGTTACAGTGCCGTATTCTCAAAGCAACTCAATAGGCATTATCTGAAGTTTGGGTTCGAGGATGACCACCAAATACAGACAAGCATTTCCTACGATCAGAACGCGTTCAACTTCGAGCCCTCGATGACGGCAGACAACTTCATTCAGCCACAGACAGCCACACAAGGCAACGGCTATGCATCGTTCCTTCTGGGCGCAATGGACCCAAGTTCGACTGTGTACACCGCACCGCATGGACAACCACATTGGAACTACTACGCACTGTATGCCCAGGACAACTACGACGTCAATCAAAGACTTACGCTCAACCTGGGCCTTCGCTGGGCTTATGAAGCGCCGCTTACGGATCCGCAGAACCGGCTCGGACGGTATCTGGATCTTTCCAGCCCCAACCCGACTCTGGCGGCAAATCCGCCAGTCATGCCGTCGGCTGTGGCCCAATACAGCAGTTCCGCGCCTATTTACAATGGCGTTTATTATTTTGAGTCCTCCAGCCACCATAACATGTACAATGCCCCATTCGACGAGTTCATGCCGCGTATGGGGTTTGCGCTCAGAATCAACAACAACACGTCGTTCCGCTTCGGCTACGGGCGCTTTATCCTGCCGTTCTCAGAGTCGAGTTATAGCAATTCTATGGGTGTCAATTATCCAGGACTCGACGCGTCGCAAAGCCCTCTCGCTCCCGTACTTGGGGTTCCGCAAGTATTCCTTCAGAATCCGTTCCCTTCCACAAGTCCGCTGGTTGCTCCCCTGGGTAGCCAATATGATGCAAACTACGGACTAGGGAGCAGCATCAGTTGGTATAAACAGAACTACACCCCAGGCGCTAACAACCGTTTCGATCTCTCGTTGCAGCACGAATTGCCTGATCAGGTTTTGGTGAGTGCCACAGCGCTCCTCAACTACGGATACAACATGCCCTTGAGTTACCAGGCTAACCTGGCGAACCCGAACCTTCTTTACCAGTACAAAGGCGCTCTGGAGACTCAGGTAGCTAACCCGTTCTATCAATACGGTACCCCACTCACCTTTGCTGGCCCTCTGCGCGATGAGCCGACGGTGTCAATTGACAGCTTACTCACACCTTATCCGCAATATGGAAGTCTGTCTTACAACAACAATATTGGCGGGGATCGTTACCAATCCATTGAGTTGAAGGCGCAGCGGCCGTTTACAAATGGCTACAACGTCCTAGTTGCTTATGACTACAACCGTGAAGCGACTTTGAATTATTGGAGCGACATTCAGCAGTACGCCAATCAACTGTCGTGGGAAACCACCGCCATGCCGCGCCAACGTCTCACCTTTGCCGGAATTTACCAACTTCCCTTTGGAAGAGGACGAACGTACCTGACTAATGCATCGCGACCCCTCGAAGCCATCGTTGGTGGATGGCAATTAAGCTCCACTTTTACCTACCACTCCGGCGATTTCCTTCAGATCGGCAACTACCAAATGTCCTGCAACCCTGCGATTTCCAATCCCACATCGACACGCTGGTTCAACACGAGCTGCTTCACCCTACCACCAGCTTTCACGCCACGGTCTGCCCCGTACTTTTATTCTGGGCTAACTGGACCACGCTTCTGGGACCTGGATGCGAGTGTCATGAAGGACTTCCATGTGACTGAAAGAATTCAGTCGCAGTTGAAGATGTCCTCTTACAACACCACCAACACCCTGATGCTCGCAGATCCGGATATGAATCTAGAGGACACGACTTTCGGCGAGGCTCTCCAGCAGTCGAACTTCCAAACCGGGCGACAGACTGAAATCGGTCTCAAGCTCTTCTTCTAGAGCGAACTTCGGGTTCCGGGAAGCCTCTCCCGGGACCCGAAGTTTGCAACGATCAATCCATTCAATCCCAGAGATCTCTCGGGCTGAACCTGAAGATATTGAAATCTGCTTGCGACTGACACGATCGCCGCTTACGAGAGTAACTCAATGCGTTCCATATCCCTGCGGATTAGATGGTGCCAAAGCAGCAAGTAAACTAACGACGCGTTGATAAGATTCTCATTATGAGAATCGGTTCAAACATCTTGCTGCTCCGGATATTCTTCCTGTTCCGGCTCGTTTCTCGCCATGGCTAGGGAGAACGGGGCTGCTCGCGATACGCCATTGCCGGTGGGGAATCTACATAGATTCAAGCATAGCCGCGAACCTGGAAGCGAAATACCCCAGTGTTCCGAGAGAGGAACAATATGAAGTTATCAAAAGCAATTGTTAGCGTCGCGGGTCTGGTGCTTTTGCAGGGTGCGGCGTTTGTAGCGTTTGGGCAGGAGGCCACAGCGCGTTGGATCAGTCCGGCGCACTGGTTCGATCCCCAGACCGCGGCAGTGCGCAAGCCCGGCACCACGGTTCGTATTGATCTGATCGGCGACTCGACGCAAACGCCAAATGCCGGATATGGCCGCGGCTTCTGCGCCAATCTGTCGTCAAAGGTGGATTGCCTCGATATGGCCAAGGGCGGAGCGAGTACGAAGACATATCGCGAAGAAGGACTCTGGCAGCGCGCGCTTGATACGAAGCCGGATTATATGGTCATCCAGTTTGGCCACAACGATATGGTCTCGAAAGAGCATCTTCCCCGGCAGGTACCACTCCCTGACTACAGCGAAAACCTGAAGAGATTCGTCAGCGAAGCTCGTGCCGCAGGAATCACGCCGGTGCTTGTCACGCCGCTGGTCCGCAGGTTTTGGGGTGCGGACGGTAAAGTCCACTCCATCCTCACTTCCTACGCCGATGCTATGACGAACGTTGCGCGCCAGATGCACGTTCCCCTGATCGATCTGCATGACCAGAGTATTGCTTATCTCGACAAGGTCGGCCAAGCCGCGGGAGATAAGCTCTCGATAACCAAGAAGGATGATTCTGGCAAGACACTTTTCGACGAGACACACATCAACTGGGAAGGCAGTTACGTCTTTGGGCGCATGGTTGCGGTCGGCCTCGGCAAGGCCGTTCCCAGCCTTGAAAAGTATGTCCGCGCAACCCCGGCCAAGCTGCCGCCGCAGGGCGTGAAAGCCATGCGCGTGATTGAGGGTGGCCCAGTGAAGATCATCCTAGTCGGCGATTCTACGGTTGCCACGGAAGGTGGATGGGGCCCCGGCTTCTGCGCCGATATGACGCCGAATGTAACCTGCATTGACGACGCACTGAACGGCCGCAGCACCAAAAGCTTCATCGACGAAGGCGCATGGGCAAAGGCCCTGGCGCAGCACGGCGATTATTACCTCATCCAGTTTGGACACAACGACGAAAAACCCGACGTCAAGCACCACACCGATCCCAACACGACCTACGCCGCCAACCTGCGCCGCTTCATTTACGAAGTCCGCGCAATCGGCGGCGTTCCGGTGATCCTCTCGCCGCTGGCACGCAGGAACTTCCACGATAGCAAGCCCTGGAATGCCGATCTGCAGGGCTATGGCGATGCGGCGCAGCGCGTAGCCGAGCAGGAGAACGTGACCTTCATTCCCCTGCTCAACCTGTCTGGCGACCTGCTGTGCAGGATGACGCAGGCGCAGGCCGACGAGTTCGATGCGGTTCATCACCCCGACAAGCGCGCCGAGAACGGCAACGCGAAGCCCGATCGCACGCATTTGGATCCCCTGGGCAAGAAGGTATTCGGACGCATCGTTGCCGACTATCTCTCCCGCCGGCTCGTGGAGCTTGGCCCTGACGTAATCGGTTTGCCCGCCTCGCAAAGAAATCTGGTGCCGCCGCCACCGTTGCACGTCCTTAACCCAACCCTTCAACACGCGGCTGCTCAAGTACAGGAAGTACCGAGCCGACAACTAAACATCGCCTATGACAACTCGCTGCCGGCCCCTTTCAATCCATCGCTACCAACCATTTACATCGTTGGAGATTCCACTGCCAGTTACCACCCCGATCCCAAGCACGAAAGTTATGCAGCAGGACAAGGATGGGGAGTATTCCTTTCAGCCTTCTTTAATCCTGACAAAGTCAACGTAGTAAATGCGGCTCGTGGTGGGCGTTCGTCCCGTACCTATATCACGCAAGGGCTATGGGATAAGGTGCAAGCGAGGTTGAAACCCAACGATATCGTCCTCATTCAACTTGGGCAAAACGACGTGTTTCCCATCAATGACAAAACACGCGCCCGCGGCACCATCCGCGGTATTGGCCCACAGACACAAGTGATCCACAACATGCTTACGGGCAATGAGGAAACCGTCCATACATACGGATGGTACTTGCGGCAATATATCCGCGGAGCGCGTGCAAAAGGAGCCATCCCGATTGTCCTCACCTTAACGCCCAGGGATGTCTGGCACAACGGAACGGTAGAGGTCGGCGTGGATAACTACCGGGAGTGGTGTTACGAGGTCGCGCTGCAGGAACACCACACAGACTTCGTGGATGTAAGCGCCCTGGTGGCGGAACAGTATGACGAGTTAGGGCAGGCAAAGACATTCGGCCAGTTTCACGACGATGAGCCGGTGCACGTGGATACACCCGGTGCACTCATGGATGCGAGCATCATTGTTTCAGGTCTTAAGAGTTTGGCTGATGCTCCTGTGAGCAGGTACCTCTCCTATCTGGGAGAACGCGTGGTTTCCGCCCCGCCTCCAACAATCCCGGCCAATTGGCGAAAGGGGAACTGAGAGTAACGCTCAATCCCATTCATCTGTGCAGTAGCAGGGTTGGCCCTGCAGAGAGAATCGAAAATGCGATCACAATTTATGCATAGAGCAATGCACATCGGAATTGGCGTGATGTGCTGGAGCGTTGCATCCGGATTTCTGAGAGCAGAGTCTGTTCGAATCACCGTGTCACATGCGGGTCACGCCGACTACCACACGCTTCAGGAAGCCGTGGATCACGCGCCGGACAAGGGAGGAGCGGTCATACGGATTGCGCCCGGGGTCTATCACGAAGAGGTTCATATTCATAAGCCCGGAATTATCCTCCTGGGCACAGGCAAGCGGCCACAGGACACTGTGATCACCTGGGGCGATTCGACTATGACGACTGGGAGGACCTTCACGTCCGGAACGGTGTCGGTTATAGGAGATGGATTCGAAGCTGAGAATCTTTCCATCATAAATACCTGGTGGAAAGACCATCCGGAAAAAAAGGACCATTCACAGGCAGTTGCTTTGCTGCTTGAGTCAGACCGAGCCGTACTTGACCATGTGCGCCTCATCAGTGGACAGGACACTCTGTACGCTAATAGCGCCAGGTGCAGGGGAGCCGTTGACTCCTCGTGCCGCGCCGACCGGGAATTTTTCAACGACTGTTATGTGGAAGGTAACGTCGATTACATCTTCGGAGACGCAAAAGCAGTTTTTGACCATTGCGAGTTGCATTCCTGGCCGGGTTGGGAGGTGACGATCACCGCGCAAAGCCGTCATTCGCTGCTGGAGGACTCCGGATACTACATGCTGAACTGCCGGATCACCGGCTCTGATAATGGTGAGAAGGTCTATTTCGGTAGACCATGGCGGGATTACAGTACAGTGCTCTTCTATAACACGGAGATTGATCAGAAGATGGATCCGGCCGGATGGTTGGAATGGGGTGGCCGGCTGAAGACATCCATATACCGCGAGTACAAATCACATGGGCCCGGAGTGAATGCAACGCATCGTATTGTGCAGGATCCACCTCTTAGCAAAGCTGCGGAACATAATTTGAAACCTTCTGTGCTGCTGGCCGGTGAGAATAACTGGAATCCGAGAGCAGCCGTTCGCGCCTTGCGCAAACTGCAGAAGGAATGAGCACGGGCGCAAAAAATGCGATAAACGCGACTTGCTTTCGGCCGGCTGAATCACTGAGGCAAGGGAAACTAGCGCCTATCATCTTCTGGGGATCCTTTTCCCCCCGGAATGTTGTATCGCTTTGTAAATACCGGAGATTCCATGAAAATCAAAGTCTTTTTAGCATTCTTGATTACGTTGGCAAGCACATTTGCGATGGCGCAAACTGTTCCTGGAACCATACACGAGTTTCTTCCATCTAGGCTGCAGTCCGCTGATGTTGTCACTTATCAAATGCAGCAGTTCCTTCTCCAGCGGGCACCCAAGCTTCCTCATCCCAGCAGCGCCTTGCAGTGGACAGCGGAGGCGCAGGAAATTCGGCGTCACGTTTTGAATGAAGTGATCTATTACGGATGGCCGAAGGCATGGATTGACTCTCCGCCGAAGTTCGAAGATATGGGAGCTGTGCGGGTCCCCACTGGAGCCGGATATCGCGCAGAGAAGTTCCGGTACGAAATTGTCCCTGGGTTTTACTCAACAGCGGTGCTTTATGAGCCTGCACACTTAGAGGGCAAGGTCCCGGCTGTGCTGAATGCACTAGGCCACTATCCTACCGGCAAATCGATGCTTTTCGAGCAGAAGCTCTGCATCAACGAAGCCCTGCGCGGCATGATCGCGCTGAGCCTTACCCTTTTAGATCAGGGCGAAGTAAAAGTGGATGCAAACGAACACTATTTCGGATCGGACCTCGACCTGGTTGGAGTGAGCGGCGTCGGATTGTTCTACCTGGCGATGCGCCGCGGCCTTGATTACCTGTATGACAATCCACACGTGGACAAAAATCGTATTGCCATGACAGGACAGTCAGGCGGCGGGTGGCAAACTCTCATACTCGGTGCGCTCGACACCCGGGTGAAGGTAGCCATTCCCGTTGCGGGCTTTGCGTCTCTTGCTGGGCGGCTCGCGCGAGCCCCCGGAGAACCAGGGGATTACGAGCAAATTGCCCCGGACTTGCTGAATGGTCAGGGATACCAGACGTTCGCGGCGATGCTCGCTCCGAGACCGACTCTTGAACTCAACAACGCCGAAGATTCCTGCTGCTTTCGCGCTCCGTTGGTTAAGCCGTACATCTACGACGCAATCAAACCCTTCTTTGCCCTGTACAACAAGGAGAGCAATTTCAACTTCCACGCAGATACACAGATCCTGGCTCACAACTACGACCATGACAACCGTCAGCAGACTTACCGCTTTCTTGCTAAGTGGTTCAACCTTCCGAGCAGTCCGGACGAAATCCCCGTAGGACGTGACCTGAATACTTACAGCCAGCTTGCCGCAGGGGTACCGGCAAACAATCTGACTATCCTCGGCCTGGCCAAGCAGTTTGCGGCCCAGCTTCATCATCCGTCGGTTCCAACTGCTTCCACTGCCCGTGCAGCATGGGTAAAGACGGAACGCACGAAGCTCGCCAAGATCGTCAATTATCAGCCGGTAAGCGTGGAACATCCTTGGTATGTGGCAGACACAAACCACGATACCGTTGAATCTGTTTCGCTTCGATTCACATTAAGCAATGGTTTGAGTGCTACGGGAGTGTGGATTAAGTCGTCATGGACACCCGAAGGCGCGCCAATGACAATCGTCATCAATGACGCGGGACGCGGGGGATCTGACAAGGAAGTATCGGACCACTATCCGGAGGTCGGCTCTCTGGTTGAGCGAGGCAATCAAGTGCTGGTTCTCTCAGTTCTCTTTACTGGCGACGCCAATCCCATCAGTGGCGGCATTGGCCGCTTTGGCTACATGATGAATGCCGTTGGTGATCCACCTCTCGGGCTTGAGGCGGCTCAGTTGATCGGCATTGCACATTGGGCTCAGCAACACTGGCACCCCTCAAAAATTTCCCTTGAAAGCTCAGGTTACCGGATGCAGTTGGTCTCGCTTGTGGCCGGCGCACTGGAACCGGATCTTTTCAAGAGCATCACCATTCACCGGGGAATGCATACGATGAACTACATCCTGGATGTGCCTGTCCACGCGGCTCAGGTTCCCGACATGTTCTGCCGGGATTTCTATAAAGACTTCGATCTGAATATGCTGAAAGCGATGACATCGCCTGCCGTTGTGAAGGAATCGGATTATGTGAGTTCTGTTCATTGAGATCTGCGCGTGATGCGACATTTTGAGCATGAAATGCTCCGGATGTTCTTTGACTCATCTCAAAGGGGGCTCGATCTTGCGTTTTATCGCTTTCGTTTGCTCGGTTGCCGTGCTCCTTCTTGCCGGTACGTTCCGATTGCATGCGCAGGATATGCGTCACGTCGCACAGCCGCACATCCCTCCGGCCTGTTTGGTCGTGCATGCCAGGCTCGCAGCCGTTAATGGGGTATTGCCCGCCGATGCCGAGCATCATCTCGATACCGTGCGCATTCAGCAGGCCATGGACCACTGCGCGTCAGGCAAAGCTGTGGTGCTCGAGTCCGACGGCGCCAATCAGACTTTTCTTTCTGGTCCGCTGATGCTTCGGTCCGGGGTCACGCTGGTCGTGGATGCAAATACGTCGCTGGCTGCCTCGCGCAATCCACGAGTCTATGACATGACCCCCGGAAGTTGCGGTGTCCTCGGCACTCACGGTCCAGGATGCAAACCCTTCATCAGCGGAGATGACATCACCAACAGCGGCATCATGGGTCAGGGCTCCATCGATGGACGCGGCGGGACAACAATTATGGGGTCGAATGTCACCTGGTGGCAGTTGGCCCACCAGGCCAAGGTGCTGGATAAGTATCAAAAGGTGCCGTTACTGCTTGCGCTCAACCGCGTGTACAATTTCACCCTTTACGAAATCACCTTGCGCAATGCCCCTGGCGATCACGTCATCGTTCACAGTTCCAACGGCTTCACCGCCTGGTGTCAGCGCCGGTTTAAAACGGAGCCATTTTGGCCGGGTTAGGCCGGAGCCAGGGAGAAGCCGAAGGTGGTGCAGGCAGACGGTGGCGCTGGCCGCGTGAGCGAGACAAGCGCAGTCATGGTTCGAGTTTTTTCCCTGCGCAACATGTAGCTATTTCACGGCCGATCCTCCCGCGCCGTCGGCCGTCTCCGGTCGA
>JASHOY010000238.1 GCA_030038435.1 Acidobacteriaceae bacterium | reverse complement strand
ACCGTGGCGTCGCCCGGGCCGGGTGTTTGCGCCGTGTTGGCGTCGAGAGTCATGTCTAGACGCGTTGAGTGACTGCCGACGTAAGCAAGAGTCGCCACCATGTTCTTGCCAAATTGTTGCTGCAGGCTAACATTCCATTCCTGGGACATCGGATCCTGCTTGTGGGGATCCCAGAAGTAGCCCTGTGTGCCCCAGGGAACACCGGTGGTTTCCGGAGAGAGCGATTGGCTGTCAACCTGATTGACGGTAGTTAGACTGTTTCCAACATTGTTGTAATTCAGGTTGAGATTGGTGCTGGATGGCCAGTTTCCAAAAGTATTTTGGCTCTCCTGAGTGGTGTTGGATTCCGGGTCAAAGTAGATCCCATAACCGCCGCTGAAGACCGTATTCTTCAAGACGTTCCAGGAAACTCCGAGCCTCGGTCCCCAGTTATTGTAGATTGGATACATGATGCCCGGGTATTTTGCCACCTGGATCATGTTTCCATACTGAAGGTCGGCGATGTTACCGTCGCCGGGAATACACGGCGCGACTGGACTGGAACTGCATGCGGGCGGCGTTTTGCCGCCGCCGATATACCAAATTCCGTTATTTGCGTCCCAGTCATTGATGATGCCCTGCGTGAAGTTCGGCGGCGGGAAGCCATCAAAGCGCAGCCCTAGGTCGACAGTCACTTTGGGCGCGATCTTCCAGGTATCTTCGGCATACAAAGCCCAGTTGTTATATGCCTCGGTGTAATTGCCCTGGTAAAGAGAGACGCTCGATGGTAACCCCAGCAACGCTGAAGCAAATCCGAGCCCAGTGTTTCCGGCGCCGGGATCATTCTGGTTCGGGTCTTCTGTAGGAATCTGACTGAAGGTGTAATGATGACCGAGCGCTACATTTGCATAATTCTTGTGCGACAAAGTCATGCCGAATTGGAAGCTATGTCTGCCGCGGGTCCAGGACAGGGACTCGTTCAGGGAGAATGGCGCGTGCTGCCCTTGTTCATAGTGACCGATCAGGTATGGCGTCTCCACGTCGGTGCCGAACATATCCGGCAGGCCGTAAGCCGCTAGCTGGTCAGCACTCCAGCCCATTCCCGTGAGCGCTTGGTTTGCTCCGCCGGGGAAGCCATTGTCTTCCTCCAGTGGAAACAACTGGTAGGAATAGTTGGATTCGACGAAGAGTCGCGGGGTGAAAATATGGACCCAGTCGATGGTGAGATTCTTTCGATTCTGTGTTTCCACCTGCGAGATAGGCGTCGTCACGTAGCTTGTATAGGCGTTGTCAACAAGGGAGAATCTTCCCCAGATCGTATCCCGATTGCCCAAGTGGTGGTCGATGCGAATGGAATAGTCATTGATTGTCGTGGGGGTGGGGTAGACGTCGCGACGATTGTCAGTGGGATAGTTCGCATTTGGAGTGAAGTTTGGTGCCGGCAGCACGTATTTGATATACGACTGTACGAGCGTGTCGATCCTGTTTTGCGGAATGACATCAGTCGGAGAGAAGGGCTGCCGGGTGGGATTGGCTCCTGTGGTTGTAGTCGCCGGATCATAGAGATGTGCCTGATTCGGCGAAGCGATAAAGAACAGTGAATTAGTAAAGTTCCCATTGAGTTCGTCGGTTGTGGGCACGCGCGAATAGACGGGTTGCTGTTGCGTGACTGTATAGCGCTGATAGCCGAAGAAGAAAAAAGTCCTGTTGTGGCCGTTGTACAGTTTGGGAAGCAAGACGGGGCCGCCGGCAGTGGCGCCGTACTGGTTGAGGTGATAGGACGGGAAACGATAGCCGGGAGGTTCAGAGATGGGGTTGCGTGCGACGAAATTGTTATTCCGTCCGAACCCCCATGCGTCACCATGAAACTGATTGGTTCCCGATTTCGTTGCCGCACTGATCGTCGCGCCAAGGAATCCGCCTTCGTCCGCTTTGGTGCTCGAGGAATCGATCGAGAATTCCTGGATGATATCCAGATTCGGCACATAGGCGCTCGTGGCGCCCAGAAGCGTGGTGTTGTTGGCGCCATCCAGCACAAAGCGATTGCCGTCGCTCCACTGGCCGCTGATACGCGTCCCATCGGCGCCCGGCGTCAGGTCGATCAGCGACATGTAATCCCGGCCGTTGAGGGGAAGATCGTTGATCTGCTGGCTACCAATGGTAGTGCTATTGGCAACCGTCGTCGTCTGCAGCAATTGCGCCTGCGCGCTGACTTGAACCTGCTCGGTTACGGCGCCGACCGTCAGCGTCACATTTTGCGTCAGAGTCTGCCCCACGTCGAGTTTGAAGGGCGCAATGGTGACAGCCTTGAAACCCTGCGCCGTCAGGGTAACTTCATATTGCGCGGGAAGCAAATTGAAGATTCGGTACAGGCCTTCTTCGTTCGTAGTCGCCGTATGTGCAACATTGGTTGCCACATCTAGGGCCGTTACCTGTGCGTTGACGATGGGCTTTCCCTGTTGATCGGTTACCGTTCCATTGAGCGCGCCGAATTCAGTCGCTTGCCCCCTAAGGCGATGACCGGCCGCAAGGGTGACAATGAATGCCACAACCACCGCGAGCGCCGGCATCCGTCGTTTATATCGAATCAAGGTTCCTAAAGACTTCTCTTTAGCAATCCGGATCGCCATCACTTTCGGTTTTCCATGTTGACAACCGTGAATTGCTGCTGACCCCCGGGAAATCTGGTTGCTCATAGAGACCTCCAATCTCTTGGCAGCTCGACAGGAGTCCTGAAGTGCAACTGCATACGCCTCTTGCAAATCAGTCTGTCTGCGTGTGAATTGCAGAACCTGCAATTGTGTTTCCTGATGAGGAAGCAGTTCTCCACCGCTTCCCTGCCTTTATCGCAAATACCCTGGATAGGTGACCCGACGGGCCTGGAATGTGCTCCGTCGCATCCAACCGCTGGCAGGAGGGGAGCGTCGAGACCAGCGACGATTAAGCGGAGTTCCAACCGATTCTTGCCGTGAAGACCGAGAACACTTTAGAAATCCAAGACGCTATTGGGCCCGTTTCCTTTCCCTCAACTCGGTCCCTTTTCTCTTGGCTTGTGCGTATTTGAAGCGACCGCTGTTCCCCCAGCCCTGCATTCACTACTTGAACCGCCGGTTCTTTCGCGCTTGCTTTAGCGCTAATCATGCAACGACGAAAGTGTACACTCGCGAAAGCACTAAAAGTCAAGGAAAAAATACACATTAATATCTATTCTATGTTTCGCATAGTTTTTAATTGTACATTTTCCCGTGTAACTTTCTTCCTTTCAAAGCATTGGGCTCCTTTGCGAGTAAACCGCCTTCTAGATCGATCCGGATCACCGCCCCCGGGATCTACGTCAATTGGCTCCGTGCTCATTAAATCTCGCTGGGCCGCTCACCCCTGAATTGCCTGCTCAAATAGACCCTTCTATGGTGCTGGCCCGAGTTCAACAGCTATAAAGGCGAGGGCATGCTCATCCCCGATCCGCAATGCCGCGCGAACCGCCCCTCTACGAGCTTTGCGTGGTCATATTGTTTCGTTAAGTTACTTTTATTGTGCCGCTGCATGTTATCATCGCTTCTTGTGTCGAATCTGGAGTCCGGGAAGGAAGCTATTCCTGGTGCCAAGAGCATCGATTCTGACCGAGCATTCAGACCTGTTCCAAGGTTCGAGGAACAATCATCGCTGTATTGGGGTGCGGGTGGCCCTGCTGGTTGTCAAACTGGGCGCATGCGGTGCTATGCTGCGGCAATCCAGCCCGCATTGGCTCGTTCCCGCGCGTTCCATGATGCCGGTGGCAGAATCGGTGCCGCGCGACAGCTTTAGTGTCGGGTCTATGGCAGCGCGGCGGGTCCCCTGGGACATGCACCGCACTTGCCAATCAACACCGCCTTGCTTTCCAGCCTGCACGCCGGTGGCATAGAGTACTTGCGCGATTCTCTCCTGGTCGTCGACCTCATCGCGCAGTTGGGACGAGGCGGCAGACAGGGCTCCATGCGATCCAGTCAGGGAGTCTGATGCTTGCACTATGATGGAGACGCCGCAAGGGAAAATGACAATGGTGCGCATCGACGGTTCAAGTATGCTGATTGACGAACGGCGTCAACACATTCTTGGCCTCATCCAGCGAGACAAAACTCTTCTTCTCTGGTCGGTCCCCTGGCTGAAGATGCGCTTCAGGAAATCCACGCCGATATCCTTTTTCTAGGCGTGGATGGCTTCGATGTGAAGAGCCGCGTTATGACTCCGATTCTGCTTGAATCGCGGGTCAACCGAGACGATGCGCTAAGGTTGTGTCTGGTTCAGCCCGTCTTCGCGCTCCCGCTCATTGATTTTCCGGCACTGCGTCAAGTGTCAGCACTTCAAAGGGCTTCAGCTCAATGTCTGTTACCTGCCCCGCACGCAAGATAATCGTCCGCGAATTCCGATCCGCTATCCAGGGGCTGTGCGCGCGATAGTTCCGCGGCGCGCCAACCGGCAACTCGAACGCCCGGCCCACTTCCAGTGCATATCTCTGGGCCGCCGCAGATGGATTCCGCAGCACCACAATCCCCTTGGCAGGAGTCCAGGAAGCCCATCCGTACACCTCAAGCTTCGCCGGGTCGCCTCCAATCCAATGGGTATCCTTCAGCGCCTGCGCGTTGGCACGCGCCCATCGCGCGGCCTCCGCGAGAACATCCCAATCGTGCGGAGAGAGCAATGCGGGCGTAATATAGAGTTCCTGCAAGTCGGTTCCGGTTCCGAAATACGAGCGCACCTCGTCGGCAAAATCGTTATCGGGATCGGATCTGAGATGTTGGGTCTGGGCACCGAAGATGATCCCGTGAAGCATCAGTGAATTGAGCGGAAACAACGGCCCGGCCTGCACGATGTTGTGATAGGTCTCCGCGTCGCGATATGTAATCCAGCGCTGCCGCCAGCTTCCCACCCCCGCGAAGCTATGGTCGTCCCCCCCGCGCCATATCGAGTCCGCGTAGCGCAGCCAGAACGGCGACGGCCACGTTCCCGTGGTGAGATTGATAAATACATTGGACTCTGCCGCGCGCAGGCGCCCGATGAGATGAATCGCCGCCGAAAAATCGCTGTCGAATATGCTTCCGGGAAAGACTGTACTTACATTTCCAGTGCCGTCGAATTTGAACTGGTTCACACCGTATTTATCGATCATCGTCAGGCAGGTTTGCTCGAAGTGCTCGTAATAGCGCGGGCCTGACAGAGCGAAGCCGCCGTCCACTGTCTCATAGCCGGCTCTTTCTCCGGCGGCAATCCGCTCTTTCTTCCGTTCTCCATAACCGCCCCACGGCGATAGCCAAACTCCAATGCCAAAGCCATAGGCATTTGCGGCCTGGTAGATCTTCGCGAATCCGTCGGGCAGCCCCGGATCGAATCCCCAAACCGAATTAGGATCATCCCAGCCGTCATCGAAGAGAAACGAGTCCATCTTCACCTGCCGCTTGCGCACCAGTTCCTCGCCCAGCGCGTGAATCCGGTCCAGCGCCTCCGCCTCGGTGTAATGGCCACCCAGGTCGTACCAAGTGTTGTAGTGCAGAAAGGTTCGGTATGGAAGCGCTCGCTCGTCTTCAACATAGGCCAGGAAATCCCGCCGCATCTGCCCCGGCGCCGCCACTCCAATCACCGAGGAATATGTGATCGACTTCCCTGCCTGCAGCGGCAGGGTACGCTTGAGCGCCGAGATGACGCGCCCGTCTATAACCGCGCTTTCAGCCAGCGGAAATTCAAATCCGAAGAAAAAATCTCCATCCACCAGGGGTGAACCCCGGACATTGCCCGCCACATGCGCATCCGGATCCTTGAAATCGAGCATCCTCACTTCAGCAATTTGCACGGGTTCTGTGCCCGCTTTCAAGGTGATAACCTGGCGCAGGTAGTTTGTTCCCTGGCGCAAAACGGCGCACCAATGTGCCGTCAGCCCGCGCTCCTCCGCACTGAGGTCGGCGCAAATCTCTCGCCCCGCCAGGTGATCCGCAAGTCGAGGCGCCACCAGCTTCGGCGCAATGTCCGCTTCGGACGGAACCGCTGTCAGCCGCATCTGCGAAGCGGCAACAACGCTTCCATCTCCGAACTGCAGGCGAAAAGCTTCACCAGGCCGCAAAACAGTCCCGCTGCCCAGGTCCTCAACTCCCGCCATCCGCAGCGTGCCGTTCACGATTTCAAATCGAGCCGCCAGGAGCGCGTCGCGCAAAACGAACTCTTTCCGTCCAGCCGTGGCTTTAGCGCACCAACCGTACTGCGGCGCCACAAGAAAAAACATCGCCAGAGCCTTAGCGGCAGAACTCCAGCCCGATTTCGCGGTTTTCCGTTCCAATTTCCGGTTCACGTCGCCAAGTGTACACCATAAGAAATAAAACGCAATATAAAGATTGCAAACGCAATCCAGCCAAGGGTAGACTCGAACCCAAGGTTGCTCGCCCGAAACTGGAGCCTGCATGTCACACTCCAACGAAATCGCGGAAGATAAGTTCGTTGCCATGGTGAGCGCGAAGACTGAAGTTGATCTCCCGCTAAGCGATTTTGCGCCCCGCTCCCAACTGAAAGTGGATTACCACTTCCTTGAACGGCCGCGCTTTCCGGTCATTGACTATCACAATCATCTCGATTCGCTCGACCCGAACGACGTCCTCCGCGTCATGGACCGCTGCGGCGTGGAACAAGTTGTGAACATTACCATGCGAACCGGAAAAGCCGCTCTCGAAATCATCGATCGCTTTCACCGCGCCGCTCGGCAACGCTTTGCCACCATTGGCTGGATGGACTGGGCCGGCGTGGAGCGGAGTGACTTCACGCAACTCTCCCTCGATCGCCTGGAGGCCCTGGTCGAGCACGGCGCCAGCGGAATCAAATTCTGGAAAGATCTCGGGCTCTCCATACGCGATGCCTCAGGTGCGCTGCTCCGCATTGACGACGAGCGTCTTGCACCTCTCTTCGACAAGGCTGCCGAACTACACATTCCGGTAATGTTTCATACCGCCGATCCCGATGCCTTCTTCGATCCAATTGACCGTTTCAACGAGCGCTACGAGGAGCTGGCCGCTCATCCTGACTGGAGTTTCCACGACTCCCCCGTCTCCAAATCCGCGCTCCTCCAACAGCGCGATTCTGTAATCGCGCGCCATCCGGGCACCACGTTCGTTTGCGCACACATGGCTGAAAGCGGCGAAAACCTCAGTAGCGTCGCCGCCATGCTCGATCGCAATCCCAACGCTTGCGTCGATATCAGCGCTCGCGTTGCGGAACTGGGTCGTCAACCTTACACCGCCCGCGAATTCTTCCTCAAATACGCGGATCGCATCGTCTTTGGAACCGACCTCCTACCCGAAGTGGAAATGTACCGCCTTTACTACCGCTTCCTCGAAACCGCCGACGAGTATTTCGACTACCCATCGCATGCTTCCCGCCAGGGCCGTTGGAATATCTACGGGATTTATTTGCCCGATGAGATCCTGCTTAAGATCTACCGCGAAAATGCCGTCAAACTACTGAACCACTAGGCAGACACTCCAAGCTTTTGGCCCAGACATCGGCCTTTTGCAGCCGATTCCCCGCCTCAAGGATGATCCCGGTTTCATTCAGAAACCGCTCCGAAAGGACATAGCAACGGATGAATCGCCGTGACTTTCTCAAGACTTCCCTGGTAACAAGCCTCGCAGATCTGGCTTTCAAGAGCGCCGGAGCCGCGACCGACGCTCTTACGTCTCATGTCGAACTGGTCAGCGCTGAAGCGCCGCCCGCTGTCCCGCGCCGGATCTGGACCCAACTCGTTAGCCCACGTCAGCATCCCGACTATTCGCGACGCCATGTGCGGCCGCCCGACTGGGACGTCTTCCGTAATCAGACGCAGTTCGCCGCGCTGAGAGGACTGCAAATTGAGGATGGACGCATCGTCAACTTCGAGCCATTGCTGGAGAAATATACCCGAACCTATCAGCTCGGGGATGTGCTTTGGCTGTTCCGCGACGTGCTCTTCACTGACAATCTCGAAGAACTCGTCGATTCTATTCGCCGCCGTAACCTTTATCTCTTCGATATCTGGGGCTATGTTCCCGGTTCAGGGCCGCCGGGAGCATGGCAACAGTTTCAACCCCCACAACAGGTTTTCGACATGCTCGAATCGCAGCTTGGCGAGCGATGGCTCGGCATGGACAACGGAGAGCAGGACGGACGGTACATTGGCGGCTATGCCTCGGAGTTCTATCCGGGATCGAGTAATCGAATCGACCAATACCTCAATTTTCATCGCCATTTCGCAAAACTTACCTCCGACTTAGGAAACAGATTGTCGACTCTAGTCTCGCTGACTTTCGGCCACTATTTCCTCAAAGAAGGGCTCTACACGCTGATTGGCGCAGAGACTGCACAAAGCCTGGGCAACGCGCAGATTTATTACTCATTCATCCGCGGCGCAGGCAAACAATACGGCGTGTTATGGTTCGGGAACGCCTCGATCTACAACCGCTGGGGATGGAAGAGTTACTCATCTCGTGACCAGGATAGCGGCCCGACCAAAGGCACAAGCCTGAGCCTCATGAAGCGGCTCATGTATAGCCAAATTCTCTATAACAGCGTGCTCGTCGCGTTCGAGGGCAGCTTCCTCGCATGTTCAGCGTCATACGTCGCGGATAAAGGCTGCTCCGAAGATGAACTCTCTCCGATTGGCCGAATTCAGCAGGCCGCGGGGATTTGGGTTCATGAGCACGGGCAGCCCGGTCCGATGATCGCACCCATCGCGCTCATGCTCGACTTCTTCGCCGGCTGGACATTCCCGCGGCATCTCTACACTTCCGATACCTTCCGCGTGTGGGGAAATCTTCCCTATGGTCCGGGCGATTATTTGACCGACGCCATTTTTCAATTGCTCTATCCAGGTTACAGGGATTCCTCCTACTTTCATGACGAGTCTGGGTTTCTTACCCCGGCTCCCTGGGGCGACGCATCTGACTGCCTTCTGACAGACGCGCCGCTCTGGGTTATGCGCCAGTACTCTCTCATCGTGCTTGCCGGCGAATTAGAAGGTGGAGTGGAGTTAAAGGACAAATTTGAGGCATATCTTCACAGCGGCGGCCATCTCATCATCACCGCCGCCAACCTGGCAAAGTTTTCTGATGGCCTCTCGGGAGTAACCACCGATCGCATAGCAACACCTTTCTCCGCAGAATGCAAAGTTACACACACTTGCCGGGATATTCGCGAAAAGGAAGCATTCGAATTGTATGGCCTGAAATATCCGGCGACAGCGGAGGTTCTGGCCAGCGTATCCGGCCGCGCTGCTGCAGTGCGTATGCCTTGGGGGACAGGCTGGCTCACAGTTCTCGCCAGTCCCTTCGGTCTGACATCGGATCCCTCAGGTACTTCAGCAGCGCTGAAGATTCGAAACGAAGTCAATATCCCGCTCCGCTCTCCCCGTTCTCTTTTGGAGCATGTACGAATCGTTCTTGATCAGGCATTCCAGGCGCAAACGCTTTTCGAGCCCGGAGAGGGACTCAGTCTCATCACCTGCCGGAAAGATGCAGGAGAATTCACACTCGGTGTGGTCAATCAAACCTGGCAGCCACGGCCCATAAAGATTATCTCCCGTTGCGGCCAGATTAAGTCTATCCGCGAATTGGCGCTCGACCAATCTGAGAAGGCTCAGCCCGGATATCTTCCGGAGGGACTCACCGCTGACATCGGAGTCAGCGATCAAGACACCATTGCCGGAGGAGATATTCGCATCTTCAGAATTCGCATTGAGGAACAAGGCATCCATCCTATACCGCAGATAACTCCGCCCTCACGGCCACGCGGACGCGCACTTCCTTTGCGGGGTATGCGCAGCATCAAGGAAGAGGTGCTGCGCCGGCCCAGCTTTTTCGAGCATTACGACGCGGTAGTTGTGGACTGGCGCTATGTCCACGAGAGGCAACAGGGCGGGCTGGAAGAGGAAAGTGCATGGTTGAAACTGCAACGGCTGAGCATGATAGTGGATTTCACTTCCGGCATTAATCTCTATCCAAATTTGCGCCTCATCGACAATCTGCCGCAGAGTTATGCTACAAGCCTGGCGATCGTTGGTGATGTCTTGAACAAAATGCCTACGCTACCTGCACAGGACGCAATCTTCGCACTGCATCGCTACCCGGAAAACAATTTCACCCGCCAGCAAACGTGGCAGTCGTTCGTAGCTACGTTTCGCACGCTTAGTCGTCTCTGCAGAACGAGAAATATCACTATGCATCTGAGGTTAAGGCTGCACACTCCTCCCGAAGATTTCGAGGTAGCGTCGCGATTTCTGGCTGATGTAGATGCTGATAACCTCATGCTGGCGCCGTGTACATCGCCAATCCTGGCCGGTGGAATTAATCTTGCAATGTCTTCGCGCCTCCTCTCCGGGAGGGTTGGAATGTGGCTGCTGAATGCGCCGGATAGAGATGCCAGCGGAAAAGTATGGAATGAGAATGCGCCAATTCGAACCTGCAGAAACCAGGAGATGCTGAACCGCATCCTCGCCATATCTCCACAATCGCCGCTGGTATTCGACGCCGTATATGAGAACTGCGACAGCGAGTATCTCGACAGCAGATTTGTGAAACGGATGGCTTTTAGTGAATCGGGAGTTTCGAAAGCTTGGGGGGCGCAATAGATGAGTATGGATCGGAGGCAGTTTCTGGAAGCTCTCGCCAATGCGGGCGCAGTCACTCTTTTTGCGTCCCAAGTTCCTCGATCGGGGGTAGCGCAGGAAAGTGACGCCGAACGGCCCGAAGCAGCGTCTGAGCAACTTACTCTCACAACTTCAACAGCGGTTTTCACGATCGACCGTAGAGCTTCTTTCACCGCCATCGTCACTGACGGCCAAAATCTCCTTGCCAAGAGGCAGCCTGCGCCGGTAGTGAGTCTGCGAGTAAATGGTAACTGGCATCGGGCAAATCATGCCACATGGAGTGGGGACAATGTAAGCCTTAACTTCGATGGTATTGCGGCAGAAGTGCAGCTTGCCGTCCACGCAAAAGCCGCTCATATCACGTTGGAGGTTACACGCCTACGTGTCGATCGGGACATTGACCTGATGCTCTGGGGACCGTATCCGCTTTCTCTTGTTGGCATGGTCGGTGAGGTGGTGGGCGTGGTGCGCGATAACAGTTATGCCGTGGGAATCCAGGCGCTCAATCCGAAGACCCTCGGCGGATATCCCACAGAAGATGACATGGAGCCCGCCATCCCTCCAACCGATGACCCTGCTCACTACCCCGGCATGCCTGATGAGCTGAGAAGACAGCAGCAGTGGCGCGGAGACACCGCTATGCTCACGCCATTTGGTACGTCATTGCAGGCCTATTGCCGGAACCGGGATCGCCAGCGAGTCATTTTCATAAAGGAATGGGGCTTCGAAGCTGTCGCGCCGCCTTTCGATGATGGAGGCCTTGTCGGCAGCAAAATCGCGTTGTTCGCCTGCCCGTCTTCGCAGGCGCTCATCGTGCTGGGAGAGATTGAGCTGGCAGAGGGTCTGCCCCATCCAACGCTGAATGGCAAATGGGCTAAGACAGCGCCGGAAGCGACCGACTCCTATCTCATCTTTGATTTTGGCGAAAGCACAATCGATCGCGCAATTCAACTGACTCAGCGCGCAGGACTCAAGTATCTCTATCACAGTTCGCCATTCGCAAGCTGGGGACATTTTCAACTGAAGCCGGTATTGTTTCCAAACGGCTGGAATGGTTTCCGCTACTGTGTCCATAAGGCACAGCATGCAGGAATCGGGGTCGGCTTTCATTGTCTCTCCAATTTCATCACACCCAACGACGCATATGTTACCCCGGTTCCCGACCCTCGATTGGCTCGAATCGGAACCACAGAACTCACTGCCGACATAGACGCGGCACACGTTGAAATCCCCATTGCAGATCCCAAATGGTTGCAAAGAAAGACCCCCATGAATACCGTCGTGATCGGCGGCGAATTGATTACTTATGAAGGTGTCTCTGCGGGGCCACCTTGGCGATTACTGGGATGCGGACGCGGTGCCTGGAGAACACGCCCTGCAACTCATCACGCCGGAGATGCGGCGGGTAAGTTAATGGATCACGATTACAAAGTATTTCTGGCCAACGTCGACCTATCTCAGGAAATCGCGCGCAATATTGCCGAATTCTTCAACCATACGGAGGCCATCCAGCATTCATTCGATGGATTAGAGGGAAACTGTTCAACTGGTCTCGGCCAGTATGGGTGCTCTTTATTTACCAAAGCATGGTATGACGCGCTGGACCCTGAGCTTCGCGGCCAAACTATCAACGATGCCAGCAACGCGCATCACTACACCTGGCACATCGCTACGCGTTACAACTGGGGCGAGCCGTGGTGGGGAGATTTCCGGCAAAGCCAGACTCTCTACCGATTGAAGAACCAACTTTTCTTCACACGCAACTTCCTTCCACATATGTTGGGATGGTTTGCGGTTCGGCAGGACACCACCGTGGAAGATGCAGAATGGCTATGTGCCCGCGCCGCTGGATTCGACGCGGGGTTTGCGTTGGCCATGAGTTCCGACAGCAGAGCGCGGCAGGCGGCGGCTGAATTGCCCGGCACGACGGACGCGAGCGCAGCTATTCTTGACGTCATCAACCAGTGGGAAACCGCCCGGTCAAGTGGCGCATTTCCTGAGAGCGTGAAAAGTCAGTTACAGGATGTTACCCGCCAGTTTCGCCTCACAATTGTTGGACCAGGAGAATGGGAGTTGTGGCAATTGAATCCGCCCGCCATTCCAATTCGCATTCGAGCACACTCATTGCCGGCTGCGGATAAGTGAGGGCATCGGGCCGGCGTTTTCCAGTCGGTCAGAGGGCATCAGCGCGGATCTATCGCAACATGAAAGAAACCTGGTGATGCCGTCTCTCATCCAGACTGTCCTGGCCAGCTTTGAGTGCCGCAAAAGGTAGCTTGCCTTCAGGCGGAGAAATTGGCATTTCGAACCCGCGGAAAATAGTAGTCACTTCGCGAGGGACGGCCTCAAATCTGCGAGTACCCGGTTGGGGTTAAAATCAGATTCGAAATATTGCTTACGATCGGTTCGAAGTTGAACTCTTTCGATGCTTTCAGTTTCACCCACTGTGGATTATTCGAAAACGCAAACCATAGGTCGTCGAGATCTTTGAGTTCGCTAAAGCTGAGCATGTAGGTAAGGCGGGGAAGACGCGATCCAATGAGCGCATCGCCGAAAAATACTCTCCAGAAGCCGGCTTTCTGAAATACTTCGAATTCGCCTTCATGAAACATCTTGATTTTGCGCACATGATCGCGGTTGCTTGCGCTCTCGTAAGTGCGCAACTGGAAAATCCGCTTGCCTCTCTGAACAGTGGGCGGGGGAACCACCAGTTGCGGCCAACCTTCGAAGGCGATCAGAAGCGAGCTTTCCACGCGCTCGAATGACGGGCTATCTTCCGGTGCATTCCAGAAGGCATCGGCGGCAGCGAGGAATTGCTTGTCATCGCGGAGTCGCAATTGCGCATTGACCAGCGTGTCGAGGCTATTGCAGGGCAGTAGAAGATACAAGGTAGGAGTCTCCGGCCCGACGGTTAGATTGAATGCCCCGACCGGCGCTATGCCCAGCCGGTTGAGCGCGGGAATCAACGCGCTGGCAACATAGTGGCCAGTGATATCGGTTTGCCTTCCCGATCGCAGCGAATAAGTGCGAAGTTCGTAATATTGCCGAGGTCCGGTGCGAGAAGCAGGCAGACCCGCGGGTGCGGCATTTACCAAATCACTTACCGGAAGTGCGGTTGCTGCAAGGGTCGTAGCAAGAAAGCGGCGTCTGTTCAAAGTGTCTCCTTCGCGCGAAGAAACTGCACCTGGCTCTCCGCCATGGTATCGCAATGGCTCGAGGCCGCGCCGCGCTGGCGCAGCTTAGAAATGCGGGGTTTTGACGCTTTGCACCCAGGATTGTGAAGCCGCGGCAACCGGGAGCCTGGCCGCCCAGTTGTCCTCGATACCCGCTGGGACCAGACAGCGTTTTCAGGCAACACACATCTAAGTAACTTGAGGAGGCGTCGCATCCTGGGAGGAGTAGGGGCAACGGCGGCATTTTCTGCGAGAATAGATATGTGTACCCGACGGCGCCGTTTGCGGCAAGCTGGACCGGCGGGATCAAATTCAAGATGCGTCGAATTGCGCTGATTTACAACCCAGCTTCCGGACAATACTCCGCTCGCCGGACGGAGGCGGTTCGTAAAGCAGTCGAAGTTTTTCGCGCCGGGGGCGTCGCGGCGGAGTCGCTGCTCTGCGAAGCTCCTGGGGGGGCTACCATGCACTCGCGCGATGCGGTGAGGCGTGGATGTGACGCCATCATCGCCTGCGGCGGAGACGGAACCGTTCACGAGATCCTGCAGACGGTCGCCGGAACCAAAGTTGCTTTGGGCGTGATTCCACTCGGCACCGCCAACGCGCTCGCAGCAGATCTCGGCCTCATCGGCTCACCTGAACAAGCGGCTCGCAAGCTGCTGGCCTCGACGCCGGCCCGTATCCCGGTGGGCAGAATTCATTTTCACGATAGTTCCGGCCAGCCCGCATGCCGTTATTTTCTCGTTGCTGCCGGCATCGGCGCGGATGCGCTTCTCATGTCACGGCTCGACGCCGGACTCAAGCGTCGCTTCGGCTATATTGTCTACCTCCTCGAAGCCTTTCGCATTTGGGCCACTCATCCATTTCCTCTTTTTGAGGCCGCCTTCACCGTGAATGGGACCGGAACGGAGCGCGTCGAAGCGGTCTCGCAATTGCTGGCGGTGCGGGTGCGCTCATTTGGCGGTGTACTGCGCGAACTGGCTCCAGGGGCCACTCTTCATAACGACGACCTGCATCTGCTCGCATTCAAGACCCGCGACCGCCTGAGGTACATGCGCTTTTTGCTCGCGGTAGTTGCAGGCCGGCACCAGTTTTCCAGCGCCATCGAACATGTGGACGCGCACTGGGTTGAGTGCCGCGCGCACAACGGCTCGCGCGCACCGGTCTTCGTCGAAGCAGACGGTGAAGTGCTGGGATCGATACCGGTGCGCATGGAAGCCGTTCCACAAGCGCTCTCGCTGCTGATCCCTCCCGGCGCCAAGCCGTAAAACGCAGGTGTGGTCCTATCTGCTGAATCCCGTCGCACGTCTTAATTGCGCTGCTCCCTCACGACGAAATCGCTGTTTCTTTGTCCTGCTTTGGCTCCTCCGGAGCCGGCGACTTCTTCAACGGCTTTCGCGCAAAATAATAGAGCGAATATGCCAGCGCGGCGAACGCAGCTACAGACACCCAGCTATTGTCGAGGAACGTGTGCGGAAATTGCAGAATATTGCCCTTGTTGACGGTGCTCTCGTAGGCCTTGAGTGCAATTCCGATCAACCCCGCAATCCCGCCGGCGGCGATCAACCCTGAAGCATACAGGCTGCCCGGCGAAATCTCGCTCTCGGCCGCCTCTTCGGCTCCGGTGCGCTGCGTGGCGCGGTCCACAAACCAGCGCACCATGCCGCCGGCAAAAATGGGCAGCGTGGTTCCGATGGGGAGATACGCTCCCACGGCAAACGGCAATGACCCAATCCCTAGAAGCTCTACTGCGACCACGATGAACACGCCCAGCAGCACCAGCCCCCACGGCAGTTTGCGGCTCAGGATGCCGCTGATCACCGTGGCCATCAACCGTGCCTGCGGTGCGGGTGCGCTGGCGCTGCCAATGCCCTGGATCCAGTGAACCTCGATACGGCGATCGGCAGGCGAGTAAAGATATTTCCCGTCTTGCAGTTCAGTTGATCCGATGGAGTTGAGAACGATGTACTCGCCCCGGCTGTGAACCGTCACCGTGCTGCCCGGGCCTTCGACGCGAATTTCCTGGGGCAGAAACTGCGGATTCTTTTCAATCGAAACACCTGGATGGCGCGCCGCGATATTCCACGGCCGTGACGCGGCCTGGAACTGCTCCAGCCCGGTATTCATCAGGTTTAGCGTGAACCCGATCACCACCGTCGAAACCACTACGCCGACCATCAGCGCCAGTTGCTGGAGTCGCGGCGTCGAGCCGACAATGTAGCCGGTTTTAAGGTCTTGTGAAGTGTCACCCGAGTTCGACGCAGCTATACATACCACGCCGCCGATGGTGATGGCGAGCGCGCCAAACGCGGGCGCTGTCCATCCTTTCACCAGAAACACCGCCGCCGTCGCCATCAAGGTAGCAATGGTCATCCCCGAAACCGGGCTCGCCGACGAGCCTACAATTCCCACAATGCGCGAACTGACGGTGACGAACAGAAATCCGAAAACCACCACCAGCAGCGCCGCGGCAAGGTTCGCGCCCCAGCCCACAAAGGCTCCCGGCACCGGTTTAAACTCCAGGAACAAAAACATGCAGGCAACAATCAGCAGCGAGCCGACAAGGACCACGCCCATCGAGAGATCGTTTTCCGTTCGCGTGGTCGGGGTCGGCGCTCCCGACCCGGGGCGCAGATTCTTCAGCCCCGCTGAGAGCGCGCCGGCAATCGTGGGCACCGTTTTGAGCAGTGTAATCAGCCCCGCCGCGGCGACGGCGCCTGCACCCATCGGCTTGATATATGCGGACCACAGATCGTTCGGCCCCATTTGCGCAATCGGCGTCTGCCCCGGATACACCGGATGACCGAGGTCCTTCCCGAAAAAGTAAATGAGGGGCATGACCACGAGCCACGACAGCACTCCGCCCGCAAAGATCGTCCCCGCTACGCGCGCGCCGATGATGTAGCCCACGCCCAGGTATTCCGACGTGGTGTCGGCGTTAATTGAGGCACCCTTCAAAATATGCTGGGCGCCGAAATCCGGGTCGTACTCCGGGGTGCTGGGCCAAGCGCTGAAAAGATTCTCGTTCTGGAAGAATGTGTAGAGCCCCCCCAGTCCCAGGCCAAGAAATACGCGGCTGGCAAGCGACCCGCCGCGTTCTCCCGCGATCAGAACATCTGCGCATGCGGTGCCCTCGGGGTAAGGCAGCACTCCGTGTTCCTGCACGATAAGCTGGCGGCGCAGTGGAATCATGAACAGCACGCCCAGCCATCCGCCGATGAGCGCGAGCA
>JASHOY010000237.1 GCA_030038435.1 Acidobacteriaceae bacterium | reverse complement strand
CTAATTTCTCAGCTCAGCGCCCAAGCCGTCAACCGTGGAGTTGCCCGGATGGCTACCATCAAATTCCCAGGAACAGGCCAACGCTTGGTAGACCGAAATATCCAGGCACGTCGATGGATCGATCGGCTGATGACTTACTGGTCGGTAGACTCGGCGGTACGCATATTCAGGGACTAGCGCGTAACAATCAAAGACTGAAAACGGATAGCTCGCCGGCCCCGGCGCCGCCTGGCAATTGAATTTGCAATAAGCCATCGTGAATGCGAGTATGCTGGATCGGTGCGCCATTCCAGAGGGCGCGATATTTCGCGTCCGACCTCATGCAGGCCAGGACCGAGCGTTCATGGTGGATTCCTGTGGAAGCGCTGCGCAGTTTCACACGAAGCTGCCGGTGATTGTCGTCGAATTCACACGTCTCAATCCAGGCGTCGAATCCGCACGTAAAGCGTCCGGGCGTATAAAGCGCCGCGAACCAGGAGAGTGCGGGCGAAGACAAGCTGCTGAATTGAATCCATCCCTCGCCGAACGGGGAGTGAGGCACAAAATGCTCCATGCAGTCGTAGGAAGCATCGGTCGCCTGCTTCCACACCTCAAGGCCGGCCTTGGCGATGCGAATGGCGAGATCTCCGCGGCCAAGGTCGAGCATTGTCTTCCAGAGGAACCACTGATGCGCCAGCCACACACTGCCATTCCAATAGCCGTCAGGGTTGTAGTAGGGCGCCGACTGATCTACGGTCGTAATCCCAACGCTGGTCCACATGCTCTTTTCAGAAAACAGGTGATCGAGAAGCCGCTGAGTTTGCGCCAATGTGCAAACGCCGGCAATCAATGGCGACACGCCATCGAGGCCCATGTTGAAGTTCACGCCGTCCGCGGTCCTCAGGATGCCGGTGGGTTTTCCCGATGCATCGTGCATCACGTAACCGAAATATCCCGATTCCCGATCCCACGAGAATAGCTGGAGCGACCGCGAAAGGACGGCAATGTCGCTATCGTACTCTGCGCAGTCCTCTGGGTGTCCCAGTTCAAGAGCCACCTGGCGCAGCAGTTTTGCGCATCGGATGGTGTGCGCGGAGTTGACGACCGGCGTCGCCAGCGACGTCAGGTTCTGCGCATGTACGAACTTCTGCGGCGGATAGTCATCCCAGCCGCCCGAGTTATAGAAATAATCCCAGGTGACAATAAGATGGTCCTGGTGCTGCCGCGTGGTTGAACTGCCAAGACGCCCCGCCATAAAACGATGGTACTGGCGAAGACGCGGATAGAAATAGGCGAGCATCTCCTTCGATTGTGTCCGGTTCCATAACTCCAGATAGAGATAAATCTGGGTTGGCACAGGCGAGCCATGGTGAATAAATGCGGACTGCGCGCCCTCCGGAGTGGTATAGGCGTTGAGATCGTCAAGTGCGTGGCGCGGGTCGATCTCAAGCAAGCCAAGGCCGATGAAACCGGAGTCCCAGGTGTACAGGCAGTCCCATATCTTGCCGGGCGAATAGTCGCGAATGTAACTCCGCTGCGTATAAAGCGGATAAACAAGGTTGGTCAAGGTGACGGCCGCCATGCGCTGCTGGCTGAAGCGGAAGGGCTCGCCGCTGGGTGAGCACGCAAACTTAAATGACCTGGAGCGCGCTGCATGAAAGGCGCGCTCATTGTCAGTGGAATGCGGATCGAATCCGTTGAGCGCCTGCCGCACCTCAAACTGGGAACCTGCGCAGACCATTCCATAGAGCACGCGCCGGCCACGCGCAGGAACAATAAGCGGTTTTGAAGCCGCGTGGATAAAGAGCGAGTCCGGATCGCCTGCATTGCCGTGTCCGTTGCCGAAGATACGCTGTTTGGTATACTCGCTCGAGTGAGTGTGAAAGGCATCGTCCAGATCGCGCCACCTCAACTCGCGCTGCACCGCCCAGCCGGTTTCCAACGCCAGACCATAACAGTTGGTTACATCGCGATATTGAAGAAGAATGCCGGACGCGCCAAGCTGTTTGACTTGCGGACTCGGGCTCCATGGCAGCGGCGGAAAGCGAAGACCGCCGGCCTGGTCTGCTTCAACAAGCGCAAAGCCATTCAGCAGAATCGGCGCGCCGCCTTCGGAGACGAAGCGCAGGCCGTGCGCACCTGCCGCCAGAAGTCCAAGAGGAATGGAAACTGTGGCGAAATCGCCGCTGCCCTCAAAGAGAACTTCGCCTTGCGCGGCGCCGTCCATGCGAAAGGTCAGATTCCCGCCGCGATTGAGCTGAAAGCGCCAGATCAGCAGCGCGTTCTTAAACCCATGATCGAGATGCAGCGCGTATAGGAGCGTGTCTCCCCGATCGCGGCCGAAGTCCTGGGCCACGGCCGAGCCGCCCACGCAGTCCTGATGACGGGCTTCGCCGCGCAATTTGCCGTCAGGCACGAGGTTGTCGGTGGGATGAGGTTTGGCATAGCGGAGATCGGCGTAATCGAGCGCATGAATCCAGACGGCTCCTGGCGGTAACTCCACACCACAAAGCCGGATGGGCTCGGCCGTGAGTTCCCGGAGCGGCGGAAAGCAGAGTTGCGCGAGACAGTTTACCAGGATCTCCTGCGGCGCATGGGTCTCGTTCACCATCTCCATGCGCACGAGCCGGCTGTGATCCGTGAGGCGGCAGAAAGCCAGATCACAGTAGAGCTGATCTTCCCAGATCGTCTCCGTGCGGAACGAATAGAAATCCAGATCGGGCGCTGCTTCCCAGGGATGCACACCGGCATGGTCAGTGACGTTTGGCAGCTTTGCAGGGCCATTGGCGAGCATGGGAAACAGACTGACGTCGAAACTCAGGCCGCGCGAAACGCCGGGAATATGCGAAATCCCAAAAAGCTTTTTCGAGTAGGGTCCCCACACGGGAAGTGAAACCAGGTCGTGTGTATTCGCAAGTTGCGCTGCATCGAAGCGCGAATCTCCGGCCCCAGGGCCCGCGGATGCCCGCGCCTCCTGTGCCCGCGCATCGCTTTTCAGCGCCAGGGAGGCCGTCGTCATGCCGGCGAGAGCAAGAAAATCGCGGCGCGATAATGCCCCCCGATCAAGTAACGAGCCGGGAGATATCCGATCGTTGCCGAACTCGTCAGTCATAGACATACTCCAGGAGAAACTACGATCTGCGGAAAGGTCACGCGCAGCGGCAAAGGCGTCATTCCTGCTCCACGCCGCCGATCACCACTGTGCGGATGATCATGCGTTTTGCTTCGGTGTCGAAGGTGAAGCGCACCAGGTCGGCCTTTGCGCCCGTGCGTAGCGCGCCTCTGTCGCCGGTCAACCGCCCGGGATTCTGGGCGGCCATGCGAATCGCCTCGGCCAGCGTGCAGACGCCTGAAGATACGGCATGCGCGATTCCATCTTTCAATGGCAGCGCGGCGCCGGCCAGCAGATTTG
>JASHOY010000236.1 GCA_030038435.1 Acidobacteriaceae bacterium | reverse complement strand
GTCAAGAATGGGTGCATTGTTTTACCTGACGGCATGAGTTACCGGGTACTAATTTTGTCCGACGATCGACCTATGACGTTACAGGCCCTGCAAAAGATCGCATTTCTGATCGAAGAGGGCGCCACCATCGTTGGCCCTCCGCCCACGGGTCTTGCCGGAATGCCCACGCGGCCGGACGAAGAGCAGCAGTTCAAATTGCTCGTCACAAAATTATGGGGCAGGGGGAGCGGCAACACAGCCGCACCCAAGCGGCGCATTGGCTCGGGATATCTGGTTTCAGGACAATCTGCCAGGCAAACCTTGCAGGAAGGCGGATTTCCGCCGGATTTCGAACAGACGGGGCTAAGTCCGGCAGGTGAGATGCATTGGATCCATCGCAAGATGAGCGACACCGATATCTATTTCATAAGTAGCCACTGGCAGCCCCCGGAACAACTGGAGTGCAAGTTTCGAGTAACTGGCAAACAACCGGAATTATGGGATCCGGTCACTGGCGCCATCCGCGACGCAGCGGCTTTTCGGCAAGAGAACGAGCAAACCGTGATTCCCATGGAGTTCGACCCGTGCGGCTCCGCGTTCGTGGTGTTTCGCAGGGCCATCGATGAGGGAGCAGCTGGATCCGCCAAAACTAACTACCCGCGCGTGAAGCGGATTCTAGTTACTCTTTCCGGCGTGTGGGAAGTGAGCTTCGACCCCGCGTGGGGAGGGCCAGAGAAGGTCACATTCGATTCACTCGTAGATTGGACAACGCGGCGGGAGCCTGGAATTAAATACTATTCCGGCACCGCCGTATATCGAAAGCGATTCGACTTTCCGAGCGCTGGTGCCGAACAGGCCAGGCTATTTCTCGATTTAGGCGACTTGCACGATGTGGGTTCTGTACGACTGAACGGCTACGACCTAGGGATTGTCTGGACGAGGCCTGCGCGAGTCGAAATTTCCAATTTGCTGAAGACAAAGAGTAACGATCTCGAAGTCACGATTGTAAATCTCTGGCCGAATCGGTTGATTGGAGATGCAGGTTTGCCCATTGCAGAGCGCCTGACTGAAACCAATGTACATAAATTCAGTTCGCATTCACCCCTCTTTCCATCCGGATTGATCGGTCCGGTGAGAGTGTTGATGGAGGAGCCTGCGTAATGTCGGAGGCGCCGTTTTCTTTATTCTTGTGCCTCCGCGCCTTCGGGGTGCGTCGCTTCACTCAGACGAAGGTCATTCGAGAAGGAGATCGCCCGAATTTCATCTCTACGCGCCGTATGACAAGGTATATCGGAAGCACGTTTTGACGTTCGCCCATGCATGCCCGAAAGCGAACGAACTGGGCGGGATGGTTTGAGCGGCGGAAGGACGATAAGCCCCAGGACGAGCTGAATCCGCAGCAATAATTCTGACCAGCGGGAGGCACACCGCTGCTGAAGAAGCCCGCTGTAATCGGCAGAGAAGGCCGATGGGGAGTCGATTTGGGAATTTTGCCAACGAGAAATCCAGAACGGAGGTCATTGAGACTATGGCAGAGCATGATTCAAAAATTCATTCGAACTTAAGTCGTCGCCGGTTCCTCACGCTTGCTGGTTGTGGCGCTGCGATGGTTGCAACAGGATCGCGTCTGGAAGGGTATGCCGAGGCACAGCCCTTCCAAACCGCGGCGCCTGCCGGCGCGAGCGACTCGCTCGATATCGGGCCGATTGCCATGGAGCACTTTGAGGCAGCGCGCAGCCGCGCGGCCGGCATTGTGGCGAAGATGACGCTCGATGAGAAGATTTCGCAGTTCGGCAGCAAGGCGCCGGCAATTCCAAGGCTGAATCTGCCTGCCTTCAACTTCTACGCCAGCGAGGCGCTGCATGGTCTTATCCACGAGGGGCCGGTGACGTCATTTCCGCTGCCGCTGGCGATGGGCTGCTCCTGGAATCCTTCGCTGGTTCAGCGCGTATTTACCGCCATCTCCGACGAAATCTGGGCATGGCACAAGAAGAACGGTCAGGGGCTGGCGATGTTTTCGCCGCCGACCGTGAACATGGGGACGCGCGATCCACGCTGGGGACGGATCGGCGAGAACTATAGCGAGGATCCGCTGCTGGTGAGCAAGATGGCGGTGGCAACCATTCGCGGCGTCCAGGGCGACAATCCGCGCTACCTGAAAAGTGTCGCGTGCGCGAAACACTTCATCGCCAACGATACCGAAGACGACCGCACGGAGACCTCGGCCTCGGTGGATCCGCGCAGCTTCTGGGAATACTACAGCCGTGGATTCGAAGCGTGCGTGCGCGAGGGCCGCGTCTTCACCGTGATGAGCTCCTATAACGCAATGAACGGGATTCCGACGACGGCGAATCCGTTCCTGCTGACTGAACTGCTGCGCAACCGGTGGGGATTCCGTGGCTACGTGGTGTCGGACTGCGATGCGGTGGGAGATATCATGCGCACGCATCATTTTGTGCCGACCTATGCCGAGGCTGCCGCGCTGGCCGTCAACGCCGGCTGCGACATCAATTGCGGAAGCACGCTCCCGCACTTCCTCGGCGAGGCCGTGGACCAGATGCTCATCAGCGAAGAAACCATCGACGATTCTCTAACCCGCTCGCTGACGGGCCGCATTCTGCTGGGGGATCTCGATCCGCAAGAGGCGAGCCCATACCACACTATTCCCGTCTCGTGTCTGGAAAGTCCGGCGCATCGCGAACTCTGCCGCGAGATCGGCCGGCAGTCGGTGGTGCTGTTTAAGAACGAGAACAACGCTCTGCCGCTGGAGGCAAACAGCATAACCAAGCTCGCTGTGGTCGGCCCGATGGCCGCAACGTGCCACCTCGGCAACTACAGCGGGAAGCCAGAACACCTGGTTTCTCCGCTCGACGGCATCCTTGAGCATTTCGGCATTCAATCCCCGGTTCGGCCCGTAGAACCCCGGAAGGATCCAGCGGCGGCGCAAAAACCGGGTGCTGCCGCGCCGCCTGCGCAGGAGAAGCATCCAGCCTGCGAGGTGTGCGGGGATACGGCGCAAAAACCAGGTACTGCCGCGCCGTCTGCGCAGACGTTCACCAATGGCAAGGTCCAGATTGCTTACCAGCCCGGCTGCACTGTGGACGGCGAAAGGGACGACCAGTTATTCGATGCCGCTGTCAACTGCGCACGCGAGACGGACGCGGTTCTCGTTTTTGTCGGAGACGACCAGCAGATCGACCGCGAAGGGCATGATCGCACCTATCTCCATCTGCCCGGCGCGCAGCACGAGTTGGTGCAGGCCGTTTACGCCGCCAACCCGAAGACCATCCTCGTGATCTCCTCTAACTGCCCGGTCTCTGTCATCTGGGAACAGGCCAATGTTCCCGCGATCGCAGGCGGCATGTTTCTCGGCGAGGAGCAGGGCCATGCGTTAGCCGACGTGATTTTCGGTGCGTACAATCCAGGTGGAAAGCTCGATACCACCTGGTATCGTCACACATCGGACTTACCCGATTTCCATAGCTACAACATCCGCTATGGCCGCACGTATATGTATTTCCAGGGTGTGCCGCTCTATCCATTTGGTCACGGCCTCAGCTACACCACCTTCCAATATTCCGATCTCAACGTTACGGGCAGCGGTCTTGCGCCCGGCGGCAATATCTCTGTGCAATTGCAGCTTAGCAATACCGGCAACCGCGATGGGGATGAAGTGGTCCAGTTCTACGTCCACGTTTCCGGTGCAACTGTGCAACGCCCCATCAAACAACTTGTGGCTTTTGAACGTGTTCACCTGGCGGCTGGCGCCACCACGACCGTGCGCTTCACCCTCAACCAAGACGACCACGCGCTGCATTATTGGGATGAAGACCGGTACGAATTCGTCGTGAATCCCGGCACTGTCGATCTGATGATCGGTTCGTCGTCGGCAGACATCCGGCTCCGTCATCAGATCAAGCTCGAAGCGTAGCTATGAAAGGCATGGTATGGCAACCGGCCCTCACCGGATGAGCGCTAGCAAGACTCCCAGGAACGGTTCCGAGCTGACGCGCCGTCAATTTCTTGGCGCGGGAGGCGGCGCCGCGGCCGCCGCTATTCTGGGCGCAACGGCAGGGCGCACGGCTTGGGCAGCTCCAGACAATTCGTCGCGCGCGGGAAAGCAACCCGTAGACGATGTCGATCCATTCATCGGAACAGCCCGCAAGGGTTCGCGCTGGATGCTCTTTCCCGGAGCCGCCCTGCCCTTTGGCATGGTCAAACTCAGTCCTGACAACCGCGCGTGGAGCGGGCGGGCGGGCAGCGGCAGGGCGGGCTACGACTACAACATCGGAACCATTCTGGGCTTCAGCCACATTCATTCGTGGACGCTGGGCGGACTTTTGACGATGCCCGCCACCGGCCCACTCAAGGTGGTTCAGGGGCCCGAGTCCGGCTCGCCGCAAAGCTTCCGTTCCCATTTCCGGCATGACACGGAGAACGCTTCGCCCGGATACTATGCGGTAACGCTCGATGACTACAAAATCCGCGCCGAATCGACAACAACGACGCGCGTGGGATTCCAGCGCTACACCTTTCCGCAAGCCGAGCAGGCGCGCGTTCTGCTGGCGCTGGACGTGCCCGGCGAGTATGACTTAACCGTTCGCAATGCGGTCATCCGCCGCGTGAGCGCCACGGAGATCGAGGGGGAATCGGAGCAGACCAACGATAAAATCTACACCTTTCAAAGATACAAGCTGCACTTCGTCATCCGCTTCAGCAAGCCATTCGATTCCATGGGCGGCTGGGTGGGAACAAATATTACGCCCAGCGCACAAGAGATCGCGGGCCAGGGCGACATGGGCGCCTTCGTCAATTACCGCACGACAGAAGGCGAGAAGATTCTGGTCAAAGCTGGGATCTCCTACGTGAGCATCGAGCAGGCGCGGCTGAACCTCGACACGGAAACGAACCACTACGGGTGGGACTTCGATGCGGTGCGCAAGAATGCCCGCAACACCTGGAACAGTCTGTTGAAGAAGATCGAGGTAGAAGGCGGTTCGGACACGGACCGGATAAAATTTTACACCAACTTGTACCGCTCCTTTGTTGCCAGGACCATCTTCAGCGACGTGAACGGCAAGTATGTTGACCCCACGGGCAGCGTCCGTCAACTCGAAGACCCCGAATCGCCGATGCTGGGCAGCGACGCATTCTGGAACACCTTCTGGAACTTGAATCAGCTTTGGGGATTGGCCGCGCCGGAGATCCTCAACCAATGGGCAAAGTCGGAGATCCAGCTCAACGAGGACGGCGGTTGGCTGTCCAGAGGCCCCGCCGGTCTCCGCTACAGCGGCGTCATGGTGGCTGAGCATGAGATCGCCATACTCGTCGGCGCGTGGCAGAAGGGTATCCGCAACTTCGACGCGGAAAAGGCCTACGCGGCCATCAAGCATGTGCAAACCACTCCCGGCAGGCAGTATTACAACGACATCACCTCAGGGCGATGGATCGACGGTTATGTCGGCATGTGCCAGCTCGAGCCTTATCGCGATCTAGGCTACGTGCCGGTAGAGGCCGAACACGGATGGACCTCACTGACGCTGGAATACGCCTATGACGACTGGTGTACCGCGCAGATGGCCAGGGCCCTGGGCAAAATGGACGATTACCGATACTTCTCCAAGCGCGCGCAGAATTTTCGTAACATCTGGGACTCGTCGGTGGGCTATTTCAGACCAAGACACTGCGACGGCGCCTG
>JASHOY010000235.1 GCA_030038435.1 Acidobacteriaceae bacterium | reverse complement strand
TCGCGGGTGAAGTGTACGCCGTTCGCGTCGAAGCTGGCGCGGGCGATGGCTTCGTCGAGGTCGAGCTCGAGGCGGTAATTGGAGACCTGATCGGGGATGTTATCGAACTGCAGCCACATATCGCCGAGCGTCTGGTAGCACGGCAGGCGCACGGGAATGCCCATCATCACTTCGGCGGCGAGGGCTTCGGCTTCGGGGACCTTGCCGGCCATGAGCAGATTGCGGACCTCGGGCGTGCGGCCGGCCTGCGGATTGTTGCGGTCGCGGCGTTCGCCGATCCACACCGTTTCTTCGTTGAGCTGGAGGCGCTCTTTGGATGTGGTGCCGAAGACGACCGCGCCGAGGCGGCCGTTACCGACGGGGATGGCGTCAGGCCATTGCGCCGCTGGCTGTTCGAAAAAGATGAAGTGGCGGCGATCGGAGGCGGTTGCGGCAGGAGCGACCTCAGCGAGAGATTTGAGGGATTTTTGCTGGGCCAGCGCGGCGCTTGCTAGCGTGGCGTTGCGCAAAAAACGGCGGCGGGACCAATGAGATCGTGGCCGGGATTTGGACATCGTTCTCCTTTAATCCTATTCGCGGATGAGCACGGCGCTGTACGGGGCGACGTGAAGAACGCTTTTGTGCAGGGCGGTGGCATGGCTGCAGCTAAGAGTGACGCCCTGAGTCGCGTCGATCAATGGACCGGAGAGAAGCCATTGCTCGGCGGCTCGATGCATCGATGTTCGCATTGCGACGGGCTGGCTGGTTTTGTTGATGGCGAGGATCAGTTGCGCGCCGGCTTTGCGACTGGCATAGGCGCGAACGCGGTCATTCGCGCAGACGAGATTCGACTGTTCAATCGTGGCGCCAACGAAATGTCGTGCCAGTTCCATTCCGTAGAACTCCGGGCGGCGGTGGAAGCCTGCGGCGAGGCTGCCTGCGATGGGCGTGTAATAGCCGTTGCCGCCCCCGTGGAAGTTGATGCCCGCACTTCCGGCCGCGGCGAACTGGAGCATGACATCGGCGGCCCAGAGCGCGCTGGCCAGCGTGTCACTGACCCCGGGTTGGCCGCCGTTCCAGCAGGAATTGCCTTCGCTCATGCGGAAGGGGATGCCGGCGGTGCGTGAGGCTTGCTGCGCGAACTGAAGCGCGCGAGCGAGCTTGGGATCAGGCGAGAGAAGCTTGTCAACGGTGATGCCCTTGGCGCCGGCGGGACCCATGGCGTAGTAGTGCCAGGTGAGTAGCACGACGTCCGCATCGTCGGTTTTCTTCACGTCTTCGGCGAAGCCGGTTACGTAGGCCATCTTGTTGGAGACATCCGGGCCGGCGAATCTGGCCTGCGGAATCCTGGCAACGATGGCCGCGCGCATGGCCGACCACTCTTTCCAGTAATCGGCGTAAGACCACGTAGCGGGCCGGTAGCGTTTGCGCCAGGCATCGGGCTCATTGCCAAGCTGAAAGGCGATGAGGCGGGACCCCAGGATGCGCTGAACGTAGACAGCCTCTTCAACCGAGTTTGCAATGGGGCCGCGGGCGGCGTTGAGGCCGTAGAGGCAGCGCCAGTTGGCGGCGTCGAGAAAGGCGCGCAGGTTACGCAGACTCTTTGGCGTGACGGGCGTATCTTTATCGACGTTTTTGCTGGTATCGGGGCCGACCGCGTCGAATGGCGGTGGCCCGGCAGGCGCTTCGCTGGTGAAGTGAGTAAATTCGCTGGTGCCGCCGCCGAGGCGCAGAACGCCATTCTCGCTGAGTTCGCGGAAAAGGGCGATGAGGGCTTTGTTAGTTGCGGCAAAGAATGTGGGGTTGGCGAGCTGCGCGGATTCGTAACTGAGGCCGATGAAATCCTGCGGCACAGTGGCGAGAGTTTCAGATTCATCGATGCTGAGAGTTGCCTGCAGCGGCTGCTGCGCTGCTTGCGCGCAGAGGTGGTGCGGGGTGAAGTGAGCTACGGCTGCGGCGGCTGCGGCGTTGCGGAGAAACCTGCGGCGATTCACTTCTGCACCACCTCGATGGTCGCGACTTTTCCCGGCGCGGTGAAGGGGATTGCCGCAGCGATGGCGGCGGGTTTGCCATCGATGCGGACGGAGGCTACGGTGCTCGCGTCCATGGGGAGATGAATCACGAAGGCGCGCGTGGCGGCGTGGGGATCGACGGTGATGCGCCATTGCTTGGCGCTGGTGTGCTCCACGCGCAGGCTGACTTCCCCACCAGTAGTGACCGGGGCATTGGTCAGCTCCAGCGATTTGCCTTCGGGCACCCAGGTTGGGAGCAGGCCGGCGAGCAGGTGGAGTTTGACCACCCCATCATCGCTGCGCTCGTTGAGGAGCATATCGCGCAGGAAGAGTACCAGGTTGGCATTGGCCCAGGCTTCGGGCATGTCTCCAGTGCCCTGCTGGGGCTTGCGCTTGCTGTGGTGCCCTTCGCAGGCGCGGGGCAGATCGGGGTCGACGATGATCTCTTCCTTCCAGACTTTCGTCGTGTAGCTGTGATTGAGCGCGGCCACCAGCATGTCATCGGCTTTTTGTTTCTCGCCGCGCAGAAGGTAAGTTTCGGCCATGTTCATGGCTTCGCCCGCCCACACGCCCGCGGGTCCGGCCCAGGCTACGTTGGTGGGCAGACCCTGTTTTTCGCTTTGCTGCATGCGGTCGATGAGGCCGGAGACCAGTGGATCGTCCGGCGAGTAGATGTGCGTGGGATAGACGGCGAGGAAGGTCTGCGAATAGGCCGCCTCGGGGTAAGTGGGCATGGCGGGCAGATACGGCGGTTGAGTTTTCTCGAAAGTCAGGGCGCGCTCGACGTCCTTGCGGATTGCGGCTACATAATTCGAATATTCCTGGTTGAGCCAGGCTTGGTCGCTTGAGTGGCCCAGGACTTTGGCTGCATCCGCGGTGACCTGCACCGCATAGGCTGCCATAAAGTTATGCGCGAAAGAGTGTCCCTGGGGAATGCCGGAGTCGCCATAGCTCCACGGCAGCAGTCCGAACCAGTAAGGCTTTTCGCCGGGGGCCAGCGGCGGGTTGGGCTCGGGGCGGCAGCTTGAGGGAATCATGCGGTGAATGGGCTCGGCGCCGATGGGCACCCCCTGGATGCCTTCGAGTGTGCTCTCTTCGCGGTGATAGCGGATCCACTGCGATGCGCGCAGCAGGTCAGGATACGCGTGGGCGAGCCACTCTTTGTCGCGCGAGAAAAGGTAATACTGCCAGACCGCACCGGCGTTGCCGCCCATGTTGTCCCACGCCGGCCAGCCGCTGACGGGGGGAAAGTCCCATTCGCCGTCATCATTGATAAGGTGAAATGTGTGCTCGACGCTCTGCCGCGCGGGACTGAGGAAGTTCGCCACCTCAAGCGCCCGCGCCTGGAAGTATTCGCCACGGCCCCAGTACTGGCGGTAGACGGCGGGGCCATCGAGGGTCCAGAGGTCGCCGCGCTTGTCGTATTCGGTGAGGATGAGAACGTAGGCGATCGACGAATAATAGAAATCGCTCAACTGACGCTGAGGGAAGTCGATCTGCGTGGCGCGGGCCCACAGGCCATTCCACTGATTGACGGCATCGTTGAGCAGCGTTGCGCCGGGGGCGTGCGAGAGTTCCGCGTTGCGCGCGGCAGGGTACTCGTAGGGCTCTTCGATCCAGAGCGTCTTTTCGCCGTGGGCGGGTAGGTTGAGGCGCAGGCCGAGCTCGAGACCGTTGGCTTCGCTGGTGACTTCCGCGCCGGCGGTGTCGGTGACCAGGGCGACATCTTCGCCGGCACGCGTGATAAGCGAGCGCCCGGTGACGTGGCCGGGGAGATTGCGCTCGCGGCCGCTGAGCTTGAGCAGGGCGTCGGTGGCGGCGGATCCGTTGTTGCGGAAGGTGAGGCGGACCATGTCCATGCCGCGCGCGCCGGAGCTTGCAGTCGGGAGTTCGCCGGGCTTGGCATCGGGATCGACGGCGAAGGCCAGCTCTTCGAGCGCAAGATCGCCGTTGTGCAGCGAGGTGACGATGAACGGATAGCGTCCGCGGTAGAGTTTCTGCGAATCCACAGCGAGCGGGGCAAGATTCGTCGGTGGGCCGGCGAAGGGCTGGATGGCAATCTCGCCGTCCATCTGCGCACTGAAGCCGATGGGCGATGCGATGGGCCGGCGCTTGAGGCTCCATTGCGACCATTTGAGGTCGCCTTGCTTGTCGATGATGGTCTTGTGGCTGCCCATGGGCAGCCCGATCAGCGACTGCGCGTCGGTGTTCGACCAGCGATGGTCGATGGTGACCTGGGCCGCGGCAAGTGCGGCCGAACCAAACGTGAGCAGGCAGAGAAGAGCAAGACGCGATCGAAGCACGCGAACACCCCGTGCGCAGGAGGAATCAGAGCGCAAGGGAATTATAAATTTTCATTTTGGGGCGGTTGTTTTCGGAGATGAAGCCGCCGTCGGACCAGGGCAAACCCCCGCCACACGTTTCCGACTCGGGGACCGGTCAGAGTTGCCGACGACACGCCCGCTTCAGGCGGTATTTGACTCATCCTGATGAGTCAAATACACTCATTCTATGTCTAAGCGGCTGCAGGTCATCGTTCGGGATCCCGAATATCGCGATATCCAACGCGCCGCCCGATTACGCCGCATGTCTATCGCCGAATGGGTACGGCAGGCTCTGGTGCAGGCTCGCAAAAGCGAACCCAGCCGCGAAGTTGCGTCCAAGCTCGAGGTGATTCGGGCGGCGGCACGCATGGACTTTCCCACCGCTGATATCGACCGCATGCTCAAAGAAATCGAGCAAGGCTACGGATCTGGTGTGAATCAGTGATTTTTGTCGACTCGAATATCCCCATGTATCTGGTGGGCGCTGCTCACCCTCATAAAGCCGATGCCAGGCGATGGTTGGAGGAATTGGTGGCCGGACGAGAGCGGCTGGTGACCGATGCCGAAGTACTGCAGGAAATCCTTCACCGTTATGTTTCCATCGTGCGGCCGGACGCTATTCAGCCAGCTTTCGATGCTTTGCTTGGAGTCGTCGATGACGTATTCCCAGTGGACCGAGCTGCAGTCGAACGGGCAAGGGAGATCGTGCTGGGTCGGAAGGGCTTATCGGCGCGAGACGCGGTACATCTGGCGGTGATGCGGATCCACGAGGTCAAGAAAATCCTGAGCTTCGATCAAGGATTCGAGGGCTTCCCCGGAATCACTCGTTTGGCATGAGGCGAACCATGGTCAATTCGATGCGATCCCGTCCAACCCAAAGGTCGCAGTGAGGCCAGGGTGGGATACCTCCACTCTCTAAGCCCCTCAACAGCAGCCACTTTCAGGCAACGATGGAGGATGTAATCCCGCTCTTTTTAAGGTAAGAGTAGACGACCAACCAGCCGTTACACCTGATTGGGCACTCTACGAAAAGACTCCCGCCGCTGACCCTGTTTTTTACGGTTTGTGCTGCGCGGGAGCAACCGGACCGGACTCGTACTCAACCATTTTCCTCGTGCGAGCCTGCAGGGAATCTATAAGGGGCTTAATGGCATCTTTGCCTACTTCGAACGTGATGACCTGATCGCGGTTTGAGGCGTCCGAAAAGTAGATCGATAAGTAATGTGTGACTCTCAGAGAGCTACAGGAGAAGACCTCCAGCCCCAGCGAGTGCTCAAAGTGCTATCGTTTGACCGACGCGCAGGTGATTGGTCCCGCCGTAAACAAATCTGATTATCTTCGCATACGGCATCTCAAAAGTGCCCCCGGAAAACCGCCCGATCTCATCATTTTTCCCGGCTTTGTATTTGAAGATGAGTTGGCCTACCTCCGATGTATCAAGAAAGCCCTGCGAATTGGCCGGGTGCGCACCGGTGGTGCCTCCCGATACTTTTGATTGATGGCTGCTTACGCTCGCAGAAGCCGTTTGAATAGTAATTGGGAAGCGCAACAAACAGAGCGAAGGCTCGGCGCGTCATTCAGTCAGCTTAGAAGGGCGGTAGGGTTGCCGGCAAGGTTGAGAGAAGCCGTTTTGATTCCTTGCTCATGGAGCGTTGGTATATCACCGGCAAACCGGAGATGACCCCAGAAGCAGGTGGCAGAGGCTGAAGCCCGGATTGTTAGTCGCAACTTTTTGGCCCGGCTGAAGCCTTGCCCTTATTACAAAACTCAGTGGCGGCCGTGTGACCGGGGGTCGTGAATGGGCCACGGGCCTGGTTGACTTCCTTCGTGACCTTGGCCGAGGTTTCGCCGATTGGCCGGCCAACGCGCGATTCACGAGGAGGTCCGCAACCAGCTTGCGTGCATATTCTGCCTCACTCGGCCCTGATCGTCGATAGCACCACAATCTCTCCCGGCTGCACCACGATCTGATCCGGGACCGCCGACACTTCGTTCACTTCTTCCAGCCCGGTCCGCTCCATCTCCGCCCACGGATGCGATGCCCCGTTGACCGTGATTCTGCGTGCTGCGGTGCCGCGGTTGACCATCATCAGCGTTTCGTTGCCGTTGCCGGCGAAGGCGGTGGTGAGCAGGTTGGGATCGCTGCTGGTGGCCCCGACGCGCTTCATGCCTTTGAGAATGTGGCGGCTGTAGGCGCCGAGGACGCGGAGCTCGAAGCTGGTTGGCACGGGGATCCAGCCATCGGTGCGATCAGGCGCAATCAACGCGCGTGAGCCGGCGAAAGTCGGTTGTTCCACGTCGAGGATGGTCCAGCAGTAGAGGATGGCTTCGGCGTCGAGGATGGTGAGGTTTTTGTAGTAGAGCTGCGCGGCCTGGAAGGCGATACGGTAGGAAGGCTCTTGGTAATGCGGATCGTTGAAGCAGATCTCGGTGGCGAGGTAGGGCTTGCCATCGGCGGCTTCGTGCATGGCCTTCATGCGCGCGTCGTACATGTCGGGATTGGCCATGAATTCCTGGTAGTCGTATTCGTGGGCGGCGGCGTAATCGATGGCGCTCCAGGCTGCCGGGTCTTTGCGAAAATCAAGGGCGCGCTGCGTGCCCTGGTACATGAAGGGTGCATCGGGCATGTGGATTTTGACCTGAGTAAATCCGGCCTGGTCGAGCGCCTTGCGGACGGCGAGGGCCATGGCGTCGAATACCGCGGGCGGTTGGGAGACTTCATTTTCGAGGCCGACGATCATGGGCGGGTGCCCGGTGGCGGCCTGTTCCTTGCGGCAGTATTCAACGATGATGCGGGCGTAGGCTTCGGGGTTCGCGACCTCACGGACGGTTTTGTTCCAGGTGTCGATGACCTGCGGGCCGTGGTAGGGTTCCTGTGCCCAGGTGGGCAGCGCCCACAGCTCGTAAATGATGCCGCCGCCCATCTGCATGATGTGCTGGTTGTAGGCGAAGCTGGTGAGCTCGCTGTTGGGGAAGTTGTCACCGTAGTAATGAGGCGTGGCGTCGTTGGCATCGGCGAGGTTGCTCATGTCGGGCTTGAGCGCTTCGCCCATGGGGTATTCACGGGAGATGAGCAGGTTGTAGCGTTTGAGCATCCGCCAGTATTGCTGCTTGCCGGCGGGGCTTAACTCGTCGTAGCTGGTGATGCTGGGACTGCCGCCAAAGCCGAGCATGGTCTGGAAGATCTGGCCGGGATCGATGGTGACGGTGGCGGTTTCGACTTCAGGCGCGACCAGCGTGCCGGCGACGACGTCGTGCGCGCTGCGCGAGGCGGCGAGCATGAGTTGATGGCGGGTGACGTCGAAGATGAGCGGAGCCTCGATGAGCTGCTTGCCGTTGACCAGGATGCGGACGGCGAGGTGTGAGTCGGCGATGACGGTGAGCGTGCGCGCGTCGCCCACAAACTGGCGTTCAATGGTGGTGACGGTCTTTTCAGGATAGTTGCCTTCGCCGCTATAGAGGGCCATGGAATCGTAATAGCGTTCCGAGATTCGGACTTTGTCGGAAGTGAGCTCGACAGTGAAACCGGCGCGAGGGCCGGTGAAGATCCAGCGCAGGGTGGCGTGCTCGGGCATGTCGGCGTTGAGGGTGAGCGTGCGCTCGAAAAGGGCGGGGAGATTTTCGTGGAAGTATTTTCGCGGAATCACGTCGGCGCGCGACCAGCCGAGGGCGCGGGGGCCGTCGGATACGAAGCGGAAGCCATCGGCGGCGGGACCGGATTGCGCGGGCGGTGAGGGCAATTGAATTGCCTGCTGCGCGCAGGCGGTGACGGCGCAAAAGAGGAGCGCGAAAAGCCCGTTGAATCGCATGGGTTCGATTATCCGAGGTGGCGGGATCGAAGTGTCAAGTGCGGATGTGCAACTGCAATCATATTGCGAAGAGATTCGCTAGTGTCCGCTTTTCAGTTCCAGCATGGCGTGGGAGTTTTGGCTCTGTGGCAAGCATCACTCTTCGAAGTTCCGACAACAGGAAACGCCAGTGCATCCTGTGTCCTGAGACGCGAAGCGGATGTCCGGGAATGATTCCCGCCTTCGCGAATCGAACCGCTGTGGCGATAAGCATCTGAACGCTGATCGGGGCCAGGCTCGTGCGCAGACTCTCAACGTTAATGTCAACCCGAAGTGCGACCACTGCTTTTTGTGCGGCGGTTTCGTTCGGATACTGTTCAAGGGTTCCCAGCACCAGGTTGAGGTGGCGAGTGCCGTCGGGCTGGGTTTCGTACCATCGGTATTCCCACGCCTTTCGGTTCCCGGCGCGCTCCACAAGTCGGAGGCTGCCATATTGAAATTGTGATCGTCTCATTTCCTCTCCAAATCAAGGGTGATGGCCCTAAGCAGGCGAATCGTCGAAATCAGCAAACTTCTGCGCGCTGCAAATCGGGGATCGTTCCCGGTACCACCTGTTGACGTAAATCCCATATTCTGAGAAGCTGGAAGTGAAGCCAACAGGCGATACCAAGGACCAAAATGCGAGACACTATCCCTCAAGGCACCTACAAAGTTCAGGCTCTGGACCGCGCGTTTGCCGTACTCGATTTGCTGGGTGAAAGCGACGTGCCGCTGGGCCTTGCGCAGGTGGCTTCGTCCTTGCAATTGCACAAGAGCACGGCGCACCGTTTCCTGATGGTTTTGGAGCGGCACCGCATGGTCGAACGCACCGGCAACGGAAAATTCCGCTTGGGGCTGCGGCTCTTCGATTTCGGCAATCGCGCCATTGAACAATACGATTTGCGCGAACGGGCTCAGCCGCACCTGCGCAGACTGGTCTCCGAGACTGAAGAGACGGCTCACCTGGCTCTTCTGGAAGCGGCGCGGGTAATCTATATTGACAAGATCGAGCCGGCGCGCTCAGTGCGTATGATCACGCGCATCGGCGCCAGCAATCCAGTGCATTGCACATCGGTTGGCAAGGCGATCCTGGCATTTCTGCCCGAGGACCGAGCCGAAGAAGTGATTCGCCGCACCCGCTTCGAGCGCTTCACGCCGCGCACCATCGCCAGCGCCGACGCATTGCGAGCGGAGATGGAAAAGACGCGCAAGCGCGGCTACGCCGTAGACGATGAGGAATTCGAAGAGGGTCTGCGCTGCATTGCCGTGCCGGTGCTCGACGCCCAGCGCCAGCCGGTGGCTGCGGTGAGCGTCTCCGGACCGTCATTCCGCGTGACCGCGCAAAAGCTGCCCTCGATCGCCAATCACCTGGTGCAATGCGTGCGGGGAATCTCGGCCGACATGGGGTATGTGCCGGCGAGCCGCGGCAATCGCATGGCGCTCTCGGCCTGAGGCGAACAGATTGGCGCAACTGATTTCCGGAACTCTCTATTAATTCGGTGTCGGGACCCGGTCGAGGTGATCGATCATCAGCGTTTCTACCGATACATATTTCTGCCTTTTCAGCTTCAGCCCAAGCTGCTCAACGGCCGTGAAAATCGATGGCAGTGAGGAGTTGGGTTGATCGAAGGGCGCGAACTTGATGTGAAGATCATAATTTCCCTTTAATCCTGTCTTGTCTTCCACGGGCTGCCCTAACGGCTTGCTCAACAGGTCGGCGATGGTCTTCGTCGAAACGTTCTGCGCGTCGATTCCGTTGGCGAGCAAATAGCCATAGGTCGCTCCGCCCTTGGCAGGCGAAGCCTTGATGCTCTTGCTGGAACCCACCAGGGCGAAACCCTTGAAGTTCTTCGTCACATGGTGACATGCCAGGTGAAAGCGTCGCCGAAACAATTGCTGCAGGAGCGGTCTCAATTGCTCGTAGCTCAGGCCCGCATCGCCTTCCGGTCTTGCGGAGATGTCGTACTGTTGTCGGTCGATCCAATTGGGCGCGCCCGACACCCGGTCCGAGTCGACAAGGAAGGCCCATGCAATCGCAAACCGCAAATTGACGTTGCGCATCGTAAACAGACCCGCGCCGGAGGGGCTCATGGAGAAGAGTCCAGCATCGCTTTCCGGAACCATGCGGATGGAGGCGACTTCGAACCGCGCTGTGGCGCGCAAGGCGGCTGGTTTCAGTTGCTTTGCTGGGACGGCGAGCGCGAGAGTGGGGAAAACTGCAGCGAGCAGCGCAATGAAGGATCGCCACATCTCGAGACGAAAGCGCCGGCGCGCCTCATATCCTCTGGGATGAACCAAAATCATGTCTCCGATGCGGTTTTTTACCCGAGGCGTAGTTTATCGCACCTCGATTTCAGATGTGCGCTCCGTCGTCCCTCCGGGTGACGTTCGTCACAGCAACGATTTCCGCCGAATCCTAGCATAATTCGGGCTTTGGGCTGCGTCTCCAGTCAGTGCAGGGCGCGGCGCGAGCCGGCCCGGCGCACGCATTCGGACCCGATGCGCCTGCCGGGCGCCGGCGCGCGGAAAGGCGAGCGAAGATGGCGTGGAGCGAGGATTACGCCGGCAAACGCGTGAGCGCAGAAAGGGCGCTTGAGGCAGTGCATTCCGGGGCGCGCGTATGGATTCAGTCGGGTTGCGGTACGCCCAAGACTCTGGTCGACGCGCTGGTGGCGCGTGCTCCGCTGCTGCGCGGTGTTGAAGTGGTGCACATGATGACGCTGGGCAGCGCCGACTATACGCGTCCTGAGTACGAAGGCCGCTTTCGCCATCGCGGGCTCTTTCTGGGCGCCAATGTGCGCGAAGCGGTGGTCGCCGGACGCGCCGATTACACGCCCATCTTCCTGAGCGAAATTGAGCCTCTCTTCGAGAACGGAAGCCTTCCGCTCGATGTGGTTCTCATGCAGGTGTCGCCTCCGGACGTGCACGGCTTTGTGAGCCTGGGCACGACGGTGGATTGCACGCTGGCCGCGGCGCGCCTGGCGCCAGTGGTGATTGCCGAAGTGAACCGCCAGATGCCGCGCACCCATGGCGACACTTTTCTACACGTCAGCCGGCTTTCGGCCGTGGTGGAAACCTCGCGTCCGCTCCTGGAACTGTGTACGGAGAAATTCACCGATCTCCATATGCGCGTGGCGCGTCACGTGGCCCAGCTCATTCCCGACGGGGCCACGCTGCAGACCGGCATCGGCGGCATTCCCGAGGCGGTTCTCAAATGCCTTGACGGCAAGCGCGATCTCGGCATTCACACCGAAATGGTCCCCGACGGAATCATCGACCTGATGGAATCGGGCGTGGTCAACGGCGAGCGCAAGTCGCTGCATCGCGGCAAAGTGGTTACGTCGTTTGTGCTGGGCTCGCGGCGGCTCTTCGATTTCATCGATGGCAACCCAAGTTTTGAATTCCGCCTAGTCAGCTACACCAACGATCCGTTTGTGGTGGCGCAGAATGATCGCATGGTGGCTATCAACTCCGCGCTGCAGGTCGATCTTACCGGCCAGGTCTGCGCCGATTCCATCGGCACCAAGCCCTACAGCGGCTTCGGAGGCCAGATCGATTTCATCCGCGGCGCAGCGCGCTCCAGAGGCGGCGTGCCCATCATCGCGCTGCCTTCCACTGCGCTGAACAATACCGTTTCGCGCATCGTTCCGGTGCTCGATCCGGGCGCCGGTGTCGTCACATCGCGCGCCGACGTGCATTATGTCGTGACCGAGCACGGCATTGCCTATCTCCACGGCAAGAGCCTGCGCGAGCGCGCCGAAGCGCTGATCGCCGTGGCCGATCCGCGTTTTGAGCAGGAACTGGAAGATTTCGCGGTGCGCTCGCATTACCTGGAGCGAGAAAGGACGGCCGCCAATGCCTGAGACAAGCACTCCGCACCAGACAGCAGAAACGAAGAAGCGCGATCGCGGCCTGCTGCGCATCGACACGGATGAATGCAAGGGCTGTGGGCTGTGCCTCGAGGCCTGCCCGCCCAAAGTGATTCATTTGAGTGAGCGGCTCAACCACTACGGTTATCGCACCGCGGTGTATGACGGCGCAGGCTGCACCGGCTGCGGCATCTGCTTCATGGTTTGCCCGGAGCCCGGAGCGATTACCGTCTTCCGGGCCGTCGCCGAAGACAACGGCCATCTTCCGGCCTCCAATTCCGCGCCAGTTCCCGCGCTGAAGGGAGCGGCTCATGCGTAAGCAACTGATGAAGGGCAACGAAGCGATTGTGAAAAGCGCGATTCTGGCCGGATGCCGCGCCTTTTACGGTTATCCCATCACCCCGGCCAGCGAAATTGCCGAAGCCGCCGCGGAATTCATGCCGCGCGCCGGCGGCGTCTTTGTGCAGGCGGAAAGCGAAGTGGCAGCTGTGAACATGCTCTATGGCGGCGCGTCGGCGGGGGTGCGCTGCATGACCGCTTCGAGCGGCCCGGGGATCAGCCTCATGCAGGAAGGCATCAGCTACATGGCCGGCGCGGAGCTGCCCTGCGTCATCGCCGACATCACCCGCGGCGGTCCGGGACTGGGCAACATTGCCGCCGAGCAGGGCGATTACCACCAGGTGGTGAAAGGCGGCGGGCACGGCAATTACCGCACCCTGGTGCTGGCGCCTGATTCCGTGCAGGAGATGGCAGATTTGACGGCGCTTGCCTTCGAGCTTGCGGATTGCTATCGGAATCCCGCGGTGGTGCTGGCCGATGGATTCGTGGGACAGATGATGGAGCCGGTCGAGTTTCCCCATAAGGCCATCCTGCCGCGGCAGCCGGATTGGGCGGTGGCAGGAACTGCGAAGACGCGCGGCAATTTGATCAATTCCCTGCATCTCGACCCCGACGAGCTGGAGGCGCACCAGCGCGCGCTCGAAGCCAAATATCGCCAGGCGGAGAAGCATGAAGCGCGCGCCGAAGAGTGGTTCACCGACGATGCTGAAATCGTGCTCACCGGCTACGGCATCGTAGGCCGGATTCTGAAAGCCGTAACCGCCGAAGCTCGCGCGGATGGCCTGAAAGTCGGGCTATTGCGCCCTGTCACGCTGTATCCGTTTCCGACCGCGTATTACCAGCGGCTGGGGCGGCGCGCACGCCTGTTCCTGGTGGTGGAAATGAGCAACGGCCAAATGCTCGAGGACGTGCGCCTGGCGCTTGATGGCGCCCGTCCGGTGGAATTCTTCAGCCGCGTCGGCGGCAACGTTCCATCGCACGACGAAGTGATGGCGCTGGTGCGCGAATACGCGCGGCGAGTCGCGGCCTATGCGACGGGAAAGGAGCGTTTGACCCATGTCTAGCGAATGGGATTCCGGATACGCCGTTTCCTACACGCGGTCGAAGGCCCTTTACCCGCGCTTCGAGCGCAAAAACGAATTGCAGCACCAGACGCATTTCTGTCCCGGCTGTGGACACGGCACGATTCACAAAATGGTTGCCGCTTCCATCGACGAACTGGGTATTCAGGACCGCACCATCATGGTTGGCCCGGTGGGTTGCGGGGTTTTCACGTACTACTACTTCGACGTAGGCAATGTGCAGGCAGCGCATGGCCGCGCCCCCGCCGTGGCCACGGCCATCAAGCGCAGCCGGCCGCAGAGCGTCGTCATCAGCTACCAGGGCGATGGCGATCTGGCGGCGATCGGTTCGGCGGAAATTCTGCATGCAGCCAACCGCGGCGAGCACATCAGTGTCATCTTCGTGAACAACGCTGTTTACAGCATGACCGGCGGCCAGTTTGCGCCCACTACCTTGCTCGGCCAGAAAAGCACGACCACCCCGCTGGGCCGCAGCGCCGCGGCGGAAGGCTATCCGCTGCACGTCAGCGAATTGCTGGCCACGCTGGAAGCGCCGGTCTACATCGAGCGCGTAGCGCTGGGCGATAACCGGCAGATCGTGCAGGCGGCGCGAGCCATTCGCCGCGCACTGGAAAATCAGGTGCGCGGGCTGGGTTTCTCATTGGTGGAAGTGCTGGCGCCCTGCCCGACCATCTGGAAGATGACACCGGTGGAAGCGCAGCGCTGGGTACGCGATGTGATGGAGAAGACATTTCCCCTGGGCGTCTTTCGCGACCGCAGCAAGGAGGATCTGCCGCAGAGTCCGTGCGAGCCGGTGCCTGCGCTCGAAAACATCCCGGAGATACTGGGCCTGGCCGGCGATGCCGGCGCCGAAAACACGCCCGCATCCGTGAAAACTGCGCAGGTCGATTTGCAGGTACGCATCGCCGGTTTCGGCGGCCAGGGCGTGCTGCTGCTCGGCGAGGTGCTGGCCGAAGCCGGCCTGAACGCCGGGCTTGAAGTTTCCTGGCTGCCGTCCTATGGGCCGGAGATGCGTTCGGGTACATCCAACTGTCATGTGAGGCTTTCGAGCGCAGCCATTGACTCGCCGCTGGTTAGCGCGCCGCATTTGCTGGTGGCCATGAACGAGCCCTCGCTGCGCAAATTCGACCGCAGCGTGCGCCCCGGTGGTTGGATCATCTACAACGGCGACGAGTTCCCGGCCGATTGCGCGCGTGCTGACGTGCATGTGCTTGCGCATCCCTTCACCCACACCGCCGACGAGCTCGGCGACGCGCGCGCCTGCAACATGATCATGCTCGGCGCTCTGCTTGAAATTGCCGGCGTGCTGCCGCAGGCTAGCATTGACGCGGCGCTGCGGCGGCTGGTGAGAAATCCGCGCTGGGTGGCTCTGGACGAAAGCGCGCTCAACCGCGGCCGGCTGGTCTGCAAAGAATCGCTGGCGCAGGAGGTTACGCAATGAATCTCGAGGCCGATCCAAACCTGATTGTCCACTTCGCCGGGCAGTATATTCCGCTGCGCGAAGCGCGCATAGGAATTTTGACGCACGCGTTGCACTACGGCACGGGCGTTTTCGAGGGGATTCGCGCCTACTGGGAAACGGCTGGGCAGGAACTCTACCTGATGCGTCCGCATGAGCACTTCGAGCGCTGGAAGCGGAACTGCGAAATTCTGCGCCTCGAAGTTTCGTTGCCCATCGACGAGCTTTGCGCCATCACTGCGCAGTTGCTGCGACGCAACGCCATCCATGCCGACGCATATATCCGGCCGCTGGCATACAAATGCGCCGAGCGCATCGGCGTGAGCCCCGACAATCAAGACGCGTTCGCCGTAGTCGCGCTACCCTACGGTGAATATCTGCGCAGCGACCAGGGCCTGCACGCCTGCGTGAGCGCGTGGCGGCGCGTGGAAGACAACGCCATTCCGGCCCGCGCCAAAATCTGCGGCGCCTACGTGAATAGCGCGCTGGCCAGCGACGATGCCCGCCGCGCCGGCTTCGATGAGGCCATTCTGCTCAATGAAAGCGGGCATGTGGCCGAGGGATCCACCTCGAACATCTTTATGGTGCGCAAGGGACGGCTGATCACGCCGCCGGTCACCGAAAACGTGCTGGAAGGCATTACGCGCAGCGCAATCATGGAGCTGGCCGAGCGCGAGCTGGGCATGCGCGTTGCCGAGCGGCCGATCGATCGCAGCGAGCTTTACCTGGCTGACGAGCTGTTTCTGACCGGAACCGCAGTCGGCGTTGCGCCGGTGGTGCGCGTGGATCACCGGGCGGTAGGCGACGCGGCGCTTGGTCCTATCGCCGGCCAGTTGCGCCACCTTTACTTTGAGGCGGCGCATGGCCGTTTACGGAATTACCGGAAGTGGCTGGTGCCGGTTTATAAACCGGAAGCCGATTCCGGGCGGGGTACCAACCGGCTAGAACAGGCGAACGCAGCGTGAGACGCGCGAGCGGGCGCAAGGGGCCGGTCGACCCCAGGAAGGAAGAACCATGCTGACGGCAGCAATCAAGCAAAATGCATACGACGTGGCTCTGGAAAACTTTGACGCGGCGGCGAACGCGCTGAAGCTGGACGACGACACTCGCCAGATGATCAAGTATCCCGAGCGCATGCTCACGGTGAGCGTGCCGGTGCGCATGGACGACGGGCACATGCACCGTTTCGAGGGCTTCCGGGTGCAGCACAGCTCCGTGCGCGGGCCGGCCAAAGGCGGCATCCGCTATCATCCCTGCGTCACGCTGGACGAAGTCAAGGCGTTGGCCACCTGGATGACTTGGAAGTGCGCCGTAGTCAACATTCCCTTCGGTGGCGCCAAGGGCGGCGTCACCTGCGACCCCAAGAG
>JASHOY010000234.1 GCA_030038435.1 Acidobacteriaceae bacterium | reverse complement strand
TGCGCGTCTGAAAACTGCTCCCATTGCCTTCAGTCTACTGGACTGATACGGCGCTCAATTCTGCGCCGATTGCTGTAACAATTCGACCAGGTAATTCTCCCAGACTGCGGCGTGGGTGTGCGTGCCGTGGCCATAAGTGCGCATCGAAGCCGGAATCAAAACGAATCTGGCGTGCGGCATGCGGCCTGCGAGTTTCTGCGCGATCTCCAGCTCGGGCGGGTTGATGAAATCGTCGGTGGAGTTGATCCACATGACATGAGCGGTGATTGCAGATAACCGCGGCTCGGGGTTGTAATTGCGCGAGGCGTCGAAGGCGTAGAGAAAATCATCGGCGTCGGTGTGCGCCACGATGGCGTTCACCGTCCGGTTCACGTAGTCTTCCGCCTGCCGACGAGTGGGATAGTCCTTCTGCATCTGTTGCGGCGCTGAGCCGGCGATGATCAGCATGTCGGCCGCGCCGCGCAGGCCTTCGCCAGGCTCGCTGGTGTAATTGCCGTTGTGCCAGGCGGGGTCGTCGCGGATGGATTGCATGGCCATATACCGCCACATGCGGTTGCGGCCGGCAATCTCAATGGGCAGGCACGCCAGAGGCATGAGCGCATCCGAGAACCCCGGATACATTTCGCCCCAGACAAAGCTCTGCATGCAGCCCATGGAGGTGCCGAGAACCAGGCGCAGGTGATCCACGTGCAGCGCGTCAAGAAGCATCCGGTGCTGCGAGCGCACCATGTCGTCGTAAGTGTAGTGGGGAAACTTCATCCGCAGACCGTCGGAGGGCTTGCTGGATTCGCCGTGCCCGATATCGTCGGGAAGAATGATGAAGTATTTCGCGATGTCGAGGGGCTGGCCGGGCCCGAACAGCACATTGGAAAAGATCGGCGCCAGCAGGGAGTGCGCGCTTCCTCCGGTGCCGTGCAACAGCAGCACGGCGTTGGCGGTGTGGCCGGCCGCGTCGCGGCGCGGAGCGCCCAGCGTGAGGTAATGCAGGCGGAGCTCAGGCAATGTTTCGCCGCTGCCAAAGCGGAAGTTCCGAAGGGTGTAAGTTCCGTTGCGGACCGGCCAAGGGGTGGGCGGATAACCGGCCCTGGGCGCCTGCGCCGCGGCTGCGAGCGCCGCGGAAACCGCGAGCAAAGCGGCAAGGCGAGGAAGCATGGCGAAGACCTCCGGAAGCGGGCTTTTGCGGGCTCCCAGAATACTACCTCCGCCGCCAGGAAAAGCGCAGGGGAGCGGCGAATGCGCCGCGCAGTTTCGTGTTTGGCTCGGCGCTGATACACTCTCGTTTGGCCGCGGGGAATTTTCACTCGCGCCCCAACTGTCGAGGTCATGGCGTCCATCACACCCATCTCCACGCTGAACGACCTGTTCCTGCGCGTTGCCGCAGCCGGCAACCCGCGGGCGCTGCTCTGGCAGGATGCCGCCGGCCAATGGCAGCCCGTTTCCTCGGCACAGATCTACCAGCGGGTGCGGGCGCTGGCCTGCGCCTTTCTTGAGTGGGGTGCGCGCAAAGGCGACCGCATCGCGCTGATTAGTGAGAATCGCTGGGAGTGGGCGGTGACGGACTTTGCGACGCTGGCCATCGGAGCCGCTGACGTGCCGGTTTACCCGACGCTGACCGGCCCGCAGATTGCCGCTCTGCTGCTCGATGCCGGATGCCGCATTGCCGTAGTCTCCAGCGCCCAGCAGTTTGAAAAGCTTCACGCCATTCGCGAGCAGGCGGGGCTCAAATACATCGTGGTCATGGATTCGCCGGCGCCGGCAGGCGCGATGGCAATGAGCGCGTTGCTGGCCGGAGCCGACCAGCGCGGCGACCGGCGCGACGCGGAGTTCGATGCGCGGGTTCGCTCTGCCGCTCCCGGCGACCTGGCCACACTCATCTACACCTCGGGAACCACCGGCGAGCCCAAGGGCGTGGCCCTGACCCACGGCAACATTGCCGCCAACCAGAATTTTGCCGCCGCCGATTATTCTTTCGGCCCCACTGACGCCTGCATCTCGTTTCTGCCCCTTTCGCATATCACGGCGCGCGCGCTCGACTACGTGATGTATAACTACGGCGCCCAGGTGGCCTATTGTTCCCAGTTCGACAAGCTGCCGGAAGCCATGCGCGAAGTCAGACCTACCGTGATCGTGGGCGTACCGCGCGTCTATGAAAAGATTCGCCAGGCAGTAGAAGGCAAAGCCGCGCTGTCGCCGGTGAAGAAGCGACTCCTGGCGCGCGCTGTGGCCTTGGGCGCGCGGCATTGCGACGCCATCTACGATGGGCGCAAGCCCGCATCGCCGCTGTGGAAGCTGGCCAAGAAGCTCGTCTACTCAAAGGTGCGCGAAGCCTTTGGCGGCCGCGTGAACACCTTCATCTCAGGCGGTGCTCCGCTGGGCATCGACACCGCGCGCTGGTTCGCGTCGGTGGGCATCGCGTTGTATGAAGGTTACGGGCTGACCGAGACTTCGCCGGTGATCGCGCTCAATTCGCCGGTCAGCCACCGCATGGGCTCGGTGGGCCGGCCGCTGCCCAACGTAGAACTCAAATTCGCCGGGGACGGAGAACTGCTGGCGCGCGGCCCGTTCGTTTTTTCCGGTTATTGGAACAAGCCCGCGGCCAACGCCGAATGCTTCGACGGCGAAGGCTGGTTTTGCACCGGAGACATTGCGCACCTTGACTCTGACGGCTTCCTCTTTATTACCGATCGCAAGAAGGAGCTGCTCAAGACCTCGGGCGGCAAGCTGGTGGCGCCACAGCCCATTGAAAACAAGCTCAAGGCCAGCGTGCTGGTGGCGCAGGCGGCGCTGGTGGGCGACAAGCACAAGTTCATCTCCGCGCTGATCGCGCCCAACTTTTCGGCGCTGGAGGCATGGGCCATGCAGAACGGGATTGACTTCGCTTCCCGTGCCGCGCTGGTGGCCGACGAACGCGTGATCGCTCTCTACAGTGAGCTGGTAAAGGAAGCCAACGCGGAGCTGGCGAACTTTGAAACCATCAAGCGTTTTCGCCTGGTGGCTGAAGAGTGGACGCAGGAAACCGGCGAGCTGACGCCTTCCATGAAGCTCAAGCGCCGCGTCATCGCCGCCCGGTACGCCGCTTTAATCTCCGAACTTTACGCGGACGAAGCAACCGCACGCGCCGAATAGGACTCAACCGGCCCATCTCTCTGCCCACCACCATGCCGGTGCCCCACATGGCCTGCAGGCCGCGGAAAAAGGGCGCACCCCAGATGCCCACGCTGAGCAAGGCGCCAAAGAGAATCACCGCGTCGATGCTGATGCGGCCGGCGCGCGTCCAGTAAGCGTCCGGAGAAAGATCGAGCCAGAGAGCGAATTCGTCGAGGGTGAGCGCTGCGCCCGCGCCATAACTCACCGCCATCAGCCGGCTCATGAAAATACCCAGGGGCGTGTGCGAGCGGCCCAGGTCGAGCAGCCACCCATATCCCACCAGGAGAAGAATCAGGATGCCCCATACCAGATGGTGAATGTGTCGCCCATGTACCACCACGTACTGAAACGGCCCCACGTGCGATTGGATCAGGTGTACGAGAATGCGCACGCCGGCAAAGGTGATAAGAAAGGAGACCGAGGCAATAAACATGCGGCGGCGCGGCCGGTCGGGGATGGTCGACCGCACAATGAATCCCAGGCGCGTTAGCTGCAAAAGAACCAGCAGCACTGCAACCACGAGTGCCGCGAAGGCCAGCAGCAGGAAAGCTCCGGGGCCGATCATGTTACTTATTCAATCATCGAAATGCGGCGCCAAGCCACAAAGAGTCACCATTTATTGCGAGCGAACCAAGCCGGCTTAGTTATGAATCCCGGGAGGCCGTGAGGCTGGTCACGATTGGCCATTCCGCGACGGAGTAAACTGATTGAGGCGCCGAAAGCGGAGAAGTTACGCTGGGCGTCACCCACAGATCTGTACCGGCCCGGCTTTGCGCGGCCGCGCAATTCTTACAAGGAGACTTTTGCGATGCGAGTTGCTTTGCTGACCGGTGGCGGCGATTGCCCCGGGCTGAACGCGGTGATTTATGCGGCAGTCAAGAAGGGCATCAACCATTATGGAGACGAGTTCATTGGCTTTCTCAATGGCTGGCGCGGCGTGCTCGACAACAATTTCATTCCGCTTACGCTAGAAAACACCGACGGCATCCAGCTAAAGGGCGGCACCATCCTGCACTCCTCGCGCACCAACGTGAAGAAGATCCCGGGCGGCATTGAGAAGGTGCAGGAAGTTCTGAAAGCGAACAAGATTGATGCGCTGATTGCCCTCGGCGGCGACGATACGCAATCGGTTACGCAGTTTCTGTGCGACAACGGCGTCCACGGTGTGGGAGTGCCCAAGACCATCGACAACGACCTCAGCGGCACGGACGCGACCTTCGGTTACGACACTGCAGTCTCCATTGCCACCGAGGCCGTCGACCGAATCCACACCACCGCCGACTCGCACAACCGCGTTATCGTCATCGAAGTGATGGGCCGCGATGCCGGCTGGATCGCTTATGCCGCAGGCATCGCCGGCGGCGCGCACGTGGTGCTGGTTCCCGAAAAAGAGATTGACATTGATCATGTCTGCGCGCTGCTCAAATACAACTACGATCACGGCAAGCACTACGGCGTGGTGGTGGTGGCGGAAGGCTGCCATCTGCCCGAAATTGGCCAGGTGACCGGATCGCAGCAGGTGGATTCGTTCGGCCACGTGCGGCTTTCGGGCATCGGCGAAGCGCTGGCCGAGCTGATTGAAAAGAAGACCGGCTTTGAAACCCGCTTCGTCAACCTCGGCCACACCCAACGCGGCGGCGTGCCCACGGCATACGACCGGCTACTCGGCCAGCGCTACGGCCTGCACGCCATCGACATGGTGCACCAGCAGAAGTGGGGCCGCATTGCCGTGCTTCACGGCGTTGACATCACCGACATCACCATCAAGGAATCCATCTCCACAAGCCGCCGGCTCGATCAGCGATTCTTCGATGTGATTTCCGATCTGGAGGCGAAGGTTTAGACTACGGAATCAACAAGGAGGCCCGGATTATGCATCCGCATCGCAGCCGGGCCTGATCTGTCTGCGTAGAACCTTTCGCTGCTCCGATCCTGCATCCCCATTTCATCACCTGCCTGCGTGACACCGCGCACCGACAACGGCGCGCCAGGGGCAATTCTTCCTCTGTTCGCAAGACGTCCCCAGGAATCAAAACAACCAAGGAGACCTGCCATGAGCAAGACGAAAATGGTGGTCGTCGCTGTGATGTCGCTTGCCTTTGCCCAGTCTGCGCTGGCCAAGACTTACAAGTACGTCTACCCTGTTGCCTGCGGCGATGTGTGGGGCGCGGTGAAAGACACGCTAAGTAACAAAGTCAATTATGCCAATGTGAAGGTTGACGAAAGCAAAATGGCCGCGGCTTACGCTCCGAAGCACTCCGTTCACTTTGACGTCTCCGGCGTGCTGCTGCAGCGTACCAATCATGTAACCCTTGTCCCCAAGGGAACGGGCTGCCAGATGCAGGTGGTTTCCAATTACAGCGGATGGGGGCACGAAGACCAGGGTGACTTCAAGAAGCGCGTGGACGATGCGATGACCAAGGGTAAAGCCGCGCCGCCCGCCGCTGCGGAAGCCGCCGCACCGGAAAAATGAATCCGCGGCCGCTTCGATCCGGATCTCCGGCTGGCCACCCATGAATCCGTTTACTTGCGCCAGGCAAGCGCTGGGCAGGGTTGTCCCCTTCCTTCAAACCGGCGACACTGGATGAGGAGGATGGTAAATGGCGCAAGTGTGGGACCCGGCAGTCTACAACCAGAATGCGGCATTCGTTCCCGGACTCGCCGGCGGTGTGATGGAGTGGCTCAACGCGGAGCCGGGCGAGCGCATCCTCGATCTTGGCTGCGGAGATGGTCAGCTTACCGAGCAGCTTGCGGCGCGGGGCGCCGTTATGCGCGGTTTCGATGCTTCTCCACAGATGGCCGCGGCGGCGCGGGCGCGCGGACTTGAGGTGGACGAGGGCTCTGCGGAGAAGCTGCCTTACTCCGATGCCTCGTTCGACGCCGTTTTCTCCAACGCGGCCCTGCATTGGATACGCGACCAGGATGCGGTGATTGCCGAGGCGCACCGCGTGCTCAAGAGCGGTGGCCGCTTCGTTGCCGAGATGGGCGGGATCGGCAACATCGCCGCCATTCGCGTGGCCTTTGCCGCCGTGCTTGAGCGTCACGGCTATGACGGCCGCGGCCACGATACGAACCACTATCCTTCCGCTGCGGAATACACGCGCCGCCTCGAAGGCCAGGGATTCAGCGTCAAGCAGATTGCGCTCATTGCCCGTCCTACGCCGCTGCCGGAAAGCGGCATGGCCGGATGGATCAGGACGTTTCGGCGCGGCGTGCTGGATACGCTGCCGGAAATCATGCGCGACCAGGTTGTGAATGAAGCAGTGGAATTGCTATCGCCCGTGCTGCGCGATCCGGATGGCAACTGGACAGCCGATTATGTGCGCCTGCGGTTTGTTGCCGTTGCTTAAGATTCCCTGCCGATCGCAGCGCGAAACCCGAACCCGCCGCGCCTGAGCCTTGCTAATGAAATAATTGCCGACCGCATCATTCCGAGAAGAAGCCAGGCCGGCATTTCCCCGGAATTTCTCCCGGCCTTTTTCTAGGTGAGCTCCCATGGCATTGATTCCGGCCGGGCAACCCCGTCGAGCGCCTGCGCGAGCGCGCCTGAGGTGGTCCGCGTCAAGCAACAGGCCCCCGCACAAGCCGCCTCTAACAGCTGAGAGGCCACGGCCCATATTGTCGAATTTGCATGAGCTTTCCCCGTCTCGAACGTCGTCCCGAACTCGATGCGCTTCGCGGGCTCTTCCTGGTCTGGATGACCTGCGTGCACATGCCCACGCACGTCAGCAGCCTGGTCAATTCGCCCCTCGGTTACTTTTCCTCGGCCTCGGGGTTTGTCTTCATCTCATCGCTTTTAGTCGGTCGACTTTATATTTACGAGGCGATGCAGGACCCCCCCGGCGTTCACGCGCGCCTGTGGAAACGTTCGCTTAAGGTCTATGGCTATCACCTGGTCACGCTGGCGCTTGCGTTTACCGTCGCCGCCGCTTATGCGGTACACACCCACAAGGCAGCGCTCTCTGATCTGCTGGACTTCTACCTTGCGCACCCGCTGGTGGCGATCGTCGGCTCGGTGTTCCTGATCTATTGCCCGCCGCTGCTCGACATTCTTCCCATGTACGTGATTTTTCTCTTCATGACCCCCATGATTCTGTGGGCCGCAGCGCGATGGAGCTGGAAAGTTGTGCTCGGGGCGAGCGCCGCGGTGTGGATCATGGCCCAGTTCGGGCTGCGCGACATCGTTCACACCTGGGTTGTGGACATGACCCACCTCAAGATTCCCCTTCAGCAGACCGGATCGTTCGACCTCTTCGGTTGGCAGGCCTTGTGGATCGTGGGTTTATGGCTGGGCGCGAGATCGGCCACGCATGAGGGGCCGGTCATCCAGACTCCCCGCTGGCTGGTTTGGAGTTGCCTCGCCATTTGCCTCTTTTTCGTCGGCGTCCGCTTTAGCTGGCTAGGGCCTCATCTCACCCAGCAGGCGCTGGGCATATTGCTCGACAAGTGGCAAATCGGTCCTCTGGCGGCGCTCAATACCGCCGCATTTGGCATCTTTTTCTACTCCTTACGCAGATACCTGCTGCGCCCGCTTTCTATTGAGCCATTTCTCACCCTGGGCAAGGCTTCCCTGCGGGTCTTCTGCGCACAGTTATTCTTTGTTTTCGTCGCCCTGGGTTTGCTCTATCGCGATGTAGGCCAGGATATCCCCGGTCCGCCGCAGCGACTCCCCGACGCCACTGCGGCCATGATGTTTGCCATCACCTTTCCCGCTCTGATCCTGGTCGCCACGCATCAGGTGCGCCAGAAGCGGCGGGAAAAGCGCGAAAAGCTTGCTGGCAAAGAGGCGGCCGCCGATCCCGCGCAGGAGCCCAGCAAGCCCGCCGGGCCCGAAAAGCTTGAGTGCGCGAATCAGGAAGACTCAGCCGCCTGATCGCTGCCTGATGCAAGGAATGCGTTACTTTGCCGCCGCTGCAGGCGCAGGTGCAGGAATCTCCGCCACTTCCAGCACCTTGGCACGGAAGAGCAACCCCGCTGCGATTCCGCCCAGGCTGGGCACCACCAGGAACATCCACAACTGCGCCATGGCCTTGCCGCCCACAAACAGTGCCGGCCCCAGGCTGCGCGCCGGGTTCACGCTCACGCCGGTGACGCTGATGCCCAGGATGTGAATCATCATCAGCGCAATGCCAATGGCGAGACCTGCAAACCCTCCCGGTGCGCGTTTTTGGGTGGCGCCCAGGATCACGATTACGAAGATCAGGGTGGCCACGAACTCAAACAGGATCGCCGCGGTCAGGTTGTAACCGCCCTGGTAGCCCGGCCCCCATCCGTCCTGGCCGAGGCCGTTGGCGGCCACGTTGTAACCCCCGCTCACCCCGCTGGCGATCATCCAGATCACCGCCGAAGCAAGGATGGCGCCCGCGCATTGTCCTACCCAATAGCCGATCATGTCTTTGGCTGTCATTCGCCCCGCGGACCAGACGCCGAAACTCACTGCCGGGTTCACGTGGCCGCCGGAGATCGGGCCGATGCCATAGATTGCCGCCGCCTGCGCCAGGCCAAAAGCCAGGGCAATGCCCACAATGCCCACCTTGTCGCCGGCTACCACCGCCGTTCCCACGCCAAAGAGGACCAGGATGAAGGTGCCAACGAGTTCCGCGAAATACTTCTTCATGTTTTCCCCCATTTCTCGTGAATTCTTTCCGTTCACACACCGCGATTGCGCTTCCCGCTCGCATATCCCTGAGAAAAGCGCCGCGGTCTGGCAGGGGACCCGCTGCTCCGGTCAACAACATTGCCATTTTTCAATGCCGGATCAGCGCTACGAAGTCTCGCAGACGCCATTCCGTCAGTCAAGCAAAAATCAGGCCAAATCGCCGGCCCGTCCGGCGCCGCCGGGCGCGCTATCTCGGCGGCAGAGCGCCGGCGAGCGGCGCAATTCTGTTTCAAATTCATCAAACGTTTGCAATCCTTTTGCCTGCCTGCATTACTCTGTTCACAGATATCCCAGCGGTCCGCAGCAACCCGCATTCGACGGCCGCCGGACGAGGGCTGACTGGTTGAGCCAAACGATCTTTGTCCTGGAAGACGACGCCGATATCTCCAGACTGGTGCAGCATCATCTAGAAGCCGCGGGTTTCGATGTGCGCCTGTTTCAGACCCCCACCAACCTCATTCCTGAAGCCGAGCGTCAGGCCCCGGCACTGTTTCTGCTCGACATCATGGTTCCCGGCGGCGACGGGTTGGACGTTTGCCGGCGCCTACGCAACCATGCCGGCCTTTCCACCATCCCCATCATCTTTCTCACCGCCCGGGCCAGCGAGAACGACCGCGTGCTGGGCCTGGAGCTGGGCGCCGACGACTACATCACCAAGCCCTTCGCCACCCGCGAACTGGTGGCCCGCGTCAAAGCGGTACTGCGCCGCTTCGAGCGCCCCACTGCCCCCTCGGTGACCAGCTTTGAAGATGTGGTGATCGACGCCAACGCCATGCAGTTGAAGGTGCGCGGGGAAATTACCACCACTACTGCAACCGAGTTCCGCCTGCTCGACTACCTAGCCCGTCACCCCGGCCGCGTCTTCAGCCGCGATCGCCTGCTCGACGCCGTTTGGGGCGACGCCCGCTTCGTCACCCCGCGCTCGGTGGACGTTTACGTGCGCCGCATCCGTGAGAAAATCGAGATCGATCCGGAGAACCCGCGCTACCTCAAGACCGTCCGCGGCGCCGGTTATCGCTTCGAAATGCCCCGCGCCGAGTAGGCGCCGGTTCGGTGACCTCTGGTTTGATCCGATCAGGCCTCAGCTTCGTCGACCGTACCGCCCCCAAGCTCGCAGCATTTTTGCCGCGAAAATGGGAAAGCGGCACAACCGGCGTGCTCCAATCTTCACTTTGAGCGGTGACGCGTGACCCCTAAACTCCTCAACCGGCTCTTCGGCGTCATTGCCATGCTGCTCGCGCTGGAAGCGGCCCTGGCAGAACTGTTCTTTCACTTTGTCCTGCACCAGGCGCGCTGGTCAGTGCTCATCGCCCTGGCCTTTTCACTCCCCATTGCGGCCTGGATCGCATATCGCATCACCGCGCGGCTGCGCCGTGTCGCCGCCTTCGCCGGCCAGATTGCCGCGGGGGATCTGAAGGCGCGGCTGCCGGTGAGCCGGCGTTACGACGATCTTTCCGCCATGGAAGCAGCGCTGAATCAGACCGCCGAGCGGCTGCACCAGAGTTTTGCTGAAAGCGAAAGCCGCGGGCAGGAGCTGGCAGCCATTCTCGACTCGATGCAAGAGGCGGTCTTCGCCATCACTGCCGAGGGTTATGTGCGCTGGTCCAACGCCGTCATGCAGCGCATCGCCGGCACGCAAATCCGCGCCGGCCGCGCCCTGGTTCACTCCGTGCGCGACCCCGACGTCCTCAATTGCATTCGCAACACCCTGGAGCGGCACGAGCTTTGCTTTGGCCGCGCCAGTTCGCTGGCCCCGGGACGCGTCTTCGAGATCAATGCCGCGCCCCTGCCCGGCGGTGGCGCCCTGGTGGTGCTGCACGACGTCACCGGGATCGAGGCCGCGGAAAAATCGCGCCGCGAATTCATCGCCAACGTCAGCCACGAGCTGCGCACGCCACTCACTTCCATTCAGGGCTACGTGGAAACGCTGATGGACGACTCCGTTTCCCGCCCCGAAACCATGCGCGAATTCCTCGGCATCATTCTCAAGAACGCCACGCGCATGAATCGCCTCACCGAGGATCTGCTGGCGCTGGCCAGCGTGGAAAGCCCCGACTACAAGCTGGCGCTGCAACCCATGCGCGCCAGCTCGCTGCTCTCCGACGCCATGGACGCGCTGGGCGGCATCGTGATCGACTCCGGCGTGAAGCTCGAATCGGCCGGCGCGCCCGACGCTCAGGTGATGGCCGATCCCGATGCCATGACCCAGGTCTTCGGCAATCTCATCGAGAATTCGCTGAAGTATGCCAGGAGCGGCAAACGCATCCAGATGGGCGCAAAGCTCAATGGCGGCGAAGTCGAGTTCAGCGTGCGCGACTTCGGCCCCGGCATCGCCAGCGAGCATCTCGACCGCATCTTCGAGCGCTTTTACCGCGTCGACAAAGCGCGCTCGCGCGAATCCGGCGGCACCGGACTCGGCCTCGCGATTGTGAAGCGGATCGTGCAGGCGCACGGCGGCCGCATCTGGGCGGAAAGCGAATTGGGCTCGGGCGCTACCTTCAACTTCACGCTGCCGCTCGCCGAGCCCGCGCCCGATCCTGCCCCGCCAGCGCCGTAGCGTCTGCAAGGGCTTATGCCCCACTTTTTGCGAAATCATTTTTCCCATTGTGCCGCCGCTCACAGCCGTCGCGCGCGCTCTGTCGCACACTTTGAGTCACCTTGAATGGAGGGTCAACCGTGGAGACAGAAAAGCTTTGCAAAAACGCGCCGAAGATACGGATCGAACAGCATTCCCTGGCGGGATGCCTGTGGTTCGCCGCCTGGCTCTTCACCATCGGCTACCTGCACCTGAGTTTTTGGAGGGGCGTATTCGCCATCGTGGTGTGGCCGTATTTTATCGGTACGCACGCGAGCGGACTTATACGTTAGTCACGGCATGTCAAGGTTCGGCCGGAGAGAAATCTGCGGCGCCATTAACACCGGCCGGCTTTTTCATTTGTCCGCCCCAACCCGCACCCATTTCTCGGTTCGCCCAAATATCGAAACCCCGATATACCCGCGCACGTCCAGCTCGCTGCCGCCGTTTTCAACCGACATTGTGCACCGGTAAATGTCCCCGTTCTCGGGATCGAGGATCTGGCCGCCGGACCACTGGTTTCCATCCTGGCGCATGCCCCACAGAATCCGCATGCCCAGCACCGGCTGGTTCTTCAACGCGCCCGCGCACTTGAGGCACAGCGGATGCGGCGCCGGGGGATGGAACAGCTTCACGACGCGCCCATGCAGCTCTCCGTTCACTTCACGGATAGCCACAATCGCCCTCGCTTGCCCGGTTTTGTGATCGACCGTCTTCCACTGTCCCACCGGCGAATCCGGCGCAGCAGTCGCCGCGGCGGCAACGGACAGGGCCGGCACAGAGGCGAACGCCGCCGTTACAAGAATCAGTACAGTCAAGCCGCGCCGGGGAAGTCGCAGACGCATATATCACAGTTGGACGCAAGTTGCCCGGCCGGGGCAGCTCTGACGCTTCAGCCCGGCATCGCACCTCTCATTTTTACTGCATCTTCACACTTACCATCCCTGCACTGCCTGCGCCGGTTCACCCCTTCAGCAACTCTTCAGCTTGGCTGTGTTACCTTTGCCGCTGTCTGTCCTTTGCCGCCCCGGTGCGCGGCTCAATTTACCACCCCATCCAGGAGGAAAAGTGCGAAAGCTTCAGTCGCTTCTCATCTTAACGGCGGCCATGCTGATGGCCGGTTCTTTGCCGGGCCGTGCCCAGACCAGGTGGACAGTCACCAATACCCTCCACATCGGCGGCGAAGGCGGCTGGGATTACGTCCTCGTCGACGCGCGCAACAACCGCTTTTTCGTGACCCGCCAGACCCATACCCAGGTTTTCAGCACCACCACCGGCCAAGTCATCGCCGACATTCCGGGCCAGATCCGCTCGCATGGCACCGCCATTGTGCCCGCCGTCAACCGCGGCTTCATCACCGACGGCGGCGGCGAGGGCGCCATCGACGTCTTCGACCTGACCACTTACAAGCTGCTGGGCAAGATCCACACCATGCCTGACTCCGACGGCATCATCTATGATCGCTTCGCGAATCTGATCCTGGCCGTCTCCGGCGACGAAGGCAAGCTGATGACCTTCAGCCCGGACATCGACCTCGCCGGCGGCAAATTCACCACCATCGACCTGGGCGGATCGCCGGAATTCCTCGCCGCCGACCGCGACGGCAAGGCCTACATCAATATTCCCGACAAGAACCTCGTGGACGTGGTCGATCTGAAAGCCAATAAGGTCATGGCGCGCTGGCCCGTCGCTCCCGGCGGCAAAAACGTGGGCATGGCCATCGACCTCCGCGATCACCTGCTCTTCATCGGCTGCCGCGACCCGCAAAAGCTCATCGTGATGAGCACGGTAGACGGCAAGATCGTCGCTGATCTGCCTATCGGCTCGGGTAATGATGCGGTCCGCTTCGCCGACGGCCAGGCCTTCGCAAGCTGCCGCCAGGGCGTGCTGATTGTCGCCTCGCAGATTGACGGCAGGTGGCAGGTGGAGCAGGTGGTGAAGACCGCAGATGGCGCGCGCACCATGGGCCTCGACCGCCGCACCCACACCATCTACCTTCCCACCGCGCAAATGGAGCCTCCCGCACCCGGACAACGCCGCCCGAACATGAAGCCCGGCACCTTTGAGATTGTGGTCGTGAGCCAGCAGTAGCGTTCTGCCTGCAAACGCTCTGAGATTCATATCGCCGGGCACCCAGCCGCAGCTTTGAGAAGGGCTGAGGAATGGATCACCCCGCAGCATGAGCTTTCAGCTTCGCTCCAGTATCATTGCGCCGCTGGAAAACCAGCTTCCCAATCCACGCTTGGAGATAAAGACCACCATCAACGCGCAAATGCCATATCGCTACTCAGTCTACGCAGGGGAGAGGTTGCGTGGACTGCAAAGTAGTCGCCACCCCTGTCGTTCGCCCCGACTTTGACGAACATCGGCTCGGCTACAAATTGCGGCAACAGCGAACAGTATTCCCGCTCCGGAATCTCTTTCTTCTGACGACGAAAAGGCCCGCTCAGCAGGTGTGCAGCAGCGCGCACTCGGGGAAACGAGTTAAGGGATTCTCTTGCCTTTCGAAGCAGGAACATGGAGGAGTCTCCGCCGGTATTTGGGTCGAGCGAGCAACCGCAAAACAGCTAAGCGATCTGAAATGGATCCTGTTTTGAAGTTACACTATTCGACCTGCGGTATCAGCAGGACCGCCCCAACTGGGCCGCCTCACGCCGGCCCCAGCAAAACCGCTTCTCTCTGTTGCAGAGTGGTCCGAATCACCTGCAGACCCGCCACGATTTCCGCTGCGTTTTTCAGTAGCGTGGCGCCATCCTGCTCGCTCACCATCGAGCGCATCAATTCGCATTGGCCCACGAGCTGTTCATCGTGCGCGATGAGCGTCTGCAAGGTTTGCGCTTCGTTGCGGTAGCGCTGCGTCATGCGGTCGTTCTCCGGTACCGGTTGCTGCTGAATGAACTGTTCCAGCGAGCTGATCTCCCGTCCCAGCCGCTCCAGCCGCTGCGCGTTGGCGACGGCTTCGGCGTCAGGAAACGGTTTGGCCCGCGACGGTGGTGGCAGAAATTCGCGCCGGTAGGCCGACTCCGCTTCGCTTACGCTGGCCGCCGCATAGCCCAACAGCGACGCGGCCTTGCTGCGCACCAACTGATCGTCGGCGCGCAGCTGGTTCTCGGCGCGGTAGAAGTTATAGCCCCAGCCGTAAAAAAGGCTGACGGCGATCTGCTTCAGCGCGCCGGCATCATAAAAATCTCCGGGAATCAAACCGTGCCTCCAGGAAGATGACCGGCCGGCGGCAGCCCCGCTTCAGCGCCCACGGGGTAAAAGCCCGCTGTCGGCCCGCCGATGATGAAGGGCACCCCCGCCGCCGCATTGGGCGCCGATACCAGTCCCTTCTCCGCCATCTTCAGCGCCAGGTAGTAGCGCACCGATTCAATGGGCGACAGGCCGATGGCCTGGAGCGAGATCAGCTCGCGCATGCGCTCGTCCTTGGGCATGATCAGCACCTTCAGATCGTTCAGCGTGATCCCGTAGGTCTTGAGGAACTCGGTCAGATGGTTCTTCACCAGCTCACGCACGTCGTTGATGTGCTCGTTGATGTCCTCCATCTTGGTCACCTGCACGATCTGGTTGATCGACTGCTCGATGGCCGGCCCGGCATAGTCGGCCACTTCCTTGGTGTCGATGAAATAGCCGTTGAAGGGCAGATGGGTGATCAGCTGCAGCGCCGCTTCCTTGCTGTCGACGTGAATGTAATAGTCCACCTGGTAAGCCATCTCGGCCATCTCTTCACTGGTGGCGATGCCCACGCTGCGTACCAGCAGCTTGGAGCGGTTCACATAAATCACTTCGAAAACCCATGGTGAAGTGCCGCCGAAGAATCCCTGCGCGATCGAGCCGAGGATCGGTTTGTCGGGAGTGGTCAGCGCGTACTGGCCGGTCTCATACACATTCAACACCGCGCCGCGCGACTTGAGCACGCAGAAGTGGTTGCTCTCCACGGTCAGCAACGAACCGGATACGATGCTTTCATCCGCAATCTTCACTGCCAGGGCCTTGGTGCCCAGCATGTCGGTGCCGTCGTGCTGCAGCGAAGTGATAACCTGCCTTGCGATTGCCATGAATTTACCTCGATTGGGAGTTTCCCCGGGTGTGGTGTGTGTGTCGCGACTCAGCATACTCCAGTGCGGAGGCCGCGCCAAGGGCAATATGCATGAAGCCTCGATTAAATCTCCGCGCGCCTGGAGCGCGCGCCTCGCCAATAAAGCGCAAGCCCGATGAAGACCGATGCTGCCGTGACCAGCAGCATGACAATCGCCCATTGCATCTTGCTGCTGGCCTCGCCCGGGGGCACAAAGGAGAAGAGGATTCCCAGAAGCACCACCAGAAAACCCAGGCCGCCGCAAATCCACACGCCTAGCAATCCCCCGGGCACCAGCACCGCATGGGGATTCTCCCTGCGGTCTTTACGCCCTGCCAGCTTGATGACCGCGGCGAACATATAAAGGAACGGAATGAAGTAGAGAATGATGGCCGCATCGACGAGGAACTGGTAAGCGCCGCGTGTAGTCTGATTGATCTGGCTGAGCAGCAAAATGGCTCCCGAAAGCACCGCCTGCACGAGGATGGAAATATACGGCGTCTTCCATTTGGGATGAATTTTGCCGAAGGCCCGCGGCAGATAGCGGTCGATGCCCACCACAAACGGCACGCGCGCGATACCCGCCACCGTCGATCCCACGCCGCCCGCATTGCCCGCCGTCACCAGCACTGCGGCCAGCACGCCCAGGAATCCTAGCTTCAGCGCGTCCGAACCCAGTGAAATGGCCTGAAAGACGCCGCTCTGCGGATCGATGTTGCCCGAAGGCAGCAGCGCCAGCACGGCAAAGGTGCCGGCAATGTACATCAGCGCAATCAGCGCCCCGGCTCCGAACACCGCCCGCGGCAGGGTGCGGCGCGGGTCGCGTACCTCTTCGCTCATCGCCGACACCAATTCCAGCCCGGTAAACGCGAACGCGATCTGCGACCAGAAACTGACCGTATCCCAGTTCCACGTGGGTAGCATGTCGGAGAACGAAAAGTGGGTGATGGAGCCGTGGCGCAGGCAGAGCACCGCCGCAATACCGGCGAGGAGCACCAGCGGCACATACGTACCCACGCCGCCGGCATTTTGCAGCCACTTGCCCACATTCAGGCCGACAATGTTCAGCAGCACCGCCGCCGCCAGCATGGCCAGCGACACCGTGATTAGAAAGGTGCGGTCGTCGGCCAGCGATGCGCCGCGTGTTCCCCCCAAGACATAGGCCGACATCGAGGCGCTGGCCAGCAGCAATCCGGGAAAATAGAAGACGGTGTAGAACCAGTAGGTCCAGCCGGCCACGAAGCCGTGAAACGGCCCGAAGGCTTCGCGCGCCCAAGCATAAAGACCGCCCTCTTGGGGAAAACGCGAAGAAAGCTCGTTGATCACCAGCGCTCCGGGCACAAAGAAGAAGAGCGCAGCGATGATCCACAGGCTGATCGAGGAAGGCCCGTTGTGTCCCGCCGAAGCAATCCACCGCGGCCCCAGCACGGTGGCAATGTTGAAGAGCAGAACGTCCCAGAAGCCCATGGTCTTGCGCAACTGCGAGCTCGTGTCATCCACGGGGGGCGCGCCGGGTGCAGAGGCATCCCTGGAGGCGCCCGAAGTGCCGGGCCGCGGGTCTATCCACATTCCAGAATCATAAAGGAGGCGCGAAGAGCAAAAGCGCGTGATTCGCCGCTAAGGCGCTTCGGCCGGCTCCTGCGCCGCCAGCGTCTCCCGCGCCGGATCAAGGGTCTCGAAGCCTTCGGCCCTGGCCGCTTCCAGCATCCCCTCCGAGGTGCTCACAAAGGTAATCTCCATACCCCGGAACATGTCGCGGGCGGTCATGGCCGCGGCCAATTGCAGGGCTCCGGGCCAGCGTAGCGCGCTGCGATCGAGCAGTTGCCGGGCCGCCTCCAGCACCGCCGGGTTCAAGGGCTGCTGTACCATCCGCGCCGCTTCCAGCCGCACCATTTCCAATGCCGCCAGCGCATCTTCCGGGGCAATCTCTCCGGCGCGCTCGCGCCGCCGGATGGCGCCGTAGACTTCCAGTGGCGTGGAGGCTGCAATTAGCTTGCGATTGTCCTCCACCGCCTCCATCAGCCGGATCAGCGCTTCGGTTCCCTGCTCGCGTACGAAGAGTTTGGCGAACGCGGTGGCCTCGATAAAGTAGAAGCTCACAACTCACCCCGGTCTTCTTCAATCGCCACCGCCAGCGGCTCGCCCTGCATGGCCACCGGATGGAAGCGCTGCACCTCTTCCCCAATTCCCGCTTCCGCCCGGTTGAGACGGATGGTCGTGGTCGGATACGCTGGCGTCTTGGGATTGGCAATCTTGCTGGTCAGCACCACCCCGCGCTGAATCGCCTCGGCGAGCACCGATTGCCGCGACTCCGGATGCTGATTCCAGCGGTAGGCCTTGCGGGGCAGAAAGGAATCGCGAAACCACTTCAGGGCGATGAATGCATGGCCGCCGCGCTCCGCCTCGGCCAGCGCCGAGCACAGCTCTTTCACCCGCGCGTCCATGTCCGCGGGCATCACCGGCTCCTCTTCCTCTTCTCCTTCTTCGCGCGCCATCGGGGTTCGCTGCGGACGCGTCCGCAGTGGCGCTTCTCCATCATTCACGCGCTCAAAATAGATCCGCACTTCATCTTCTTCCGGTGACCAGGTGTCCGCGAGTGCGTTACGCCGCTTGCTCCGCCCATTTTCGCTGCACAGTTCCACAATGGCCTGATAACCCGGGGGCGCCAGAAAGCGAAGCGCCCGTGTCATTCCCGGATCCTGTGAGTAGGCCAATTCGTTTAATGCGTCTTCGATAATTTCTTCCGCTGCCGGAATGGTCAGGTTGCTCAGCTCCGCGCCGCTTTGCGCGGCTCTTGTCGATTTCATCGCTTTCTCCCGTTCTTTATCCTCTCCCGGGTCATATCTAAGCGGCCCACCCGGCCTCGAATGCCTACACGCCGCCCCACACCTGAGATAGCGTCTTTCGTCCTGGGCCCTTGAGCGATTGCCGGCTAGTCCGCTCTATCCGCGCGCCGGATTCGGTCCCTTCGCGCGGCTACTTTCCCGGCTTACTTTCGCTCGGTCACCTGTGTGTGCTAGTTCCTGACGATTATCTTCTGTTTAGAGATCGTGTTGAATTGTTGCTGTATCCGGCCGACGTTACCGGCTCCCCAGTCTTTCTCGAGCGGATGTAAGAGAATCCATCATCTCCATACAAGACTCACCGCGAAAAACCTTCTTTCGCTTCTTCTTCTACTTGCACGGATTCGAACAACATTGTAACTCAATCTGAACTTATGCAAACACTTAGTTTATTGTTTCCTCCAGTTAGACCGGAGGCGGACTCCCATTCCTGCTTCCGGCTCCGGGGGATTACCCGCCGCCCCGCGCGTTGCTGGTCTACCTTTCTCCAATTTCCTGTTTTGTCCCAGGCCCGCTTATCCGTAAAATAGAAACATGCGCCGTAGTTTGCTGCTGCCACTTCTGTATTGGTTTCTGGCCACAACCGGTTTGTACGCGAGTGGCCCTGCTTTCGACCTGGTTGGGCCCAAAGTAGATGTGCACATCAAGCGCGGTGACATCACCCTCCCCATCTCAGAGACCCCCAATCTGCTTCCCGGCGACCGCCTGTGGATTCATCCCGATCTGCCCGCCAGCCAGTCCGCCCATTTCGTGCTGGTCGTCGCCTTCCTCCGCGGCGCCACCAATCCCCCGCCGCCCAGTTGGTTCACGCGCGCGGAAACCTGGAATCCTGATGTCCGCAGCGAAGGCATCTTCGTCAATGTCCCGGCGGGAGCCCAGCAGGCGCTTCTCTTCCTCGCCCCTGAGACCGGGGGCGACTTCAATACCCTGCGGAGCGCGGTACGCAGCATGCCCGGCTCCTTTGTCCGCGCCGCCCAGGACCTGCAGGCCGCCAGTTGGGACCGCATGCGCCTTCAGGCCTACCTCAACGAAGTCAAAGTGACCTCCCAGACCGATCCCAATATCCTCAAGGCTCACGCTGAAATGGCGGCCCGCAGCCTGGGGATCAAGATCAACGAAAGCTGTTTCGATCTGCCCGCCGACCAGCAGGTCTCCTGCCTTTCGCAAAACTCTGAGGGTCTGGTCCTCGACGACTCCAGCGCCCAATCTCTGGTTTCCCAGTTAACCAACGGCGACACCCTCAATCTGGTCAATGCCATCAGCTCCACAAATATGGCCGGCGGGGGAGTATACAGCCCCTATGTCGGCGCCATCGTTGATACTGCGCGCATCCTTTCCTCGCTTCATACGGCCCACTTCCAGTACATTCCCGCGCTGGCGCTGCCCACCGAGGACACGCTGAACCTGCGACTGAACATGCCGCCTTCTTTTCGCAACCCCAAGTCGGTGGTGGTAATCGCGCTGCCGCCGTTGGGGCCCTCGACTCCCGAGCCTCTTCATCCCGTCAGCCCCGCCCAGGATTTCTGCGTCGATAAGCCCAGTCTGGTTCTCCCCGCCTCGGGTGCGCCATTGATTTTTGCCACCCAGCTCGCCCACAATCTGGACCTCCACATTGAGGCTCAGAGCAGCGAAAAAGGCCTTCCCGTCGATCTGCCAATCGTCGCCGATCCCGCTCAGGGCGGCCTCGTCTTACAGAATCCCCCGCCGCCTCTACCCGACGGCGAACTGGTGGGCGTCGTCCAGGGCAAATGGGGTTTTGACGACTGGCAAGGTCCCCGCTTCCTGCTTCGGGCAGCTCAATCCGGCCCTTGGAGCCTCCCTTCCGCTGATGAGTCCGCGCTCGTCGTCGGCCGCGACGATACCCTTCACCTTGCCGGCCAGAGCACCCTGTGCGTCGAGAACGTCGAAGAGCAGGCTAAGGACGCTGTCCCCAACAAGCTCCTCTGGTCTTCGCCGGGTCCCAATCAGATTAAGGTGACGGTGCCCATGAAAGACGCCGCCCCCGGACCGGTCACCCTCTCCATTTACCAATACGGTCTGGCCAAACCGCAGACCATCTCCCTTCAGGCATATTCCGACGCCGCATCGCTGCAGCATTTCACCCTCAGCGCAGGCGACAGCGATGCCTATCTCACCGGGACCCGTCTCGATGAAGTCGCTAAAGCTGAACTGGAAGGCATCTCCTGGACTCCGGGCCCACTGACCCGCGTCGAGGATCTCGACCGGCTGACCATGGACACTTCCGATTCCACCTCCAAGCTCAAGCCCGGCAAGCGCTATTTCGCCAGTGTCCGACTTCTCGACGGACGCAAGCTCAAGGTCCCGGTCGACATCGATCCCCCCCGCCCGCAAGCTGTTCTGCTCAACAAAGGCGTTCAGTTTGCCAGCACTGCCCAGCCGGTGCCTATTGCTCTCGGCAGTCCCGATGACCTCCCTGTGCAGGGCCAGCTCGTCTTCTTCATCAAGTCCACGACGCCTACTGATTTTTCCCGCGATGAAAAGGTTGAAGTCGCCTCAACCGACTCGAGCTTTCAAACCACCCTCGACCTCGCCGCGGGCAACCTGATGCTTGAAAACGCAAGCACCGCTGTCGCCACCGTGGATCCTCTCAAGAGCTTCGGCCTCTCCGCCTTCGGGCCCCTGCGCGCTCGGGTCATCTCCGCCGACGGCGCCACCAGCGATTGGTTCCCCCTGGGTACTCTTGTCCGGCTGCCCGGATTCAAGGAACTTCGCTGCCCGCGTTCTCTCGCCCGCCCCTGCATCCTCACCGGGTCCAACCTCTTTCTCGCTGACTCCTTTTCATCGACGCCCGATTTCAACAATCCCACTGAAGTCCCGATTGATTTCACCGGTACCCAGCTTGAAGTTCCGCATCCCGTCGACGGCGCGCTCTACTTGAAGCTGCGCGACGATCCTGCAACCGTGCAGACTCTCAACATGCCCGTGACACTGATCCCGTTCCGCTCGCTGGCCGCGACCACCCGCCACGAGCCGCCTGCAGCGGAAACCGCACCTGAACCCGCCGCGGAACCGGCCCCACCGACTGGTGAAGCTCCAGCGAACGAACCGGGTACTTCGCCCGCAACCCCAGCAAGTGGTCCGGCTGCTGCGACGCCAAACTCGCCGGCCACCCAGCCCGCACCCCGGTCGGCGCCACCCGCATCAGCACCTGCTCCATCGTCAGGCCAGCCCCATGCCGGGGAACCCGCGCCGCAATCTGCGCCGACTACAAATGCCAATCCGCAGCCCGCGAACGCTGCACCGGCTACCGTGCCGGCCAAAGCTGTGCCGTCAACTGCTTCGCCGGCGAATTCACCAGCCTCGCCCTCCAAGTCTGAGAGATCCTCCGCGGCGGAAGGCACGCCCGCTGACACCTCGACTCAAAACGCCCAATAAAGCTCGATGCGAGATTACGTGCCTATCGTCGGAAAGCGGGACCCTCGAGTTGGACAGGATCGAATTGAGACTGACCACTGTCCGCCTCAGGCCAAACGAGTGATTCCGGAGAAACCCTCCAATCCTCGATCGAAGCTCAGGATTTTGTGAACAACGTGGAATTGCATGACCGCCCGGTGCAAAGAGTCTCGCGCCGATAAGCCTTTCCGGCCGAACACGATCTCCTGGCTCGTTCGACTGCGGCTCGGTCCATGGGGAAGACTTCATCGACAACTCCAAGTAAAGCATCGAACGCCGGCTGGATCGCATCCGGCTGCACGATGGAGGCATAAGGGTGAAGGATTTCCAGCAGTACCACGGCATCATTTACCAGGCGCTTTCGTCCGGCGCCCGTATTTCATCGGCAAGCATTCCGTGCGCACCCTGTCAGCGAATCTCGATTCACGGAGAAACTCATTGCAAATATTTCTGCGCTGCGTGCAAAATACGGCTGAAGTAAGCGGTTCACGCGGCCTACCACGCTACTGGCACATGCGGAAAGAGGGGTGAACTGTGATTCCAGTCAAGGTGTATATCGGCCTATTTCTGGCAGTCGGCGGGATGTGCTTTTTCCTCGCTGCGGCGGCAGGGCAGCCAAAGGGAATGTTGCTGGGACTGTTCTTTCTAGGATGGGGCGCAGTTGTTTGGTATCTACGGTACGGCAGAGGCGGAACCGTTAGCATCCGGCCAGCGCAGAATGTCCTGGCTCCGGTTCCACCACGGAAACTTGATACGGAGAGTCCGTCGCGGGGGCAGTCTGATGCTGGTTTCAGACTAGAGCAGACGCTGATCAAATCCGAATCCGAGCAGACGATGCCGGGCGAATCTCTGGGCGAAGAGGGCGCGCAATCAACCGACTGGAATCCGGCCCTGAATGAACTTAAACGGCTACCGCAGACTGCAATCGCGGCGGGACTCATCGCGGCCATTCCGTCCCTCACCACCGAACTTCTTGCTGAGGCTCGGAATCAAGCGGTATCCCTTGAAATACGCGACGCGGAATTCATCGAATGCATCCTCGACCTTGAGTTGACCTCTGCCTTCGAACGGGCGATGGAGTTTGCCCAAGATAGAAACCTTGTCTCGCTTTTCATCGACGCAATAGTTTTCAAAGCTACTGGGAAAAGCCCGAGCGCGCCCGTTGGCGTTGACATGATGGCTGGCCTCACGCACCAGCATCGAGGTATCGCCAAATATGCGCTGGCAAGGAAATACTACTCTGTGCCCGATCCTGGCGCATGGTTGTTTGGAGCAGAATATGCGAGAGCAAAAGGAAATGCACAGGACCCCATATTAGCTGTCGCTGCCGGGGCCTCGGTTCTCTATATCCGCCGCGCTGCCGCTTGGGCCACAGAAAAGGCACTCACAGGAAGAACCCCGACCCAACAAGAAATGGACGAACTGCCGAATGCAATTATGGTGGCGGGACTTCCGGTGCCTAGCTCCGGGACGCAATAGGAATGAGGCATCTTCGAAGGGATAGTGCGACAGAAGGAGGCAAACGATAGAATGGCCGACAAAACTCCAGCAGATAGGACTGAGTTCCTTCGGGAGAAGATCGAGAAAAACACGTTCAAAGATCAGCCTAAAGAGTTTAAGGACCAGATTCTGGACTCTCTCAAGAGAATTGCCCTTGGCGAGCTTCCCCAGAGACATATAGACGCCGTAAATTCCCTCAGAAAAGAATTAGAAACATTCATGTTGATCGGAAAGGCCGCAAATCTGCTTTGCGGTCGGATCGAAGAGTACGTGGATTGGGCTAGTCGAGCGTCTTCCGCCGATTACTTTCCGGCTAGACAGACACAGACCCAAAAATCTACCGTGAGGGAACAACCCCAACAGGACGACAGTGTTGAGGACGACGAGGGCTTTCGACGGCATTGGCGTGCAGGGCAGTCGGAAAATGAACGGCTTAATGCGTTGGGTGAAATTCAGCAAAGGAAGTGGACTGGTGCTCCGCTGTCCGAGCTAGTCGCTCAGAGAGTAAGCATCATGGTCAGAGGGCGTCCGATTCTGCGGATGCCTGAATCCGCTGAGAGTCATCCCACTTTTCTCTCATGGTGGTTCGCCGTGGGAAGGCCCGAGGTTCCGTCAGGGTGGTCTACGCTGAGCGGTCCGTGGGTAAACCGTGGACGTGTGGAAGTGATTAGCGAACAGGAGTGGGAATCGCTTAACCCGCAAGACAGGGAGAGGCTTACAAGATGGGCTGCAAATTTGCCAATCGGGATGTTTTACGACTAGGTCATTGCTCGGTACTATAACCACCCTTCTAGGGTCCCCTTTGAAAAGGGCACAGGGTTGCTAGGTCACGGCGGGGTACCACGCGTATTAGTAGAGGGGTTGGACCGCCGGGTCACTTCGGGTCCCATCTACGGGACCCCCAAACGTGCCATCACCTCGCCCTTCAGAAGTTCCATTCATCAAACTCGGCTGTGCATCGTCCATTATTCGGACAGCCATCCGAGCCAGCACCATACGTACAAATCGCGGTTTGTCAGTGCGTTTTTCGGCGAGCCTTTAGTTGCATTAAACCAGACCGTAGCGAATCTGCAACTGCATAGGGCTCAACGCCGCGAGCCAGCATCTTAGCGCATCGCTCATTCAATTTGATTTCGCCCCGTTCGGCGAGGACTCGTTGAATAGTGCTTCGTGAGACTCCGAACTCTCGCGTAAGGGAGGCGATGGACCGTCCGGAACGATGAAAGTCCTGAATGCGCTTTTTGTCTTCCGTTCTCAATTTTCACCATCCGCGTCGCGGTCAGAATGAACTCTAATACAACTTTCCGGGCCGATCAAGAGATGCTCGTGAGAAAGAACGCTCTGGAAAACTCGAAGTGCCCAAGGTATCGTGATTTCGAATTGGTCATAGTGCGCCTGTAATCGACCTGGCAATTTGTACCGGGATGGAGGGTATGTGTAGCCCGTTTGAGAGGGAGACACTGCCGCCGCTATGACTCCGCTCTATTGCCGACGATGGGCCAGCTAGAATTGACCTGATAGGAGATCACTGCGCATGGCAAAAACCTCAGATCGCGACTCGAATGCAATGGTTCCGGTTGCTCCGCTCAAGTCAGCAGATATTCGGGATGCTGGACCGGACCACATCATGCTCGTGTTTGAGTACTGGGCCACGGAAGCGGATCACAAGGCTCGAAAAACAACAGCCATGCGATTCATACTTCATCGAGAAGACGCGGGGAAGCTTGCCCGCAACCTCGAACTCAGTATCGGACAGCCTACATTCAGCTTCGATCCGACCAAGATTCGCCCGAATTGAGCCGCCATTCGCGCCATTGCGAGCTATCACTGACCGTGAAAATTGCCGCAAAATGAGGCCCCATTGGGAGCATTTTTGGAAACCGAAGACTTTGAACAGTTCAAGCCTGAATTGGGTAATAAACACAACGAAGATTCATGCTTTGTCGCCGGATTGGAGTTGAACGGTTAGCCTATGGAGACGGGAACGCGACTTAAAAAGTTCGGCTCGGCCTCGTCCATTTTTTCGGACAAGCCTTCGATTCATGGGATTGCCCGAAATAGCCACGCGCCGACCTCGCTGAATGGAAATCGCTCTCGACATCCCAGCGAAGCGTAACGAAGAATCAGCAAGTTACAAAATTCTTCAGAATCTTGTTGACGCATACTACGTACTATGCGTATAGTATGTTTACTATGAAAACCTTCGCGTACCTGAGAGTGAGCGGGATGGGGCAAGTGGACGGGGATGGATTCACACGGCAGCATGAGGCCATCGCTCGCTATGCCTCTTCTCACGGCATAACGATTGAGCAGACGTTCCGGGAAGAGGGCGTTTCCGGTACGAAAGAGCTTGAGAATCGCCCCGCGCTGCAAGAGCTATTGCTGGCAATCGAGAGCGGCGATGTGCGCATGGTGCTGATTGAAGCCCTAAATAGGCTTGCCCGTGACCTCATGGTGCAAGAGACAATTCTCGGGGACCTTCGCAAACGTGGGATCACGGTTGTTTCGGTGACTGAGCCTGACCTTTGCAGCGATGACCCGAGCCGCAAGCTCATGCGGCAAATCTTCGGCGCAATCGCTGAATACGACAAATCTATGATCGTCTTGAAACTCCGGGGCGCTCGGCAGCGTATGAAGGCCCGCACAGGCCGCTGTGAAGGCGCTAAGGCATTCGGCACGGCTTCCGGCCATCGTCCTACCATTGAACGCATACTGAACCTCAGAAGCGCAGGGATGGCCGTTGACACGATTGCAGAGACCCTGAACGCCGAGGGTATGAAATCCAAGTCCGGCGGGAAGTGGTACGGGAGTTCCGTGCGCAATGTACTCATGCGTGAAGGGAATGCCGCATGACAACCAAGAGCAAACGGGGCAAGCCTGTGAACCTGTACCTCCGCGACTCGGACATTGCAAGAGTACGCGAACTCACGGCCTTTGCAGCCGGGCAGGGTGAGCGGACCAGCGATAGTCTAATTGTCCGTGCGGCCCTGCAAATCGCATCACCTGGGCGAGCATTTCTCGCCGCATTGCGTGAGGTTGCCTCCGCCGACCTTCGGTTTAAGGCGTAGTCCACTATTCGGACGAACGGAGAAAACATGCGGAAGCGGAAAGCGATTCATGCGAGAGTGCTGGAGTTGTACGCGAAGGAAAGAGTGTTTCGCAGATCGCTACTATCCTTGCTGTCAGCACGGACAAGGTGCTGAGTGTCCTCCAGCCGAAATTACACTTTGCCAGAAGATGAAACCGGGCATGAGTTGAACGAGAGTCGTTCGACTCTGGTGATCGAAAAGGGGTCGTGGGCGGTTTGCCGAAACCTGTCAATGAGCACATCAGGTTATTTGCGGAATCTCAGAATTTCTCAGGAGCTGATGCAGAAGGAACAACCGCATGATGAGAGATCAAAACACGATTGCCATGGACAACAGTGTGCTGAATCGGCTTGCCAAAGAGAACGACCCCGAGCCGGTGATCGCCGCGATGCTATCAAGATATGAAGTGCGCGTTCCTGAAATGGCTTTCGGGGAAGCGATAGCAACTACCAAGCCTGAAGTGCGAATGAGGCTCATGGAGGTTTGCCGTCTCCTTGTAGCCTCCGGAGGTTGCATCACCGCCGCACATTGGCTCATGGATCGACACATTAAGCGGTTTCATGACTATCCGCTACGTTATAGCTGGCGCAATGTGCAATCTCGTTATTTTGATCTTGAGGAAGCGGTACTCTCTGGAAACTACCACGCGGATGAGGCTTTAGTCCGTGAGCAAGCAGCTCAAATGGAGGCAAGCCAAGCCCAGTTCGAGCAATGCTTTCCTAGGAACTTGTTGAAATAGGTACGTGCGTGGTCGCGGTCGTGGAAGTCTGAACGTCTAACCGACATGCGTGGAGACGAACGTGTTCAGGACGGGATGTTCAGCTATGTTTCGTTGGAGCAGCGGGTGCCCATCGACCATCCGCTGCGAGCGGTTCGCCGGTTGACGGACAGGGTGTTACGGTCACTGAGCCCTG
>JASHOY010000233.1 GCA_030038435.1 Acidobacteriaceae bacterium | reverse complement strand
CTGCAGGTAGTCGAGGCGCGAAAGCAGGCCGGGAAAATCACCGATCCCGTCGCCATTCGAGTCGCTGAAGGCGCGTACGTGCAGCTCGTAGATGACCGCATCCTTGAACCACAATGGATCGGTCGCGCTGGCTAACTTCTTCACCCTGTCGCTCTCCGCGCGAGGAATTTCAGTCGCGCTCCTTGCCAATTAGCTTCGCCGATCGGGCTCGGTCAAAGTTGGGTGCGCCCACCGCACTCTCATACTGCTGCAGGCCGCAAAATGCGATCATCCGTAGGCCGCGTACGCGGACACGGATCGATTCGTGCCGAAAATACAAATAGCAAATCGCGGGCCTTTAGCCTCTTTGACCTCTTATAGAAAATACTCAAAATCCGTCTCCACCTTCAGACGGCGATGAATCTTCAGAATATGTCCCGACATCCTCGCCGGGTTCAGCTCGACATAATTCCGCGGCCCGTGCCAAAGGTAGCGCGCCCCTGTCAGTAGATCCTCGGCCTCGTACCCGCGATCCCCGGGAATCTCCAGCTCATCCAGCGGCAGCGTCACATATCCCGACTGCGCGTAATGCGGGTCGAGATTCACCACCGTCAGAATCAAATTCGACCGGTCTTCAGACTCTTTGCTGTAAGCAATCAGCTGGTCATTCTCCGTGCCATGAAACTTCAGAGTCCAATCCTGTTGCAGCGCTTCGTTGCTGTTGCGGATCCCGTTTACACGCGCGACCAGATCGCGCAGGCTGTCTGCGCGGTCCAGGTCCCAATGCCGAATCTCGTACTTTTCCGAGTTCAGGTATTCTTCGCTGCCGCGACGCACTGGCCGGTTCTCCAACAGCTCGAACGCCGGCCCGTAGATCCCGTAATTGGCGCCTAATGTCGCCGCCAACAGCAGCCGGATCACGAACGCCGCGCGCCCGCCCACCTGCAGAAACTCGGTCAGAATATCCGGCGTGTTCGGCCACTGATTGGGCCGGAAAAACTCGCGCACCGGTGTCTGCGTCAGCTCGGTCAGATACGCCGTAATCTCCTGCTTGCCATTGCGCCAGGGAAAATACGTGTATGACTGCCCGAAGCCCAGCTTTGCCAGCCGGTACATGATCTTGGGCCGCGTAAATGCCTCGGCCAGAAAAATCACCTCCGGATGCTCGTCCTTCACCTCGGCAATCACCCACTCCCAGAACGGAAATGCCTTGGTATGCGGATTGTCCACGCGAAAAATCGTCACGCCCTCGTCGACCCAGTAAAGAAAAACGCTCTTGAACTCCTCCCACATCCCTCGCCAGTCTTGGCTCTCGAAATCGAAGGGGTAAATATCCTGGTATTTCTTGGGAGGATTCTCCGCATACTGAATCGTTCCGTCGGGCCGCTTGCGAAACCACGCCTCGTGCTCGCGCACATAGGGATGATCGGGAGAAGCCTGAAACGCAACGTCGAGCGCGACACTTAACTCCAGCTCGCGCGCCTTCTTCACGAATCGCCGGAAATTCTCAATCGTGCCCAGTTCTTTGTGAATCGCCTTATGCCCGCCGTCCACCGCTCCGATGGCCCACGGACTCCCGAAATCGTTGGGCCCCGCTTGTGGTGAATTATTGCGCCCCTTGCGAAACGTCATGCCGATGGGATGAATCGGAGGCAGATACACCACGTTGAAGCCCAACTCCGCCACGTAATCCAGCCGCTTTTCGCAATCCGCAAATGTGCCGTGCCTGTCTGGCTCGGCCGCCGTCGAGCGCGGAAAAAACTCGTACCACGAGCTGAATCGCGCTCGCACTGGCTCAACCACTATTTCCAGCTCGCGATCTGACTCCGTCGCCAATTGTTTGTCAGGATAGCGCATTGCCAGCTCGTGCAGCATCGGATCGGTGGCATGGGTCCGCATTTGCTTTGGCGGCTGCTTCGAGCGCAGCACCGCGGCGCGCTCTTTAAGCCACAGCGAATCGCCACCCGTCGCGCGCTTGGCGGTTTCCTCCACTAGATCCGCGCCGATCAAATAATCAAGCTCGCTATCGGTATCTGCCTGGATGCGCTTGAGCAGATCGCGCCGCCACGATTCGAAGTGGTCGATCCAACCCTGTATCTTGAATCGGTAATGGCCCAGCTCGCTCACGCGGAACGCCGCCGTCCAGCGGTCGTTCACCAGTGGGCGCATGCGGATTTCAGTCCATTCCTTCGCTCCAATACGATTGGCCAGCAGCGACGCCGCGACGGCATCGTGCCCGTCCGCGAAGACGTCGGCTTCCACCGCGACCTGGTCGCCCACGGTGCGCTTGACCGGAAAGCGCCCGCCGTCCACCTCCGGCGTGATGGACTCGACTACGACTCGCCGGCGCCCGTCCGCTTCCATTGCCGACATCTCCGTTCTTTTTGCAGTCTGGGGAGCCGCTGTCATTATGCCGCCTTTTTCTGCTCCAGCAACCTCTGGTAGAGCGCAATGGTCTGCTTGGCAATTGTCCGCCAACTGAAAATCTCCTCTGCCCTCCGCCTGCCCGCCTCGCCGAACACCCGGCATTTCTCCTCATCGCGCAGCAACTCCGCGAGCCTTGCCGCGATCTCGCGCGCAAACTTCTCCGCATCGCTCGGAGAACCCGTCACTGGGTCCGCTTCGAAGGGCACCAGAAACCCTGTTTCTCCATCGACTACTACTTCTTTGATGCCACCCGTAGCGCTGGCGACGACCGCCGTTCCGCACGCCATCGCCTCCAGGTTGATGATTCCGAACGGCTCGTACACACTCGGGCAGCAGAACACGCGTGCGTGACTGTAGAGCTGCACCGCCTCCGGCTTGCTCAGCATCTTCTCAATCCACACAATGCGCGGATGGTTCTTCCGCGCCTCTTCCACCTTCTCGCGCATCTCTGCCGCAATCTCGGGCGTATCGGGCGCTCCCGCGCACAGCACCACCTGTGTCTCCGGCGGCAAATACCGGATTGCATCCACCAGATAAGTCACGCCCTTCTGCCGCGTGATCCGCCCCACAAACAGCACATAGGGCACATTCTCATCCACGCCGTAATCCCGCAACGCCTGCATCTCAACCGTCTTCTTGTACTCATCCAGATCGATACCGTTATAAATCACATGCACCCGCGCCGTATCGACCCCCGGATATGCGCGCAGAATGTCGGCTTTCGTCCCGTTCGACACCGCCACAATCGCGTCGGCATCCAGAATCGCAGTCCGCTCCATCCACGAGCTCATTGCATACCCGCTGCCCAGTTGCTCCGACTTCCAGGCACGCAGCGGCTCCAGCGAGTGCGTCGTCAGCACAAACGGCATGCCATACAGCTTCTTGGCCAGGTATCCGGCCATCGATACATACCAAGTGTGCGTGTGCACCAGGTCGATGCCTTCCAATGCTTTTATCTGGGTCAGGTTCAGGCTCAGCGCCTCGAGCGCGCCCTTGAACCTGGCTTCTGTCCCGTTGGAAATCTCGCCCCACGGCTCGTCGCCACGCACCCGCAACCTGCCCCGGTCAAGATGTTGGCGCCCCCAGCAATGCACCTCGACCTCAACCTCCCGGGCCAGTTCGCGGCTCAGATAATCGACATGAACCCCGGCGCCGCCATAAACCTGCGGTGGATACTCTCGTGTAAACATCGCGATTCGCAATGGCTTAACCCCCGGCCGGCTCGGGACCGGCTTCCCGGTGACGCGACACAACTCCGCATCATAAACGCCGCTCGTTCCTGGGGTCTACCGGCGCGCGAGTGCTCCCCGGGGGTTGACCGGCTGGATTCTCCCCCTCCGGTGGGTCACGAGCGGGGAAGGGCCCGCTCCCGTCTGATTCCGTGTGAATGGACGGCAAATTCTATCTCCAGAATCGCTGTCTCCATATACTCCCGCTTCTGTTTTCCCGTCCAATGGAAGGGTTATTGGCTCCACTTCATGGGCCATTGACAAAGATTTCCAAACGGGCCTATTGTTTTCTACGTTTTTGGGAAAGGAAGGACCTCAAATGGTCGCGTATTTTCAACTTCAGCCCGCGGAAGCGGATCTGCAGCACCTGGCTGAAGAATATTGGCAGCAGGCCGGCGAAAAGGAGCAGCAGCTTGAAAAATTCGCCTTTGAAGCCGGCGAAGCAATTCGAAACGGTGATTATACTCTGGCCAATCTCGAAGCCATCGTCCGCTGGAAGTCCGAACGTGCTGTGCAATACCTGATCGGCAACAGTACCGAAAAAATCAGGCGCGTCCTCGCCGTCGCTGCCTCGCCCGACTCTTCCACCGGTGACGCCGTCAAGGCACTGCTTGAGCTCCATGGCGTCGATATTTCCGTGGCCTCGGCTATTCTCGCCGCCATTTTCCCCGAGCGCTACACCGTCCTCGACTTTCGCTCGCTTGAAGCGCTAGGCCACGCCCGTCACGACGTTCGCTTCTACGAGGAATATCTGGCCTTCTGCAAACGCCTGGCGGAAAGCGAAATCGTCCAGCCGCAAAGCAATCTGCCCGCCCCTACGCCGTTGCGCGCCCTCGATCGCGCGCTGTGGGAGTGGTCGAAAACCCACCTGAAATAACGGGGTCGCGAGACCTTCTGAGTCTGAGGTTCCCCCGGGTCCCGAATTCGGGACCTGGGCCGGACACTACACTGAAATCTTGCTTTCGCACGCAAATCGCGACCGCCTCCTCGTCGTCCTGGTCTCTCCGCGCAACCCCCTCAACATCGGCGCCGCGGCTCGCGCCATGGCTAATTTCGGTTTCCCGCGCCTTGCGGTTGTCTCTCCGTATTCACTTCACTGGCGCGAAGCCCGCTCTGCAGTGGGTGCGCCCACGCTTCTTCAAAACGCCGTAGAGTGCGCCAGCCTCGCGGAAGCCGTCGCCGGCTGCACCCTTGTCGCCGGCACCGGAACCCTCGCCCACCGCAAGCCTGAGCAGTTAGTCATCCCGCTGCCTGACCTCGCGGCTTTGTTTTTGCGTGAAGCTGCCCGCGGCGGCCGCATGGCCTTGGTCTTCGGTCCGGAAAAACGCGGCCTCACCCGCGACGATCTCTCCTTTTGCCATCTTCTCGTCCAGATCCCCACCGTCCCGGAGCAGCCTTCCATGAATCTTGGCCAGGCTGTCGCGGTCTGCCTCTACGACCTGATCTCCCGCGCAAACGATCCAGCCAAATCTGCGTTCGACCCGCCTCTGCCGGAGTTGCAACCGGACAGGGGCAGCAACCAACCCGCCTCCTCCGCCACGCTCGAACGGCTCGCCGGCATTGTCGATCAAACTATGCAAGCCTCGAATTACTCTCCGGCCGAAATGCGCGGCGCCAACAGCCATGACCTTCGCGTTCTCCTGCGCCGCCTGGCCCTCACCGAACAGGATGCCCGCCGCATCCTTGGCCTGTTTCGCCGCATTCTCTGGCGGATCGAGCACTGAACCGGCTTCGAAACCCGGAGCATCAACTCAGGTTGCCCTGAGGCAATCCGCTCAAGGCGCGGCATCTGGCTTTAGATCGCTTCAACTCGCGGCGACGCGCACCGCGAAGTTGCCCGCGCAGCCTCAAAAGAAATCTGACCTGAGCGGCGTGCACGGAATAAAAAGTGCCTGATTCGACTTTTGTGTCCGGCGGCAGTTCCCCAGCCCAAGGTCCCTGAGGCGCCAAAATTGCAGATCGAGGCGGCGATTTGCAGGGAAGAAGGCGTGGCGGGCTGGACTTTGCCACCCTGTCGCCAGTTGCCCGCGGTCGATCCAAGGGGAGAGAGAGTTTGTTACGGACGTCTGCACGGCTTTGCACCCTTCCTAACCCAGTCGGTGTCCGGGCGGAACTCTGTGGCCAGATTCCGGCCGGACCCCAGGCTGTGCCGCCGCAACCCCCGTTACCAGCGGGTACCTTAGGCCATAGATCCCCGATCCAACCAGCGCTCGAATCCTGTTAGAGTGCTTTCAAACAGAGAACTTCCCATGCCAGGATCTCCCAACCCGGCTCTCAGTTTTCGCAGGGGGCGCGCCCGGCTTGCGGACCAGTTTCTCGGAAATCCGCGCCGCGTGGGAACGGGGAGCGAAATGTTGCATCTCTTCGGCGCTCTGCTCGCGCTCCTCATTGCCTGCTCCGTGCCGGCGCAGCAGCCCGCAGCCCATTCTCAAAGCAGTCAATCCGGCCCCATCACCGAAACCGAGCTCAAGCGGTTGCTGATGGGCAAGTTCCTTTACTTGCGCGGCGGTTATCTCGATAACACACTGGTCTTCAACCAGCACGGCGAGTTGTTGGGCCATTCGCCACAAGGCTCTTACACACTCAACGTCATTCGAATTGAGAGCCTGCATCTTACCAGCCGCAGCCTGGATCTGCGGGGCGTGCGCTATGGGCTGCATTTTCTCGGCGCCCTGCCCAGCGAAGACCTTGCCACGGCCGTCGACCGGGTTCAAATCACGGCCCGGAAAAAATGGCTGCGCATCAGCATCGCCCGGCTTAAGGTCGTGAAACCAAAAAAGAACAAAAAAGACTCCTCGCATCCGCCGGCGCTGGAGCCGCCGGACTCAGACACGACAACCTCTCCGGCTTATTCGGCCAGCATCCTCAGAAAGGCCATTGACGATGTTTTTGCCCCGGATATCGATGCCCGCATGATGGCAAAAATGCCGCAATTCTGGCAGCTTTACTATCGCGCCGTCGCTGCCAAGACCGATTTTCAGCCAGCCGGGTCCCAGGTGGTCGGCGTGTCAGGACTTGATAGCCTGCCTCGCCTGCGCACCAGGCTCGATGCGCCATCCAACCAGTACGCCCAGCAATGCGGAGTTGCCGGCATGGCTCTTTACCGCGCGGTGGTGGGCGCCGATGGCTTGCCTCAAGAGATCGCAGTGGTGCGCCCCATCGGTTTTGGCCTGGACGAAACTGCTGTCTCTGCCATTCGCGCCGCCCGATTCGACCCGGCCATGCAAAACGGTAAGCGCGTGCCTGTGCTGATCGACTTCATCGTCGAATTCCGCATTTACTCCAAGCGTACCGATGTGGCACCGGCCAATTCCGCCGACACCTCAGCTCCTGTCGCCTTGCCGGCCGAGGTAGGGCCTGGCCGCTCGGCAACGAATTAGTCCGTCATACATAAAGCTCTGGGGCGTCTCACGGCGCAAGACAAATTCGTCCGCAGTCAAGCTTGCGTAAGGCACCGTAAGACAAATCACTGGTTCGGCCGGACCAGGTCCTAGACGCCTCCGGCCCCACGTCTCACTCCTGCTGCCGCAGAATCTCTTCCAGCTTGGTCTTGTGCTTGACCTTCCGCCCTGTGCGCGGCTCATCGCGCACCACTCGTGTCGGCCGCGGCTGACCCACACGCTCCCGCGCGTTCGCCTTCACCGCCTTGGTCGCTGAAAACTCCTCTGGCTTGCGTTTCGTCATCGCAAGGTTGAGTATGGAATAGATTCTGCCTCAGGGGAAGAGCGGAGCTGGTCGCGCAAGCAGTTCTTCACGGGAGAAAAAACTCGAAGGGCCAAGGGGGACGCCGCTTGATGGAAGAACGGGATTTCTTCAACGAAACCACTGAGCAGCGAGCTCATACCCTCACCTGCCCAAAGTGCGGTCAGGCCGCCGAGTACAAGGTCACCTGGGTGGTTCGCCGCAAAAAGGCCCAGCCACCGCGCGGCGCCGATGAACGCGACCGTGCCCGTTTCGTCAAAGCGCAGTCTTACATGGTAAGACGCGACGACAAGCTGTCTTGCACCAATATCCGCTGCCGCAAACCATTCGAGATCACCACCCTCCAGTCCCTTGCTTTTCTCGTCGATTAATCCCGGCTGCCGGCTCGCTCATTCTCCTTCGCGCGCTACAAATTCCTTCTGGCGCATAACCCCCCAAATGTGTTTGAATCGTGGATGTAAATTCGGGCCGGGGCGAAACACAGGCCCGCGAGGAGCTTTTAAGTGCCGAATATGTTGCTTCCCCCCGAAGAACGCAATCTGACCCCCGAACAGGTTGAAGCTCTCGACAGACGCCGCGATCTGGGCCATACATTTCTCGTCATCGCCGGCCAATTTTCGGTTATGGCCACAGTCCTGCTTCTTTGGGTAGGCCAGGATCTACAGTATTCGCCGGGATGGGCGCATCCCATGGCCTATTACTTCTTCCTTGCCCTCATCCTCGTCACCGGCTTCGGCGTCGCCGGGCTTGTTCTGCGCCGCGGCACGCCGCGCCTTGACTGATCTCTACCTGGGAGAGAAGACTTTCTCGAAATGCGGCAATAGCACGTCTGACCCCTCTAGGGATCTGGCTCTTTCTTCGCTGAACTGCCGGAATTCATGATCGGCCCGCGTACACGCGCTGAGTCGATCGCATGTGCGCTCATCCTTGGTCCCCCAGTAGGAGCTTGTCTGACCGGGTTCGATTCTTTGCGCTCTTAACCGTTAAAACTTGAATTTGGGTATCTCCGCAGACTTCAGAAGCTCATTGACTCCCTTCTAAATATAAAGTTGTAAGAATTGTCCAGAGTGCTCTTTGTGCAAAGCAGCCTTCTTCACAATCTGTCGTTCGTGCTGGCGATGGCGGCCGCGCCCCATCCGGATTGAGAAGCTGCGGATCTAAAGGGTTGATTGCATTGCAACACTGATTCCTCGTCATTCAGAATGACCTCACCTGATCCAGGAACTCGACCTGTCCCGAAGAACCCTGACCCGCCTTGGCACTCTGGTGCGCGACGGGAAGTGCTCGAATGGAATCTCCATACAGTGAAGAGATCGGCTCTCAGGGAGCGTTTCCTCCTGTATTTAATTGACTCAGATGCTCCCCACAGTGGGCTCTACGGCGAATTGACTTGATGGGTTTGCCCTTGAAGAGCAACTCTTACAGGGTTTTAAAAATAGGCAAGAAGCGATCGGCAATTTGGCGACAAAGTTGAAAAATCGGTTCTCCTTTCTATTCTGGGTGGCGGAAAGATGTGGCATTCAGGGTGGAGTCCTGTTTTATCCAAGAGACCGGTCCCTCAAGGCGCTTGGTTTTCGCGTCTTTTCGCAATCCCATTTTGACAACGAGCCAATCGTCGAATATCCCCGAATCCAATTGCGAAGCAAGTAACAACTCGGAGGCACAATGATTTCTGCACACCAAACCACTTCTGTGGGCCGGCCTGCGCGATATGACAAAACGCAGCAACGAACCGGCATTGTGAACACCTTCTCTATGCGATTCCAACCGTTCCGGCTGCGGCATTACCTCGACGGGGTGCCTGTTGCCGCATTGGCTTTGTTGCTGTCTTGCTCCTGCGCTCTGGCGCAGAGTGGGGCGGGCTCCATTCAAGGGACGGTAACAGATTCCACTGGCGCGGTGATTCCCGGGGTATCCATCCGGGTGGTGAACGCCGCCACAAATGTTGCGTCAAACACTAAATCCAATAGCGTGGGCTTCTACCAGGTCCCGGACCTGTTTACGGGGTCCTACAGTGTGACCTTCACCTCTATGGGCATGAAGACCTACACTCGAACCATCGAACTGCTGGTGGGGCAAACCGCGGTGATTAACGCCAAAATGAGTCCTGGAGCGGTGACCCAGAGAATCACCGTATCAGGCAATGCGGTCCAGCTTACCGACACCACCAACGGCACCATCTCTTCCACGCTGGAGCGGCAGAGAATCAACCAGCTTCCCATGAATGGGCGCAACCTGCTCACCCTGGCATCTGATACGGTGCCCGGACTGGAGGGCGGCGACCGCGACAATGGGCTGATGCCCGAAGCCACCGAATATGTGGCCGACGGCGTGCCACTGGACAACGATAATTTCGGCGGCCAGAACAATACCTACGGGTCCATGCTGCCCGACGCGGATTCAATCCAGCAGGTCTCCTTCGATATGACCGACACCCCGGCTCAATACGCCACGCCGGGAACCGCCGTGATTACGACAAAATCTGGAACCAACGAGATCCACGGCTCGTTCTTCGAAACCGCCGTGAACAATTACTGGGGCGTGGCGAAAACCAGGAACGATCTTGCCAGTTACGTAGCGCCGCCGTATGTTCGCAATGAATTCGGGGCTTCGGCCGGGGGGCCGATCGTAATCCCACACATATACAACGGCAAAGACAAGAGCTTTTGGTTCTTCGCCTACGAGCGCTATTCGCTGGCGTCCACCTCGGAGGAGCAGGTTTCCGTTCCCACTCTGGCGGAACGGAATGGCGACTTCAGCCAAATGATTGACGCCGGAGTCTTGCAGGAGATCTATGATCCGGCGACAACTGCGGCCAACCCCGCCTGCCCGCTGCCACTCTTTACCACCGGCGCTCCTCAAAACAACAACTGGTGCCGTACCCAGTTCGACTATAACGGCGTTGCCAATACCATCGATCCTTCCCGGGAGTCTCCGGGAGCCAAACTGCTCTATTCAATTACGCCCCCACCCACCAACTCGAACAACCCTTACATAGAGGGAAATCTCACCGCGCCTGACGCGGGGTATGTCGCTATCCCGACAATCACTTTTCGCCTCGATCAGAATTTCAATCAAAACAATAAGGCCTTTCTGCGCTACCAGCAAAACTTAGATTACAACCGGTCCTTGCGGAATTACCCGAGTGATCAGGCTGCCACGATCGCCGCCAACGGCTTCCCGGCAGGCGCCAGCGGCTTTCAGTTGATTCCGGAGGCGCAATTTGCTGGCGCGCTTGGATATACGCATATCTTTTCGCCGACCTTCTTTGCGGAAACGAACCTGAGCCAGGAATGGTTCATGCAATACGTGGGCGGCGGTGGAAATCCCGATCTGGATTATGACAAGATGCTGGGGCTGCCCAATAATTTTGGCGAAACCGGTTTTCCGGTCATCAACGGAACCACCACTATGAGTTACGGTGGCACGATGTATCAGTACCAGGAGAACCAGATCATCTCGCAGATTGATGAGAATCTAACCAAGATCATTGGAAAACATCAGTTGGAATTCGGCGGCCGCATTCGGCACGACCGCTTCTATTACCTGAATAGTCGCAATGCCGACACTACGTCCTTCACCACCTTTACAACCGGTCTAGGAACTTGTTGAAATTCGCTGCGCTACAGCGGATTTCCTTGGGATTTGCATTTCGCCTACGGCGAAAACTGTTGGAATCGTGAATTGAGCCGGCGTTTATCAGGATCTGCGGGCGACCGGAAGGTCATTCCGGCGCCCGCATCCATGGTTCAGGCACACTGCTCCCCGGGATTGGCCAGTGATTGAGCCATGA
>JASHOY010000232.1 GCA_030038435.1 Acidobacteriaceae bacterium | reverse complement strand
CGCAAGTGAAGAATCGCCCGGACTCTTTAGCTGCGAGCTGAGCTTTGACCAGTATCAGGTCGTCGTCGGGAAGCGTAGCGGGTCGTACCCGCTTTCAGGGACTTTTGGTTGGCCCATTTCTGAGCGTCCATCGCTCCTTGCTCCGTCGCAGAATCTTGAGCCTGCCTTGTCCGAATTGATGCTTCCCATTTGGACACAACCCAGTGCAGCTCATTTAGACGGCAGCGTCTTCCCAGCGTGATACGGGTCACATTCCGTCATGCTTGCCCTCGCGGAAAATGGGACCGCTGACTGAGGAGCCGATCTTATGGGCACAGTAGCGGTATCTGAGTGCAAGACCATGGTCACACTGCCGGGTGACTCGGTGCGGGCCATTCAGTGGCGGTTTGCGGACCGCTTTGATCTGCAGATGTTAGTGCAATCGGCGCGGGGCGTGGCACGGGGCACGGTGGCGCGGCTGGTGGCGGCCGGCGAGCGCAACACGCATGAGTGGACGCCGGCAAAGGGTGAAATGATGGACTCCTTCGACCGTGCCGGGGTGACGGCGGCGTTCATGGAGCCGGAAGAGGGTGGATTCATTGCCGGGCCGAAGAACCTGGCGCTGGCGCTGGCGGCGTTTGAGCTGGCGTGGGTGGACGGCGGCGCGGCGACGGCGAGCCTGGCGGGGTTTCTAGCTCTGGCGCCGATTCACGAGCGTGGCACGTCGGAACAGGTGGCGCACTACAAGAAGCTGGCGGCGCCGGCGCAGCCTGGTGAAGATCGCAAGCCGTGGCGCGGGGCGTTTGCGTTGACCGAACCGATTCCATATGTAGGAGTGGACACCGGCATGCTGAGCGGCAAGCTGCGCGTGGTCGAGTGGGAAGACGGCGAGGAGCCGTTGCTGGAAGTGGACAAGCGCGGACGCTTCATCACCAACATCGCATTCGCCAATTTTGTTACTGCGGCGGTGAATTCCGATGATGGGCGGATCAAGGGCAGTTGCATCGTGATTCTCGAAGAGGGCGATGAGGGCGTTTTCGATCGCGGTACACCGACAAAGAAGCTGGTGCACCAGCTTTCGGCGACGGGCGACCCGGTGTTTAAGCTCAAGGTTCCGGCGAGCCGCATTGTGGGCGGCTACAAGGTAAAAGACGGCGTGATTGTGCCCAATTTCAATCACAGCGAAGTCATTGAAGCGGTTTTCCGGCGGACACGTGTGCCGGTGGGGTTGATGACGGCGGCGAAGCTGCTGTCGGCGGTCGAGCCGGTCATTCGCTATCAGCGGCAGCGATTTCGTGGCGCCGAGGGCGCCAAGCCTGGATCGGTGCGCTACGAGCAGGGAATTCAGCAACGCGAAGATGCGCTGCACCGGCTGGTGGATGTGTGGGCTTGCGGCGAGGCTGCGGCTTCAATGGGATTTGCGGCGGCGCGGCTGTTTGATGAGCTGGAGCCGCTGGAAAAGGAGAAGACGGCGATTCTGAAGGAGCGGGGAATCCAGGGCGGCCGTGCGGAGATGAAGGCGCTGCGCGAAAACGAGGAGCGGGCGATGGAGTTTCTTTCGCTTCCCGCAGGAGACGGGCGGCGCGAGGACCTGGAGAGCGATCCGCTGGTGAATTATGTGCTGAAGGATGCGGAAGCCAACGTGCTGTGTCCGGCGACCAAGCTGTGGAACACGGGACACGGCGCGAATATGCTGCGCGAGGCGGTGAGCCTGATGGGCGGATATGGGATTACCGAGGATTGCCCGGGCTTTCTTGCCAACAAATGGATGGATGCGCAGCTTGAAGCGACTTACGAAGGTCCGGAGGCGGTGCAGCGGCGGCAGTTGACGGTGACCATGACCGGAGATGTTTTTCTGGCGCTCTTTCGCGCCTGGAGCCGCGAGATGCGGCGGGTCGCAAGCGGTAAGCCAGGGACGGGAGCATGCACGCTGGCTTCGGCGATGAACCTGTGGCTGTGGACGCTCCAATATCTGCGCAGTTCGACCGATGCTGCCGGCGGGAAGCTGTACCACGGGCAGCGGCAGGGCGTAACCTTTGCCCTGGCCGATGCGCTGTGCTGGCTGCTGGCCTCGCGCGCGCAAATTCTTGACGTGCTGGAGCTGGAAAAACGCGGCGCGGAGGATGCGGCAACTGCGGAAGGACTTCCCGGGACGGTGCAGTTTCTGAGCGATCTCTGTCATACGCAGGCGGCGCAGGCGGCGGGCGAAGTCTCACGCATCTGCGGCGAGCTGGTCTTCGGATATAACCGGCATCCGGCGTGGGACGAAGAGGGGCACAAGAATTGCTTCCTGGCTGCGGAACTGGATGAGTACGAGGAGTTCATACCGGGGATCGCAGCGATGGCGGTGGACGTGATTGCGGCCGATGGGAGCCATCCGCTGAAGGCGGGGCCGTGCGCGGGGTGTGCGGGAGGGAGCGAATTTCTGCGCCTGCAGAGCAAGCTGACCACGTGCCTGACGGGCTCGCGGCTGGCCAAGGATCGCGCGGCGGAGACGGTGAGCAGGGTGATGATCCCTGAGGCGCTGGATTACCCGGCGGCGGGCAAGGCATGAGCGCTGAAGGATGGGTAGCGGGGCTTTGCGCCGGGGCCGAGAATGCGGCCTTGCAGGAGCCAGAACCGTGCCCCGCGCCGCAGCCTGATGAGGAGCGGCAAGGAATGGATGTCGATATTGCCTGCGTGGGATTTGGTCCGGCGATGGGGGGATTTTTGACCACATTGACGCAGGCATGGAACGAGAATCCGGGCGACGCGGCATTCGCAAGCAAAGTCACTGCGGGGATGCCGCTGCAGGTGTTGTGCTACGAGCGCGCGGACGACCTGGCGGCAGGCGTGAGCGGGGTGGTGACCCGGGGCGAGGGGATTCGCACCAGCTTTCCCCAGCTGCGTGCGGATGAGATTCCCATGGCCGCCGATGTGCGGCGCGAGCGGGTGCTCTACCTGATGGACCCGATCGGAGCCAGGCGCTCTGCGCTCTTACGCTTTGGAGATGTTCTGCTGAAGGTCGCGGGCCGGCTTTTGGGCGCAAGGGACTATGCATTTGAGCTGCCGTGGACGCCGGGGTTTCTGCACAAACGGGGCGGAATGGTGATGTCGATCGGGCAGTTCAACCAGTGGGTGGCATCGCAACTGATGAGTTCGGGGCTGGTGCAGATCTGGCCGGGGACGCCGGTGAGCGCGCCAATTTTTGCCGGGCCGCCGGACATGAGTTCCGATGGCGGCAGGCCGAGGCCGGCGGTTTGCGGATTACGTCTGGCCGATCAGGGAGTGGACAAAACGGGCGCGCCAGCCCCTGGCTTCATGGCGGGTATGGATGTTCACGCGCGGCTGACCGTGGTGGGAGACGGGCCGGTAGGCGCGGTGGGGAGGACGCTCGACGAAAAGCTGGGCATGCCCCGCGGACATGTCAAACGTGAGTGGGCGCTGGGGATGAAGATGGTGATCGAGCTGCCGCCAGACGATGAGAACCCGCATGAGCTGGATACCAGCGCGCTGGCCGCCGATGGCGTGCTGCGGGCCGATGCGGGCCGGGAGCGGTTGCTGCCGGGGACGGTCTGGCACACCTTCGGGTATCCGGAGCCGGAGATTTTTGGATTTTTGTACGTGCATCCGGGGCGGCTGGTCTCGGTGGGGATCTTTGTGCCGTCATGGATGGGCGACCCGGCGCGCACCGCGTACCGATACTTGCAGCATTACATTCAACATCCCGCGCTGTGGAAGCACCTGAAGGACGGGACGCTGCGATCGTGGGGCGCGAAGTCGCTGGATGAGTCAGGACAACGGGGCGAGCCGGTACTGACAGGCGACGGATTTGCGCGCATCGGCGAGGGGTCGGGATCGACGAATATGCTTACCGGCTCGGGCGTGGACGAGGCGTGGACAACGGGTGTGCAACTGGGTGAGGCGGTGCTGGAACTGCTGCGCGCGGAGAAGCCGTTCACCGCGGAGAATCTGCAAGCGACGTATGCCAGGCGCAGGCGGAGCAGCCGCGTGGAACTGGGCGCGATTGCCTCCGCGCATGCGCGGGACGGATTTCATCGCGGGTTCCTGCGCGGAGTTGCGGGAATGGCGCTTGCCGGGCTGACGGGCGGAAGGCTGTCGTTGCGGGCACAGGTCCCGCCGACGGTCAAGCAGATCGGCGCGCTGCCTGATTACCTGCCCGCAGAAGCGAAGCAGAGCGGGATTGCGAAACGGCTGCTGAATGAAGGACGGCCACTGCACGAGGCGCTGATGACGGCCCGCGGCTGGCCGGAGATCCAGCACGATGGGCGGCTGCTGGTGACGCAACAGGATGCATTGTTGATGGGCGGCAAAGTGCAGGCGGCGCCGGGATTTGCCGATCATGTGCGCTTTCGGAACAAGACCCTTTGCGCGGCGTGTGCGGAGAAGACGTGTGTCTCGATGTGCTCCGGGCAGGCAATCACGCTGGGCGCGGACGGGATGCCGGGGTTCGAGCGGGAAAAGTGTGTGCATTGCGGCGCGTGCTTTTGGAATTGCGCGAAGGCGCCGGCAGGCGAGTGCGGCAATCTTGAATTTCGCGCGGGGGGCGGGGGATTGCATTCGGCGGAGAACTGAAAAGCGGCTTTCAGCCTCCAGCTCCCAGATTCCGTCCTTAGAATGCGCAGATTTCGGCTCACGCTTTGCGGGAGGAAACATGGCTCAGTCAGACTCTCAAGGGCCTGTCTATGGCCGCGGTCAAGCTGCATGGGGCAAAACGCGAAGATCGGGCAATAGAAAAAGAACGATGAGGAACTAGAAGCCAGGAGCTAAGGGATGACAAGAATACTTCACATGGTGGTGTGCGCCGGAATTGTGCCCGATCCCCTGCAGACGTTGGAACCGTTAACCAGCCAGAATGGACCTGGGATTAAAAACGAGATGATGCTGCCGGCGGTGCTCGATCCGTGGGCGGCGAGCGCGCTTTACGAAGCGGCGAATCTGGCCCAGAAGCATCCCGGGAGCAAAGTGTGGCTGGTTTCGCTCGCTCCCAAGGCCAAATTGCAGCAGGTGATGATGACCGCGGCGCAGAAAGCGAGCTTCGATCTGGTGGCCATCGACGGGCCGATGGGGGGATTTGCGGATGCGCACGCCACGGCGGCGGTCCTGGCGGATGCAATTGCGACGCTGCCAGGAATGGAACGCGAGCGGCTGCTGCTGTTTGGCGGTTGGGAGTCGGCTTCGCGAGGGGCGGGCGTCACTCTGCAACTGGTCGGCGAGCGGCTGGGAATCATGGATCAGTTTCAGGGCGTAGATAGGATCGAGGTGCGCGAGGACGGATCCTTTGAGGTGCTTGAGCGCGCGGAAGGTGGGATGCACCAGGTCTCGGTTTGCATCGGACCCCCGGCGGTGTTGGGTTGGGCAACGGGGAATCTGCCGGAACCGCGCAACAATCCGCAGACGGGGATGGCGAATATGCGCACCATGATGCCGGCGCTGCAGAAAGCAAAGTCCGCGGCGGTGAGCGGCGACGGATTGCGCTTTGTTTCGTTAAGCCTGCAGAAGCAGCAACGCGAAACGCGCGTGGTGAAGAATATGCCGCCCGAAGAGATTGCGCGAGAGCTGGTGGAGTGGATGGGGAAATGATCGCGGATAGCTGCAATCTAGAAGCCGAGAGCTTCAAGGGAGCCAACGATGGAATCGATTCTTGTATTGACGCATGGAAATGAAACGGCCGCGTTGACTCGAGCCTCGCTGGAGGCTGTGGGCGCGGGCATGGAATTGGCTTCGTGGCTGGGCGGGTCATTGACCATTGGAATTGTGGGCCGGGAGACGGAAGCGGCGGCAGAGATGCTGGCCGCGTCCGGCGCGCGTTTGCTCGCGGTTTCCGGTGAGGCGTTTGCGCAGGCACGGTACGCCAGCGATGCAGCGGCGTGCCAGGCGATCTGCATCGCGGCACAGGCGGGGATCGTACTGGCGCCGCAGAGCGCGCGCTTGGCGCGCGTGATGGCCGGCGTAGCTCACCGGTTGGGGGGCGTGGTCGATACGCATGTCTCGGTTGTGGAAGGCGGCGAGCCGGTTGCGGCTACGCGATGGTTCTACCGGCAGCGCGTGGAAGCGGTGCTGACGCGAAGTGCGCGGCCGTGGTTCTTGATGCTCGATGCAGGCACGCATGCGCCGTTTGCGGGCGCGGCGGGCGCAGCGGCGGTGGAGCCGGTTGCGGTGGAGCTGCCGCAGATGCGAACCATGGTGACCGGCCTGTGGGCTCCACAGCAGGATGTGCAGACCATTCGGCCGGAAGCCAAGCTGCTGTTCGTGGCTGGAGCCGGGTGGACGAAGAAACAGGCTGACGGAGAGGTGCATGCGAGCGAAGCAGGAGACGTGATTCGCGAATTTTTGCGGCGCAGTGGCGCATCGCTGGGCAGCAGCAAGTCACTGGTGGACCAGGGCGGCGAAGGGCAGCCGGTGCTGCCCTTCTTGACGCATTTGAACCAGGTGGGACAGACGGGTGCGACCCCGAGGCACCCCAAGGGCCTGGCGACCTGCTGCCATGGCGAAGAACCGCACGTAGTGGGGTGGCGATTCATCGGCGAGCGAAGAGCGGTGTCGCTCGATCCCAATTGCGGCTGGACGCGCGGCAAGGCGGATGTGGTCTACGTGGCCGACGCATTTGCAGTAATGGCGAAGGTGAACGCGCTGCTGGCGGCCAAAGAGGGATAGCAGGCGGTGCGATCGAACCGTGGCGCCGGATCCCGGCGGGGCCATTGAGTTATGCACCGGACTTATTTACTTCGTGCTTCATGTTTTTGCTGGCCTGGCCGATGAAGTGAATGTCGGCTCGATTCATGCCCCGGGCCACGGAGGCGAGGCACGTTGAGTTTGCTACGAAGCGCCGTTCCGTTTATCGAGTATCCGGTTTCAGCCGGGGGACTCTCAGTTGTAGACGCGGATGTCGGATATGCCGGGCAGGTAGTTGGCGTCAGCGCGTCGTGGCGCAAGCTGCTCTTGCAGGCGGAGATGGCTGCGCCGCATCTGCAGGTGGCGTCGATTGAAGGCGAGCACGGATCGGGCAAGCACACGCTGGCGCGCTATATCTTCAGTCGCTCTCCGCTGTCGGGCTCGGTATTTCAGCGGCGTGACGCGCGCGAATGGCTGGCCACGGACGCCGATCCGGTGGGTATGGCGGGGTATCTGTATCTGGACCGGGTAGACCTGCTGACGCCTCCGGGACAGAACGTGCTGCTGGGGGTATTGCGGGGCCTGCAGGACCGGCCGCCGGGCCGGGCGGCGCTGCTGGTGTCGGCACAAACCTCGCTGCGGCAGATGGCCGGCCACGGGCTGTTGCTTCCCGATCTGGCGTACCGGCTGGCGGCCATCCGCTTTGAGGTGCCGCCTTTGCGGCAGCGGCGTGAGGACATTGCCCCTCTGGCGCAGGCGCTGCTGCAACGGCTCTGCGTGCGCTATCAACAGAGGACTGTGGTGCTGGCCCCGGGGTCGCTGGCGCGGCTTTTGCAGCACAACTGGCCGGGCAACGTGCGCGAACTCGCCGGAGTGCTGGAGACGGCGCTTCTGGAGGCGGTGAATGGAGTGATCCGGCCAACTGACCTGGCGCTGACCGGGGGAGCCCAGATGCAGCCGGAGGTGCAGACCGCGGTGCGCAGCGGCGATCTCTCTCTGGATGCAGTGATCCGGCATCACGTGCAGTACGTGCTCGACCTGAACCGGGGTAACAAGCTGCGCGCGGCACGCCAGCTCTGCATCAGCCGCTCGACCCTCTATCGCATTCTGGCCAACGAGAGCTTGCTGACGCGGTGAAATGGGCGGCCAGGGGCAGAGATCAGAGGGCAGAGATCAGAGATCAGGAGGCCGGGATGAGGCCAATGCCGGGACCGCGCGGCTTGATCCGGGCCGCGGGAAACGCCGGAGCCCTCATTTGCGGGCGATGAAGTAGGAACCGGTGACGGCCAGAGCCGCCAAGGCCTGGGCGGCGAGGGTTTCGAGGGTGGGGAAGATGGAAAACCACAAACCCATCCAGGCCGGGATTCTGTTGGCCAGTTGAGGAATGACGGTGGTGGGCAGCCAGTGGGCAAGCTGCATCTCCTGGGCCTGCTCGCCGACCATGACCAGAAGTACGGCGCCGAGCATGATGCCGGTGAAGATGAGCATTTTCTTGTAAGGTAGTTTGCGGTGTGCCTGAAAGGTGAGGATCGCAACCACAGTGGAGAGAGAGAGGCCGACGAGGACGCCGTAGAAAACCGGCTGGCCGCCGAGCTTGAGGCGGTAGCTCTGCAGGAAGAGGACGACCTCGACGCCTTCGCGGTAAAACGATGTGAAGCCGAGCAGGACCATGCCCCAGAGCAGGCGCTGCGGGGATTTGGCGCCCTCGGCGGCGCTGTCGAGCAGGTCGCGTTTTCGTTTGTTATGGTGGGCGATCCAACCTGTCCAGTAGATTTTGTGGAAGAACCAGTTCATCACCACCAGAAGGACGAGGATGGCCAGGAGGCCGGTGGCGGCCTGGACGTAAAGCGCGTTGAGATTGCGGGACAGGTCGTCAACGATGCTCACGGCGACGAACCAGGTGGCGAGGGTGGCGAGGAAGCCGATGGCGACTCCGGCAGCGACGGGGCGGCGGTACGGCTGATTGGCGCGAACCATGCCGGCGGTGATGGCCGAGAGCACGAGGACGCATTCCAGGCCTTCGCGAAAGACGAGTACGCCTATGTCGATGATGCCGGCCAGCGAGCCGGTTGGTTCTGCAACCGGATTGGGATTGCCGGCGCGGGTGATGGCTTGCCACACCAGGATCGCCGCCACCGCCAGGCCGGTGAGAGCGAGAATCGTCCAGCGAAATGTATGGGTTATCGGGGAAGCGTGACTCACCTTCGCCGGAAACGATGCCATGCTTTCAATATACGACTCAATTGATCGTAGTTTACGGATGCGTCCCGAAATGTGAGGCGAATGGGGAATGTCAGCGCTATTTTTACATCTCATATTTTTGGCCAGCGGAGGCTGGGCATTGTGCTCACGCGGGGTGTTCATCCGGTTAGGCGGCGAGGTTGTCTTTTGGCGCGGTCAAAGCTTGCGATTGAAGATGGTGGGGTGAGGCGGCGGGGACTGCGCCGGAGCACCCAAGCTCTGTCATTCGCAGCGCGATGGGCCTACAATGCTCCTTGTGATGGCTAAAGCGAAGCAAACCACGTTTGAAGTTGCTTGCCCCGATTGCGGTGCGATGCTGAAGATCGACGCCACCACGGGGCTTCTGGTGAGTCACACATCGGCGCCGCGCAAGCGCATGTTCGAAGACCTGGAAATGGCGGCCAAGGCGATGCGGGAACAGGATGAACGCAAAGAGTCGATCTTCCGTCAGTCCGTGGATGCAGAGCGCAACAAGGCCGATCTGCTGGAGAAGAAATTTGCCGAGGCAATCCGCAAAGCCAAGGACGCTCCGGAGGGCAAGCCGCTGCGCGAATTCGATCTGGAGTGAGAGGGCAGTCGCGGGGTTTTGGCCGGACTCAACTTTCATTTCTCTGCCTGTTGGAGAGATACTCAAAGGACCGTCGTGCGAGCGTGGGGCGGCGGAAGGAGCAAAGATGGGGATTGTACCGCTATCGAAAACCGCAGACGGAGAGACGGGCAACGTGGAACAGGACAAGGATGAGAATGGATCGGGGCACCTGCTGACGTTTGCTGCAGCAGGGAGTCTGGTGGCAGGCGCCGCGCTGTTGCTGAGCGGCTGCCGGCGCAGCGGCCTGCTGGCGACGGTGGTGGGCACGGCTCTGGCGATGATCGACCAGCAAGAGACAGTGCGGGTATGGTGGAATGCGCTGCCGGTCTATCTCGATGAGGCCCAGTCGCTGCTGGGACGGGTGCAGGGAGCTGTGGACGATGTGACGGCGCAGCAGCAGAAGGTCAGGGAAGTATTTTCAAAGGCTGCGCACGCGGTGCAGGTGTGAGGCGGGCATTTCGGGGCTAGCGATTGCCGATCCCGGGTCTCGGAATCGAAACCTGGAGCACACAATCCAGTTCCGCCTCGTCCTAAAGAACGGGACCCGCCCCGGTCTATTTTTCTCCCACGTCTTGAATTCCTCTATAAGCTCGCAGAGCTCCCCGACGATGCCTACCTTGCAACTGCACACATCATCGCGGAACATGGTTCCGCATCGTCGATTGTGTAACGCCTGTCAAATCGGCTGAGCACGGACAAGACGCTCCTTTTTCCACTGGAGTGGGGCTAGCTGAGTTTGAACATAGCATTTTCGACATACTTTTTTCGAGGCATTATGAAAAAGAAAGCCGAATACCGTGATCTCTTCTCCGGCGCTCTGGAACTGATGATCCTCAAGACGCTCAAATGGAAGCCCATGCACGGCTATGCGCTCGCTCAGCGGCTCCAGGAGATTTCCGAAGACTACCTGCAAATCGAGGAAGGCTCCTTGTATCCAGCTTTGCAGCGTATGTTGAAGAACGGTTGGCTGGAAACGGAAATGGGGCTTTCGGCCAGGAACCGTCCAGTGCGGGTCTTCAAAGTGACGAAGACAGGCAGGAAACATCTGGAGCAGGAACTCGCGAGCGTCAAGAGGATGTTTGCGGGAATTAACCGCGTGCTTGCCCTTGCAGAACGGTAGGAACCCAAATGCGCTGGCTCCGGCAGTTGTTCTTCCATCCTCACCGGTATGCTGACCATTCCGCGTCGATCCTCGAACATCCTGACGAAAAAACTGCTGACCTTTTCGAGGACGGAAGAAGGCGAGAAGGGGACCTGATCTGTTCCGCGGATATGACACGATGAGTCAGGTCCGCTGATTACGTGGGTCTCGTTCATTGTCCATGACGAGGCGGGCACAAGTCCCAGTGCCCACAACCGCAAGGACGGATCAGCAACGTAGGCTCCCTCAACTTCAGAGGTCGTAAGCAATACAAGATATGTACAAGTTGCGCAGATATTGTCGGGAGCGTTAGCAAGCTCTATCAACTGAGATCTCTCTTCAAAACCCAAAGCACACTCGTCCAAACCTGTTGTTATGGTGAATCTGTCTTTGCCTGTGCGAGAGTTTTTGTACGCGATCTCAGAAAATCCTGAGATGCTCTCTCGGCTGGGCGGAGGCATTCCGCGCGTCGCCCACCCGAAATATGGTCGTTACAACACACAGGACGAGTAGAACCAGGACCAAAGGGGAAGGGCACTCTTTGGCCCACCTGAAATAGGAGCAGGCAGTTGCGCGGCTGGTTTCCCAGGCTCGGGCGCCGCGCGAGCCGTCCGCTTACCCTCGTCCACACTGATGACTATCTTTTCCTGCGGTGCCTGGGCAGTAACCTGGGTTACGCGATTTTCGCCGAAAGTCCTCTGGCGGTCTGAGAAAAGCACGCGCAGGGACTCTATTAGGACGGCAATGCCAATCATCATCGGTTTGGCATCCTCATGGGGCATACATTTGAAGTGCATAGAATCCTTCGGCAGGCAACTCTTGCGGCGATACTCGCGATCTTCTGCTTGTCATGCAGTGCAAGCGACGCCTCCGCATGGCAGCAGGCTGTGCAAAGGGCGGCGCGGATTGCTCCCGAGGCAAGGATCGTGGTCCTCGACGTGAGCACCGGCCGGCTGCTGGCGAAGCACAGGCTCGGTGAAGCTGCCCACACGCTGGCTGCTCCCGGATCTACGCTCAAGCCTCTGGTTCTTTATAGCCTGGTCACCGCCGATCGCTGGGATCTACAGCAGCGCATTGCCTGCAACCGGCGCCTTCAGGTGGCCGGTCACAGCCTTGCCTGCCCGCATCCGCCTGCACCCCCGTTCGATGCGCGGGAGGCTTTGACCTGGTCCTGCAACAGCTACTTTGCCGCGATGGCGCGCACCCTTGCGCCCGGGGAGCTGGCCGGCATCCTTCGTCCCACGGGATTGCTGGACGTGACGGGGCTGGCAGCGAACGAAGCCGTCGCTGAGTTCCACGCGCCGCGTTCTGTTGACGACGAACAACTCACGCTGTTGGGGGTCGAAGGCATTCGCGTTTCACCGCTCGAATTGGCGGAAGCATATCGTTGGCTGGCGCTGCGGTTGGCAGCCAATCCCGACTCGCCTGCTACTCAGGTAGTGCATGACGGCCTCATGGACTCCGCTAGTTTTGGAATGGCCGGTGAAGCCCGTCTCGGTGGGTTATCGGTTGCGGGAAAGACGGGAACAGCGGAAGGCGTTGCATCCGCGCGCACGCATGGATGGTTTGCCGGTCTCGCTCCG
>JASHOY010000231.1 GCA_030038435.1 Acidobacteriaceae bacterium | reverse complement strand
CGGTTACCACGCGCAGGTGGCCGTCACCGGGCAGTCGAGCCTGCTCTTCCTGATCGACGAGCGCACCGGCGCGCGCGTGGCCCTCAAGCGCACGCCGCCGGCCGCGCAGGAGCCGAACGGCCTCTGGCAGGCCGGCCGCCAGAGCTACTCGACCGCCGATTTGACCGCCATTCTGGACGCGCAGCCCGGCCGCATCTCGCCCTCGGCGCTGTTGCGCCCCGTCTTTCAGGACTTTCTGCTCGGCTCCACGGCCATCGTCGCCGGCCCGGCGGAGATTGCCTACTTCGCCCAGTCGGCCGTGCTCTACGAAAAGATTCTCGGCCGCCAGACGCCGGCATTTCCGCGCCTCTCAGCCACGCTCGTCAAGCCGGCCGTCGGCGAACTGCTCCGCCGCCACGATCTCTCCGTCGATCGCATCTTCGGCGAGGACTCCGAGTCGCTGGCGCAGCGCCTGGCCGCGCGCGCCATGCCCATCGAAGGCAAGCGCAAGCTGGCCTCCGCCGGAAACGCCCTCGACGCCGAGCTTACCCCGCTGCTCGAATGGATGCGCACGCTCGACGAGGGCCTGGGCCGCTCGGCTGAAACCGCCGCGAGCAAGATGCGCTATCAGATGAACCGGCTGCGGCGGCTGGCCGCCAACTTCCAACTCGAGCGCGAGACCGCCCTCGGCCGGCAAGCCGAAGCCATCTGCCGGGCCGTCTTTCCCGAGGGCGCCTTGCAGGAGCGCATCCACGGCGCGGCTTACTACTTTGCCCGCTACGGGCTGGAGCTGGCCGAAACGCTCACCGCGCAGGCCGAGCAATCCTGCCCGGGGCACCTGGCGGTTTGGCTATGAAGAAGGACCATAAGACTCATTCCTTAACTGGCGGAAAGGCGGAGTCTCGTCCGCGTTAATTTCTTCCCAGCTAACGCTTCCGTGATACGTATCCGCAGAAAGGCGGTAAAGTTTGCCACACCCTGAACAGCGAAAATCGTGAAAGAGCGTGTCTCCCGGCCACGTCGGACCAAGTATTTCCTCAAGTGGGCAGCTTTCATAAATCGGGATCAGGGTTCCCGCGGCAACCCTTTCAATGCATTCTCGGACAAGTTCCCGGTAGAGGTAGGGATCGTGGCTGTTTAGTCGCTTGGAAAGGTCGTTACATCTGGTGCATACAGCCATAGCCCTATTTTGCATAAAAGATCGATGTAGATTGAGGCAATATGCGAGGTAGGTATACAATGTATAGCTAGGGGTGCTTCTATGGCGACCAGTATGGTGCATATCCGCGTAGACGAGAAAATAAAGGCGAAAGCAGCGAAAACGCTTGCCGCAATGGGCCTTACTGTCTCCGATGCGGTGCGCTTGCTGTTGGTGCGCGTCGCGGCCGAAGACGCCATGCCGTTTGAAGTCCGCGTCCCCAATCGCGCAACATGGGAGGCCATCGAGGCTGGGGAACGTGGGGAGGTTTCCCGCGCCGCGAGTGTGGCTGCTATGATGGCAGACCTGAATGCGGACGATTGATTGGACTTCGGCTTTCAAACGGGATTACAAGCGAGTCAAAGCAACTCCCCGGCACAAAGACATTGAGGTCCTCTTGCCGCAAATCGCCGATCTTCTCGCGGATGATCGCAACCTGCCGGAAAAACATCGCGATCATGCACTTGGTGGAAACTGGAAAGACCATCGAGAGTGCCACCTCAAACCGGACCTGCTGCTGATTTACAAACTGCCGGATTCCAATACTCTGCGGCTGGTGCGTGTGGGTTCGCACAGTGAGCTTTTCGCAAAATGACCGACCAAGCCGCATGCGCGAAAGAATGCGGCAAGCCGAAGCCATCTGCCGGGCTGTCTTTCCCGACGGCCAATTGCAGGAGCGGGTCCACGGCGCGGCTTACTACTTCGCCCGCTACGGGCTGGAGCTGGCCGAGACGCTCACCGCACAGGCCGCCAACGGCTGCTCAGGTCACACCGCGATTGAGCTGTAAATCGCGGGTTGCCCATGGCGACTGCCGAAGCCTGATTCATTCGCAGGCGGGATGATCGAGCGATGGCTGTATCAGCCGGCGCGAAATCCTTTGTGCGCTTCCATCAATGCCTACGCGGTAGTGGAAGTCGAACTCCACAACCGGCGCTTCGTCGGTGTGACCGCAGAATTGGACCAGCGCGGCGCGATTGTCGAGCCACCGCTGTGCGATGAAGTATCGGTGGCCCTGGAAATAGCGCACTGCAGCGGGGTCGGAGCGGCGAATCGCTTCGGCCACATCAATTTTTCTGAACGGGACCGCGGCGTACAGCGCCGAGTTCGTCTCGTCACTTGCAATATGGTCGTTCACAAAGAATGCCGCGCTGTCCGGCGACCAGACCGCGTTCCCGGCGTACCCATAGAATGCGATGGGCCGCTTACGGTGACTGGATGCAGACTCCAGGAATAAGCCTCCGGTGTGGTCGTGCGGGCAGACCGGAACCTCGGCTTTACCGTATGGGCAATTCATAAAGCAGTTTGACGCCAGCGCCCAGCGCCGGTTCGGCGAATCGATGTGAATGGCGCGGCACAACGGGAACCAGCCGTCAGACTTCGGTCCGAGCTGCTGTCCCGTCGTCGGAACGGCTCCTCCGAGAACCCCTGCGGCGATCAAGATGCCGAGGCTAAGAACTTTCATTGGATGCCCCTCGCAAGAGAGCATAACCCGAAATCGACCCGCCCATCAGGCAGGCCAATTCGCGCTTCTTTTCCCTGACCCCCGACCCCTGATCTCTGACCCCTGATCTTTGACCCCTGGTTCTATAATCCTCCCGAACCAAGCGAGGTCCCTCATGAAGCCTTTATTCCCACTCTTCGCCGCATGCCTGCTGGCCGCAGCGGCCCTCCACGCCGAAGCTCCCTCCTGCGCAACCCCCGGAACCGACAACGCCTTTCTCGGCATCCAGACCATCCACCTGTGGCCCGGCACGCCGCCTGACGCCAAAGGTGACGGCTGCTACGACATTCCCGCCCTCACCATCTTCGAGCCTGACACCGGTGCCGGCAAAGGCAACGGCTCGGCCGTCATCGTCTTCCCCGGCGGCGGCTACGAGCATCTGGCCG
>JASHOY010000230.1 GCA_030038435.1 Acidobacteriaceae bacterium | reverse complement strand
TGGAACCCGGTGCGGCAGTTGTTTGTGGCTGCAGTGCGTTATCACGGCTACTATCAATCGACCGACGGCATGACCTGGACGCGAATGGCCGCGCAGCCCGGCGCGGGGCTTACGACGGAAATGTGTCCCACCAATTCGAACGCGACGGGCTCGATTGCCTGCCCGATCTTTCGCGGCGCGCTCGCGGTGAATCCGGAAACGGGCGATACGTTTGCCTGGACCGTGGATCTGAACGATCAGGACCAGGGATTGTGGCAGGATCAGTGCACGATCAGCGGCAGCTCCTGCACCAATGCGACCGTCAGTTTTGGCACGCAATGGAGCACGGCGCTGCTCGAGACCAGCACGCTGCAGGGACCGGTGACGATTGCGGACGGCGTTTACAACCTGGCGCTGGCTGCCGTTCCCTCCGAGCAGGATACGCTCGTGATGGCCGGAGCAAACGACTTGTGGAAGTGCAGCCTCGCGATGGGCTGCGTCTGGCGCAACACCACCAACTCCACCACCTGCATGAGTGCGCAGGTGGGAGAATTTCAGCACGCGCTGGAGTGGAATGCTTCCAATCCGCTTGAGGTTTTCGCAGGCAATGACAGCGGCTTGTGGCGATCCATGGACGCCGTCGGCGAAACCGGATCGGTATGCAGCGCCTCCGATGCCACTCATTTCCAGAACCTCAACGGCGGGCTGGGTTCGCTGGGCGAAGTCGAAAGCCTGGCGCCAGGTCCGCAAACCTCCTACACCACGCTGGCGGGATTGGGCGTGAACGGAAGCGCGGGCGTGAAAAGCGCTTCCGGTCCGACCGAGGACTGGCCGCAGGTGCTTTCCGGGCTGGGCGGGCCGGTGGCCATCGATCCGGCAAACCCCTCGAACTGGTATGTGAATAACGGCGTCGGTGTTTCCATTCACGTGTGTTCGCAAGCCAGTGATTGCACGTCGGCCGGGTTCGGCGCCAATCCCGCGGTAAACAACAGCGACGTAGATGGAGACGGCTACGCCATGTCGGGGCCTGCGCCATTTATGGTTGACCCCGTGGATGATACCCAGCTCCTGATCGGCACCTGCCGGGTGTGGCGCGGTCCGGCCAACGGCAACGGCTGGACCTCAGGCAACGCGGTGAGCCCCATTCTGGACACCGGGAGCACATCCGGGGCCTGCGCCGGCGATGCCTCGATCCGCTCCGTTGCCGCGCTGGCCCTGCCCGGCGGCAGCGAGATGATCTATGCGGGAATGGACGGAGCACTGGACGGCGGCGGAAACGCATCTGGGCATATCTTTCGTGCCACTGTGAACCCGTCTTCGGCGACCATGCCGGCGTGGCAGGACCTCACCCTCAATCCGGTGACCAACTCTCAAGTTTCCTTCAACTATTACGCCTTCGATGTCTCCAGCATTTTCATCGACCCGCATGACACGAGCGGGAATACTGTCTACGTTACGGTGGAGGGTGCAAATAACCCGCAGGTAAATACCGAGACGCTTTATCGTTCCACCGATGGTGGCGCGCACTGGGCTGAAATCTCCTCCAACATCCCCGAGGCGCCCGCCAACAGCATCGTCGTCGATCCCCAGAATGCCAGCACGGTCTATGTGGCTACGGATACCGGCGTGTATTTCACCACGCAGGTTGCCACGTGCGCTCAAAGCGGCTCCAACTGCTGGTCGGCATTTGGAACCGGACTTCCGGAAGCGCCGGTGGTCGCGCTGAGCGCAGCGCAACCATCGGCTTCTCAGCAGGTGCTGGTGGCGGGCACTTACGGGCGCGGCATCTGGCAGACGCCGCTCTGGAGTTCCTCGGCCAGCCTCACCACCCTATCCACCAGCGCGGCATCGCTCGCCTTCGGAAGCCAGAATGTGGGCAGCGCCAGCAACCCGCAGACGCTCACCGTGAACAACACCGGCAGTGCGGCGCTCACGGTGACCGGCATCGCGATGAGCGGCGATTTCAGCGAGACTGACAACTGCCAGAGCGCGCCCATTGCCGCCGGAGGAAGCTGCACCATCCAGGTGGTGTTTGCGCCCTCAACATCTGGCCAGCTTAGCGGACAACTGACGATAAATGGCAATGTCTACGGTGGCGAAGTGACTGTCGGACTGTCGGGGACAGGGGTTGCAGCCGGCTCTGTCACGCTCAGTCCCACGACCGTGAACTTTGGAAGTGTGCCGACGGGGACTACGTCTTCGCCGCTGCCGGTGGAAGTCAGCAACGCAAGCTCGAACGCCGTGTCGATTCAGAGCATCAGTGTCTCGGCGCCGTTTATTCTCTCCAGCAACTCCTGCGGCACGTCGAGCCTGGCCGCGCAAACCGGTTGCCAGGTGCAAATTGAGTTTGCGCCGGTTCAAAACGGGACGGCGACGGGAACCCTGAAACTGACGGACGCGGCCGGAATTCAAACTGTGGTTCTGCAGGGGAGCGGAGCCGCCCCGGCCACAGATGCTCTAAGCACGACCTCCCTGACCTTCCCAGCCACTATCGTCGGTCAGCCCTCTGCCGTTCAGTCTGTGCAGTTAACCAATTCCGGTAACGAGCCTCTCACTTCGATCTCAGCCAGCGTGAGCGCCGGTTTTCAGATTGCGAGCAACAACTGCACCACCCAATTGACGGGCCAGGCGAGCTGTTCGATTGGCGTTGCTTTTGTGCCCGCCCAGACGGGCGCACAGAACGGAACGCTCACAGTCTCAGACGCCTTGCGCACGCAGACCGTGGCCCTGAGCGGTTCAGGGCTGGCGCCGCCGGTGATCAGCGTCAGCCCATCGAGCCTGACCTTTGCCCAACAGCAGGCGGGGTTGGCCAGCGCGCCGCAGACAGTGACGGTGCAAAACACTGGTGGCGCCGCCATGGCCAATGTCGGCTTCCAGTTATCGGGCGCCGGCGCGAGCAGTTTTTCACTAAGCGCAACCACCTGCGGCTCCACGCTGGGCGTTGGCGCCAGTTGCACGGCGCAAATCACCTTCGACCCTGCAAGCGGCGGCGGAATCATCGCCACACTTACAGTGTCGTCGTCGACGCTGGGAGTCAATCCAGTGTCTGTGTCGCTGAGCGGCACCGCGCAGCTTTCATCGGGACTCAATGTCAGTCCCACGGAACTGGATTTTCCAGCAGTAAATCCGGGACAGACGAGCGCGGCTCAGACCGTGATGCTCACCAACTCGACAAGCTTCACGATCGCATCGCCGTCGATTGCGGTTTCCGTACCGTTCGTGCTGACCCAGAATGGATGCACCGGCAGCCTCGGCGCGGGCGCGCAATGCGCGGTCTCGGTGGCTTTTGCGCCCGCTACCAGCGCAGCCGCCACCGGAATGCTCACCGTCAGCTCGCCGTCCGTCTCTCTGCCCTCAAGCGTGGCCTTGATTGGTTCCGGCGGAATCCAGGTGACGCCCGCCTCCATCACCTTCCCGTCGACTGGTGCAGGCTCGACCAGCAATCCTGTCACCGTGACGGTGACCAATCTCAGCGCCAGGTATTCATTGACCGGTCTCGCCATCAACGTGCCGGCCGGATTTCAGTTAGTCGCAAACACCTGCGGAACGACGTTAGCCGCACAGGCTAGTTGCACCGCGGGTGTCGAGTTCACTCCGGCTGCGGCCGGTCAGGAGACCGGTACCCTCACGGTTACCACCAGCACAGTGCAGGCTGCGCCGGTTGCCCTATCGGGAATGGGCTTTGACTTCACTGCGGCAATAAGCGGATCGTCAAGCCAGACCGTAGCCAGTGGACAGACCGCAACTTACACCCTGTCGCTGACCGTTCCCAATGGATCGCAAGCGACGTTTTCATTCCAATGCTCATCGTTGCCGGCAGACGCCTCCTGCACCTTCAACCCCAGCACGGAGACCATCGGCTCCGGCGCCCAGGGCAATGTGACGGTTCAAATTTCCACCACACAAACGGCAGCGGCGGCAGAAAATTCCTCGTCTCCATGGAGCGCCGTCCCGCTCATCTGCTGCGTGTTTCTGCTGCCGCTCAAGAGAAAACGCACCAGGGCGCTGCTGATTTTTGCGCTGCTTGCGGCAGTGATCTGCTTCGGGACGCTGGCCTGCACCAGTTCCGGCGGCGGTACAGGCGGCGGCGCCACGGGGCAGAGCGGCGCTGGCGCCACGACACCAGCGGGAACCTATTCCATCCAGATCACGGCGATCTCCACGGGAGTGCAGCACACCACGATCGTAACGCTTACTGTCGACTGATTCCCGCCAGCGTGAGGAAGACAATCTGCGGCCGCTATACTTGAGTTTCAGGCCGCAGGTGGCCGCTGCTAGAGTGACCATTTGCGACCGCCTGCAGGCGTATACCCGCGCATATGTCGAACGGATTTTGTTTCGCCAAGCGCACACGCCGAGATTTGCAGGAAGCAGAAGATCATTGCAGGAATTCCGCCATAGCCGCGGAGACTCAGGTTGAGATGAGCGACAAAGTTACTGTTGAAGTAGTGGAGCGTGTGGCCGAACTGGCGCACCTGGAACTGGCGCCCGGTGAGAGCGACCGGATGCTGCACGATCTGAATGCGATTCTCGATTACATTGCAGAACTGAACCAGCTCGACACGGCAGGAGTGCCGCCGCTGGCCGAGGTGAGTGAATTGCAAATCGGAGCCGCGGGCAACGATCTGCGCAAAGACGCACTCGTGCCTTCCCTCGATCGGGATGTGGTCATGGCCGGGGCGCCGGAAACCGACGGCGTCTTCTTCAAGGTGCCCAAGGTGATCGAAAAATAGGGATCAGAAATCAGGGATCAGGGAGTGTCCGCATTGACGAGCGACGCTAAAGCTTCGGAAAAACTGGCGGAAAAACCGCAGACCGTGGCAACTTTGCGCGCCGAGATTGCCGAAGGCCGCTTGCGGGCCGAGGATCTGGCTGCCGGCTACTACGACCGCATCGAGCGTAAGAATCCCCTGCTAAACGTCTATCTGAGCCTGAGCAAAGAACGCGCTCTGGAGCAGGCTGCGCGCATTGACACCCTTGCGGCGAAGGGCGATCCGCTGCCGCCGCTGGCGGGGATTCCTGTCGGCATCAAGGATGTGCTGGTCATGCGGAGCGCGCCGTCCACGGCGGGATCGAAAATCCTCGCCGGCTACCATCCTCCTTACGACGCAACCGCCGTGAAGAAGCTGGAAATGGCCGGCGCGGTACTGCTGGGCAAGCTGAATTGCGATGAGTTTGCGATGGGCTCTTCCAACGAAAATTCGGCCTACGGGCCGGTGCGCAATCCGGTCGATCCCGAGCGGGTGCCGGGCGGTTCGAGCGGCGGGTCGGCGGCAGCGGTTGCGGCCAATCTTGCCGTGGCCACGCTGGGCACTGATACCGGCGGATCAATCCGCCAGCCGGCCAGTTTTTGCGGAGTAGTGGGCGTAATGCCCACCTATGGGCGCGTTTCCCGCTACGGATTGATTGCCTTCGCCTCCTCGCTGGACCGAATCGGGCCGCTCGCGGGGGACGTTCGTGACGCTGCCACATTGTTGCGAGTGATCGCCGGCCACGACCCGTGCGATGCCACAAGCTCGCCGGCGCCGGTGCCCGATTATGCCGCCGAAAGCGACAAGTCTGCGGCGGGTCTGCGTATCGGCGTGCCCGATGAGTATTTTGGCGAGGGTCTGGATCCCGAGGTCCGCGCGGCAATCGAGACGGGCATCGAGGCGCTCCAGCGCGCGGGCTGCCTGATCAAGCGGATCTCGTTGCCGCACACGAAATATGCCGTGCCCACCTACTACCTGATTGCCACCGCCGAGGCCAGCGCCAATCTGGCGCGCTTTGACGGCGTGCGCTACGGATTTCGCTCCAGGCAATCAGACACGCTCGCCGAGATGTACAGCAAATCGCGCGACCAGGGCTTTGGCGCCGAGGTCAAGCGGCGCATCCTGCTCGGAACCTATGCGCTTTCGGCCGGCTATTACGACGCTTACTACCTGAAGGCGCAGCAGGTGCGGCGCATTCTGGCCGAGGAGTTTCTGCGCGCC
>JASHOY010000229.1 GCA_030038435.1 Acidobacteriaceae bacterium | reverse complement strand
GAGCTCAGGGCGAAGCTGAAGGTTTGCAGACCGGCGTGGCCCTCGGGTGAGAGCCACCAGCTCTCCATCTGCTTCTGCATGGCCTGGGTCTGCGCCGCGTCGGCTGAATCCATCCATTCGGTCATCTGCTGGGACATCTGCTGGGTGGTCTCGACCTGGGTCTTCCAGGCGGCGTCGATCTGGGTGGACTGGTGGAGGAAGTAACGGGCCGCAAAGAGGCCGGCGGCGCTGGCGCCAAAGGCGAGCCATGCGGCCATCAGGCCGGTGACCAGCCCGATGCGGATGCCGGCCGCGACCGTGATCCAGGAGGGCTGCTGGCCGCGCAGATAGATGGCCACCGCCCAGATGGCCGCGCCGACGATCCAGAAGAGGTTGAGGAGGCTGAGCGGAGAGTATGCGCTGGAGAGGATGCCGGCCGGGACCGCGAGCATGAGCGCGGCGCGCATAGCCGTCTTCCAGTTGACGCTGCCGGCCTCGCGCGGCGGCTGGCCGGCGCGCTCCAACTGGCCCGGCTCGGCGGCGCCTTCGCTCGAGTAGACCAGTTGCGGCAACCCGCAGCTTGGGCAGAAGCAGGTCTCCGCCTCGACCGGCTGGTGGCAGCGGGTGCAGGTAATCTCCATACCACTATGAGCGTATCATCCGGCTGCTGCCTCAATCTTCCCAGGAGCCATTCTCCACCGGCTGGGGGCCCTGCGGATGCCTCGCGCCGCGTCCGATCGTGAGCGCCCTGAGAGCAAAGACATAGAACCGCTCGCGGCAGGTCCGGCAGCGGACGGGATACTGGAAAGCAAGTACCCGTCCCAGGTCGCGGCTCCGGAGACGGGAGAGACGGAAGTCCGCCCTGCCACAGATACGGCAACGAAATGCCATGGATACCTCCAGGGCTCGACGAGGACCAAGGAAAACCGCTATCAGAGAGGAACTTCTGCAAATATATTAGACCAAAGTCGTATTTCTTGTTTGTAAATTTGCGCCTTTGGCTTCGGCAATGCGGTTAGAATGCCCCTTTTACCGGGAAGTTGCATTCGCATAATTGCCGCAATCTATTTGCAAAACGCGAAGCCGGTATTCGGCGCCTCTTGCCTGAATGCTGGGGTGGCCAGCATGGAAAGCTCCGGCAGCGGGCCGCGATTGCTGCCGCCCGCCGCGGCATCGGTTCATCCAATTACAATGGACGTGGGGGGCGACCAGATGTCACACATGGTTTTTTGCGTGCGCAACAAGCGGGAGATGGAGGGCCTGGACGAGCCGCCATTCGACTCGGACTTCGGGCAGAAGATCTACAAGAACGTGTCGAAGGCGGCCTGGGACGAGTGGGTGAACCGGCAGAAGATGCTCCTGAACGAGTACCGGCTGCAGCCGTGGACCCCGCAGGCGCAGCAGTTTCTGGTGGAGCAGATGGAGGAGTTCTTCTTCGGGGCGGGGTCGGCGCTGCCAGCCGAGTACGTGCCGCCTTCGCAGTGAGCACGCGGCGGTGTAAACTGAACGAGACCCCATAGGCCGGTCCGCAAGCGTGGACCGGCTCGATTGTGTCGGGACGTGGCTCAGCCTGGTAGAGCACTCGCTTGGGGTGCGAGGGGTCGGCAGTTCAAATCTGCCCGTCCCGACCATTAGAATCAACATCTTACAGACAATTTACGCCTGCCCGATATCCCCTTGTAACGAAAATTGTGACAGCGATCTCTGCACTGCGCCCCTACAGCGGTTCTACAGTAGCTGTATCCCGAAGCAAGGATGCTAAGTGGCTTTTTCCTCAAGAAAAAGCCACCTTGATTGATGCCATGAATGGCTACAAGTACTGTGGAACCGCTCTAAATTAAGACAAAGTGGAGTGCGGCGCTCTTCATCGAATCGAAATCGTCGATGTCGATTCGACAGCCATGCTCCAGAGAGCTCAAGGAACGCGCGGCAGATCGCCTGAGCTTACTTTCGCTTGGTTGCACCTCGCCTCGTGGGCAAAGCGTCGGCCATAGTTCGCCAAACTTGCGGAAGAACCCCATTGACGCCGTTCCGGAAAGCCGGTATCACGACCGGCCGGCCACGGCGGTCCCGGTCATCTCCGCGATCCGCCGGCCATCGCTGCTGGGTGCGGCAGCCGGCGCGCAAAATCGCTCTTCGCCGTTGACCCACACCCGCTCCACGTCACCGTAGCCCGAACGCGCCTCGAACGCAACCAGATCGGCGCGCCTGCCCGGCTCGATGCTGCCGATCTCGTCGTCGAGGCCAAGGTGCCGGGCAGGATGCAGCGTGAGCATATTGATGGCGGCCGAAGCCGTCAGCCCGCTTGCCATCATGCGGAGTGCGCAGGCCAGCAGCGATGGAAAGTGATAATCGCTGCAGATGATGTCGACAAGGTTCTCCGCCATCGCGTCGTGGCAGGAGAGATTGCCGCAGTGCGAGCCGCCGCGATAGTAGTTCGGCGCGCCCATACAGACCATCATGCCCAGTTCCTTGGCCTTGCGCGCAGCCTCAATGCTGCACGGCATCTCCGACAGCGTCGCGCCGCTGTCGAAGGCCTCCAGCACATGCTCCACGGTGGTGTCGTCGTGGCTGCCCAGCGGAATGCGGCCGGCCACGCGGTCGCGGACCTCCTTGCGGTTGTTCACCTTGCCCGCGCGCGCAATCCGCTCTTGCATGTTCCTGCGCGCTTCCTCGGCGGTGACGCCCTGGCGGTTCACGCGCTGCTGAATCAGCGCCTCGATGTCGCGGAACTGCCGCTGGCCCGGCGTGTCGTCGTTAAAGACCAGGTTGGCGATGCTGCGCAGCGCCAGCAATTGGTCCAGAATCTCGCCGACCGGCTCAAAGTTCGTGCTCCAGCGGATGTGGATGAGATGGTTGGCGCGCATCTCCGGAATCAGGTCCTGAAACCTGCGCGCCAGCGACAGTCCGTCGCCGCGCCACGATCCCACATGTCCCTCGCGCTCTTCGGAGATGCGCGCGGCGCTGCACACGGTAGTCAGGCCGCAACTGAGCGCCCGCAGATCCATCACGTGCAGCGCCAGCTCAAGGGGAATCTTCGCCGTGGGCCGCGGCGCAATCTCCCGCTCCAGGTAGTCGGTGTGAATGTCGATGATACCGGGAATGAGAA
>JASHOY010000228.1 GCA_030038435.1 Acidobacteriaceae bacterium | reverse complement strand
TTCCGCGCCGAGTTCTTCAACATCCTCAACCACACCAACTTGGTCACGCCCAATGAGGTGGTCTATTCCTCGGCCACTTCCGGCATCTCGCCTACTGCCGGGGCGGTCACGCTACTTCTACCACCTCGCGCCAGATCCAGTTCGGCGCAAAGTTATCTTTCTAGTCCCAGCTGGGGCGCAGGTGGACGCAAGTCCATCGCGCCCTTTTTCCATCGAGGAGGAATCATCCTCAAGCGGCGTTTGCGACGAGGGTGGGGCGCGACCGTGTGCAACCAGCAAGCAGGTAAATGCTGAAAGCCGTCAGCTCATCAATGCACCTGCCCCCGTTTCCTTACCTTCCCACTCGCTCCAGTTTCTCCTCGAAGTATTCCTTCCACGAGTCGGGCAGCGCGTTCGTCGCCATCAGGCGGCGCACCTGCTGCGCATCTCCCGCGTCAAATTCCTTCGCCACATATAAGCGCGTTGCCTCGGAAACCGGCACCGGATCAGCGGCCTGTCCCACCACAGTCACCTCGTCCCCCGCGCCCACATCTCCCTCGCGCATCACCGCCGTATAGAACCCCGTGCGCCCGCTGGCCAGAAAACGGCTGATCATTTCCTCCGATGCGAACCGGATGCCGAGTTTGTAGCAGGGCAGTCGCGGCTGGGTCACAACCAGTTCCGCCGAGCCCACAGTAATCCGGTCGCCGATACAAACCGTGTTCTCAAGTAAGCCCTCCACCGTGAAGTTCTCGCCAAATGCGCCGAAGGGCAGCGGCGTCCCCGGTAGTTCCGCCTTCCAATAGCCGTAGTGCTCAAGGGAGTAGAAGTAAACAGCTTTAAATTTTCCGCCGTGCACGCTAAGGTCCGACTGCCGGTCTCCATCGAGATTCAGCGTTCGCAGCGCAACGCGTTCTGCAATCGGCGCCTTATAGATCGACGTCGTTACCGTCATCCCATTCCACGTGACCTCGCGAGGCAACCCGCAATTCACAGACAGCAGTTTCATTTGACTTCCCCGGCCAATCCCAGCTTATCGTGTGCAACCACCGCCCTCCCATTCCCCAAGCCGCTTATTTCCTAATCCTTGGCCTCTCAGCCCCCTGGGTCGTCAAATATAGACTGACCGCCAAGAGCGAGCAACAGTAACGCAGTACGCTCAGCCGCTCCCTACGCCGCGCCGGCGGGGCTCTCCATCTTTTCCACCAGGAAGGCCCGCGTCACCAGCGACAATCCCAGGCTGATGAGGATCACCTTGATCATCAACTGGTTGTTATAACTCCACGAGAAGAATGCCAACGCCACAAACACGCCAATCGGCGTCAGCTCTGAGAAGGCCGCGAGCAGCCACTGCGGCTTATGTCCCGCCGCTGCCGGCGCTCCGCGCAACCGTGGGACCAGCCGAGGAACGGCACGCTTATATGCCATATACGGCTCTCCGATTTGCCGCGCCAGAAACGCCTCTTCTCCCAGGATCAGACGCAATTGAAACAGCGTGATCAGCACCATAGCCACCAGCGAGCCGGTGGGCGGCATCAGAAACGCCAGCGCCGCCGCCACGAACCACACTCCTAGATATAGCGGATTGCGCACGAAGCGATAAGGTCCGTTCGCTGTGACCGAACGACCCTGCATCTGCAAGCTGTAGACGGTGCCGGCGCCCAGGCAGGCTGTGCCCCAGATGCGGAGCACCACAGCCACAGCGGCGCAGAAAGTCGCCAGCATGATGACAGCCGGCACCGCAACAGTAAACGTCGCCAGGCCCAGCCTGCTGATGCGCAGCGAAAGCCACTCGAGCAGCGCAACGTGCGGGCCGAGGCCTGCCCAGGCACTGCTGCGCCCAATCCACGGCGACCAGAAGCCTATGAATATGATGGTTGCGTTAATCAGCATCCGCAGGCGAAATTCAATGGCGCTGGCGCGCATAAAACACTCCCTGTTGCCGGAGTGTACCATCCGCTCCAGCAGCCGGGTTGCATGCCTACAATGAATGCAGCAACATGACAGATTCCGCCAGCAACCCGAAGACCGCCCCTGAAACGCGCACCGAGGCAGCAGTGGAAACCATCGCCGCGGTTTCCACTCCGCCCGGCCGCGGCGGCATCGGCATCGTGCGTCTAAGCGGCCCACGGGCCGCTTCAATTGCCGCGCAACTCGTTCATCTTCGCCATCCCCTCGAAGCTATGCGGGCGCGCCTCGCCGAGGTGCTCGACGATGCCGAAACGGGCGAGGCCGCGCACATCGACGAAGCCGTGGTCACCTTTTTTCAGGCGCCCAATTCCTACACCGCCGAGGACGTTGTTGAAATCGCTGCTCATGGCTCTCCCGTGGTGCTCGACTTGCTTCTCCGCCGCGCCATCACGCTCGGCGCACGCCTCGCCGAGCCCGGTGAATTCACTGAACGCGCCTTTCTCTCCGGTCGCCTCGATCTGACCCAGGCCGAGGCCGTACGCGATCTCATCGATTCACGCACGCTTACCCAGGCGCGCCAGGCTGCCGGCCAGATGGGCGGCGCACTCTCGCATCGCGTTGCTCCGGTCAAGCAGTCCTTGCTGGAGTTGCTTGCGCTGCTCGAAGCGGGGATCGATTTTGCCGAAGACGATATCGAAGTAACGCCGCAATTGGAAATCGCACGCCGCATTGCCGAAATTGCGCCGCCTCTAGCTGCGCTCGAGGCGTCGTTTGCCCGCGGACGCATCGTCCACGACGGCCTGACGCTTGCCATCGTTGGCCGCCCCAATGTGGGCAAGAGCTCGCTCTTCAACCGCCTTGTGGAGCGCGATCGCGCCATCGTCACAGCCACTCCCGGCACCACACGCGACCTGGTCACCGAACGTATTTCTCTTGAAGGTATCCCGCTCGAGCTGGTCGATACGGCTGGCCTGCGCGAGAGCCTGGAAGAAGCGGAACAAATCGGCATTGCGCGCAGCCGCGAAGCCCTAGCGGATGCAGCTCTCGTCCTCATCGTGCTTGATGCCACTCAGTCTCTCAATGACGAAGAACGCCGCTTGCTTGAGGCGGTTGAGGGCCGGCCGGCGCTCGTCGCACTCAATAAGATCGACTTGGCCGGCGCTCATTTCGCCGCTGAGGAGATTCCCGGACTTGTCACTCTCTCCACCTCCGCGCTCACCGGCGCAGGCATTCAGGCGCTGCGTCAACGGATCATCGAGCTGGCCACCGGCGGCGCTGCTTCAGAGCCTGGCATGCTGACGAACCTGCGACAGCATCAAGCCATCTCGACGGCTCTGTCAGCCATAGCTGATGCCGCCCAGGCCAATGCCGGCGGTACCCCACATGAAATGATCCTGCTCGATTTATATCGTTCGCTTTGGGCGCTCGATTCACTGACCGGCCAAACCACTCCCGACGATATCCTTAATCTCATATTTTCTACCTTCTGCATCGGAAAATAATTGGGCGTTCGGCGAAATTCGGCTTGGTTCGCGTACCATCCGGATCGAGTCCGATGGTGTCATTACCCTTGGTTGCGCCCAGCGCCATGCGCCCACCAATCTCGTTGCAAAGTTACTATGCTTGCTGCGCCGTCAACGGATCGCAAGACCGGAGTTACCGTCGGCGGATCATCAGTCGAGGCGAATGGGCACTGGGTTGCAACTGGACAAGAACAGTTCTGCAATGGGACACTCTCAATTCCCACCATGAGCGCGGTTGTGCTGCGAGTAACCATTCTCCGGTTCTGCCGGAGGATTCTTAGTTTACTGCTACCTTCCGGGTATTTGCGATTCGGGACGAGGCTTCATTTTATTAATTAGAGCGGTATCGGCGGCCTGGGTAATGCTCCGCGCCTTGTCGAACTCGGCGCGGGCGGCGTCTTTTTTGCCCATCTGGCGATAAAGCCGCCCCAGGTGCCAATGGACATCGACATCGTTGGGCGCAATTCTGGAGGCGATCTGAAATTCGCGCAGCGCGTCGTTTGGGCGGCCGGCATTCGCATCGACGATTCCCAGATCGAGATGAGCAAGCTCGATAGTTGGGTCGATGCGGATGGCTTTCTCGAGTAAAGGAGCAGCAATCTCAGGGTGACCTAATTGAAGGTTGCTATCGCCGAGATAGGTGAGCGCCTGGGCGTGGTTGGGATCGTTTTCGAGTTCGGCCTCGAACTCTGGAACAGCCTCGGGATAGCGACGCTTTGTCCAGAGAAGATAGCCGAGGCCAAAGTGAACGTCAGGCATGTGCGGATCTGCCTTTTCGGCAGCGCGGAATTGCGCGACCGCCCCGGAATAATCCTTTAACTCGTCTGAAGCTTCGCCGGCCAGCATGTCGGCTTCAGCGGATTCGGCGTTGAGGAGTAGTATCTCTCGATATGTATCAAGGACCTGCTGGTATTGCTTGGACCAAAGATAGCTATGCGCCAGCGCCATGAGAATCGGCAGGTTTGTTGGATCTTTATCCGCAACTTCTTTGAGATAGGGTGCGGCCTGGCTATATTGCCTCAAGCCGTAATGACACATGCCGATAAGAATCAGAAGCCTTTGCCGTTCAGCAGAGGCAGCGGGAGCGCTCTTAAACAGAGGCTCAAACTCTGCTAGGGCCTGCTGTATCTGGCCCTCCTTGAATAGCGCCAAGCCGAGATCCAGCCGCAGACCGGGAATTGCCGGACCGATCGCCAGAGCTTTTCGGTAAAATCGGACGGCGTCGGGATAGTGTTCCTGCCGCGCCTCCAGCAAGCCCAGATGCGCGTAAGCCTCGAAACTGGAAGGATGCGCCGACAAATAACTGCACCAGGCGCTTTCGGCCTCTCCGAATTTCCCCTGCTGTTCCAATGAAATTGCCGTCTGCCGAGAATCGGCCCGCGATACAACGGATTGCGCGGATCCTGCGCAGGTCAGGAGTGACAGGCCAGCGATTATGAAGAACAAACGGCCGCAATCGACGCGACGCGAAGCAGTGGAATTGCCTAAATAGAAACGTCTCGCTGTACTTTCCATATGGATCGGGTCCCTGATTTAAATCAGAATTGGGTAGATTTTCCCGCCTCGCGGATGTGCCGTGCAAGTGCTGCCAAGGTAGTTTTGGAGATGGCGCAACTGTTGGAATCTCCCGGGTTTCGTTTGCCGCAGCGATGGAAATAGCCGCAAGCGTTGGGCGCGGAGCATATTCCATTTCTTTTCAGGTGCTTGGAAGTCACTGGGGCAGACGAACTTTACCCCTGGTGAGCCCTTGTAGCGAGACGGTTTGACGTAGGTGCGGTGGAACCTGAAAGGCGCCGGAATAATGGAATGACTCCAGTGTGGGCGAAAGTACAGGGCAAAGATGCGTAGGTGGACCGATTCCGTCCTTGCTTTAAGAGAAAGGGCGCGGCAGCGGAATCGCGCCGCGCCCGGGTTATTGATTATCGGCATTAGAAATTGATCTTGCCGCCAAGTTCGAAGACTCTTGGATTCTGATTGTCGGAGTTCACAAAGCCAAAGGATGCACTCTGCGGATTGGTGCTCGACAGGCCGGTGAACTGGGGGTGGTTAAAGGTGTTGAAGCTGTCGACACGGAACTCGAAGTGAGCTCGCTCGCCGGCGAAGCCAAAGGACTTGTAGATCGAAGTGTTGAAATTGGTGTTCCCCGACCCGACCACAGCGTCTTTACCGGAGTTGCCGAAGCCCAGATTCGGACCGCCGTTCCATGCTGCGATTGGCGCCGAGAAGCCGTCGCCGCTCACGTACTGATATCCCGCCGCGGTTGTTGTCTTCGCGTATTTGGGTTTGCCGCTAAGGTTCGGGCGGCTCGCATAATCGCCCCCGAGACCGACGGTATCGCCATAGCTGTTCTTGGGAGCATAGCCGCCAAACCACGGCAGACCGCTTTGGGAGACCATGCTGCCGGCGATCTCCCATCCCCCTGCGATGCTGTGTGCCAGACCGCCGGAGTGCGCAAAGAACGGAAGTTTGTATTCGTAATTGACGTTGAGGATCTGGCGGCGATCCAGCGACCCGGAACCTTTATCGTACTTCAGGTTCCAAGGATCGTAGGCCGGATTGTTGTTGTCCACATCGACGCTCCCCTCCGTGGAGTCGATTTCGTGGGACCAGGTGTAGTAGAAGCCATAGCTCAACCCGAAGCGGTTGTCCTGGCGCAGGCCGGCTTGCAAGCTGTTATAGGTGCCGGTATCGGGAGTGGACTGCAGGCGAATGTTCCCGAAGCCCGGATAGGTGCGGTAACTCTCTACCTGCGCCGCCGTCAGTGAGCCGCTGGCGTCGGCCTGGCGAACGGAAAGCGGCGTGCTGAGCGGGAAGTTATTGACCGGTAGCCAATCGTTCTGGTGCCACTGCGCATTGCCCACATACTGGGCAGTGAGAATGATGGACGGAGCGATTTCATGCTGAACGCCCAGGCTGAATTCGGCCACGCCAGGATCGGGGTAATGAGTATTCAGGGAGTTGTAGCCTTGAGGATAGGACGGTGAAGACGCAGTTCCGCCGCTCAACCAGTTGGTCGTGGGGCTGGTGAATTCCACGTCGTTTGCCGATGGCTGGCTTATGAATGGAGGCGAACCTGCGGCGTCGTAAATGTCGTTGCCCTGAATGCGTTCGTAAAAAACGCCGAAGCCGCCGCGAAGCACAGTCCTGCCGTTTCCGAACAGGTCATAAGAAAAGCCCAGGCGGGGCTCCACGGTAGCATAGTCGTTCTTCACCAGCGCCCGGGGAACGCCGTTCTTTCCCGCGAGCGCGATGCCATTCATGTAGAAAGGCGTTTGCACGCCATTGAAGTTGAAGAATTGCAGTCCGGGGCTATTGACGCCGGTGCAGCCGTTGGCGGTGTCGCCGGCGGTGCAGAAGGCGCCGCTGCTCGAATCGAAAGTCGGAACCAACGCGGGCTGGTACAGCGACGGTTCGAAATTCGATACCTCGTTGTTGCGTTCCCAGACATGCGGCATAGCATCGTAGCGGACACCAAGCTGCACGCTCAGGCGTGGCGTCAGGTGCCAGTTATCCATGCCATAGACGAAGATGGTGTTGTTGACATAATGGTTGATGGGGTTGGCGTTCGCCTGGCTGAAGTTGGTGGCCAGGCCGAGCAGGAAGTCAAGATAGGAGTCGCCGGTAAGCTGACCGGTGGGCGTGCCGGAAGCCCAGCCATCGTTAAAGGTGTAGTCGCCTTCAGAATCCTTGCCGATAACCTGATTTTTGGTATAGCGGTTGTAGCCGCCGCCAAATTTCAGGTTGTGTTTTCCCTTCGTAACGGACAAGCCAAAGTACTCGTTGTAATCCTCGGCGCCGTTGGTCCATGGATCGTTCCCCGGTCCCCATTGACTGCTCGAGGTTCCGTTGGGAACAGTTTGCAGGATGATATCGGGAAGGCGGTTGCCTACGTCATTGGCCGCCGGAAAGTACGTTCCCGTGCTCCAGCCCGACGGTTTCACATAGCTGCCGCCGCCGGCAGCGACAGGAACAATCGCGATCTTGTTGCCGTCGTAGTCGAATGCCGCTTCCAGCAGAACATTGGGTTTGAGCTCCCCGGTCAGCTTGATGACTGCACTGTAAGAAGGGTTGCTGAAGGTGGAGCCTACGGTCGGGAAGTTGTCTCCCTGCCACTCCGGGGTGGACTGTGTGGAGATGTTCTCGTCGTGGACGAAGTGACCCATCAGCGCCCACTTGTCGTTGATATTGTGGTCGACGCGGAAGAGTTCCTCTCTCACGGTAATGGGTAGATGGCCGCCGGTTGGAACATAGGTGTCGTTGGCGGTATTTGTCGCCGCGGGAAGGTTTTTCAGCGTGTTGAAGAGCAGTGCGTTTGTATCCAGCAGGTTGGCCGGGATATTGTTTGCGATGCCCTGGTAATTGAACTGCGCGCCGGGCGTAAGACCATCGCTTATCAGGGCGTTGTAGAGTGGCGTGCCTTTCTGCGGGTTGGGAACATAGACAGCGTTGACGCCCGCTTTAACCTGGGCATCATAGGTCGGCAACTGGTAGACGAAGCTGTTCGGCGACGTTACTTCGTCGGCCGCAGGCAAGGTGCTGATCGCGGTGGTAGGCTGACCGTTGACCATTCTGCGCCATTCTTCGTTGTAGAAGAAGAAGGTCTTATTCTTGTGCTCCGAATTGTAGTGGCCGGGAATAAAGAATGGGCCGCCGAGGTTGGCGCCGAAGACGTTGTAGCGCAGCTCGGAAACCGGTTGCGGCGCCGTGTTGAAGTAATCGCGGGCATCCAAGGAGTCGTTGCGGTCGTACTCCCATACGCCTCCGTGGAACTGTGAAGTGCCGTTCTTGATGGCCATGGTGACGGCGGCGCCGGAGCCATAGCCATAATCTGGGGCGGTGTTGCTCGACAGCACCTGGAATTCCTGCAGTGCGTCCTGGGATGGCATAATCGACATCTTGCCGCCCGAGCCGCGGTCATACTCCTCTGCACCGTCGACAATCCAGATGTTGTGCGCCTGGCTAAGGCCATTGAAGCTTATGGCGTAATTGGCATTCACCGAGAAGGGGTTTTCCATGGGCGGCAGGTTGCCGCTCACGCCGGTGCCAAAGGTCGCCAGCGCAATGACGTTGCGGCCGTTCATGGGCAACTCGGAAATCTGTTGCTGGCTGATCAGCGTGCTTACCACGTTCGAGTCCGCCTGCACAGTGAGGGCGTCGGCCGCCACGGTGACCGTTTGCGACGCGGCGCCGACGGTGAGTGCTACGTCGACGCGGAAGGTCGCGGAGATATTCACCACGACGCCTCTCCTGGTGTAGGTCTCGAAGCCGGGCGCCGTCACCCTGAGGTCATAAGTGCCCGCGTTCAGACCGGGAATCGCATACAAGCCGCTGGAGTCGCTAACCGTGCTTCGGATAGTGCCAGTAGCCATATCGGTAAGCTGGACCGCGGCTCCCGCGACCAGTGCGCCGCTTGGATCGGTGATGATGCCGTTGACTGTCGAATTGGCCTGGCCCCAAACACCAGCACAGGTCAACACGAAGAACAACGGCAGCAGAAGGAACCTGTACTTCGCGTCTCTCATTTTGACCTTCCTTTTCAAGGTTGGAACTTGTTGTCACTCGCACGCCGCCGACCAACCAGTAAAGATGCCGGAGGTCGAGCTACGTGGAATTGCCCGGGGCTATCGTGCTTCGTGTCGCCGGACAATGTCTGGCCTTGCCTGGAGCGCGAGAAGGACAACCCATTGCTGCGTCCCTCTTTTCCCGTGAACCAGCGCGCTTTTATTGCAGTGTCCTAGTCCCCTTTCGAACCTTTCTACTCAAACGTTTTAGTTATGCAACGTCAGAGCATACATTTTCTGGCCGGCAGACATTAAAGCCCCAACGGAGAACGATTGTCAAGAGAAATTAAGCCACTCAAACGTTTTATTTAAAGGCGTGTCCTTGCTCTGCGGACCACCCGCGCACCAGCTAATCGCGAAAGCGTTTTCTTGCGCAAACGCTAATCTAATTGATGGTCTTCCGGGCGAGAAGGCAAGTGCGGGGCCGGTTTTCTAACTTAGAATTCCTCTGACTATAACTTCCTTTCTTCCGTCTTCGGGGGGCGGCACCAAATTACCTTCCATCTGCACGCCGTCGATCGCGAGCTCAACATGGTTTCCTATACCATGCCTCTCGATAACGATTCTGTAAGCTACGTCACGGAAGATGCGGGTCAGGGAGAATCCCCGCCAGCCGGTGGGGATGACAGGAGCGATCTCGAGGCCGTCGAAAGTGGTGCGCACTCCGAGGATCCACTGCGTGATGGCGTAATAGTTCCACGCCGCGGTACCTGTGAGCCATGAGTTTTTGGCCTCACCGAAGGTTGGCGCATCCTTGCCGGCGATCATCTGCGCATAGACATACGGTTCGCAGCGATGCACATCGCTGATCTCCTCGCGTGCCGAAGGATTAATGCGCATGTAGTAATCGTGGGCCAGGTCACCATGGCCCAGCCGCGTTTCCGCGATCATCACCCAGGGGTTGACATGGCAGAAGATGCCGGCATTTTCCTTATATCCTGGCGGATAGGAGGATATCTCACCTAGAGTCAGGTGGTAGCGGGAGTAAGCCGGCTGTTGCATGACGATGCCGTGTTGGGTTGCCAGATGTTTGCGAACGGCAACCAGCGCCTTGGCAGCCTTGCAATCGTCAAGGCCGATACCGGCAAAAACACAAAAGCCATTCGATTCAATAAAGATCCGGCCCTCTTCGCATTCCTTCGAACCTATCTTGTTACCCGCGTCGTCATAGGCGCGAAGGAACCACTCACCATCCCATCCGTGGCTGCGCACCGTTTGTTCCATTTTCATCACCGCGGACCGATACAGAGCGAGGTCGCGGGCATAGCCTCTGCGTTCGGCTATGGCGGCAAGTTCGTTGCCGGCGAAGACAAACAACGCAGCGATAAAGACCGATTCAGCTACTTTGCCGTCTTTGTTCGTCGTGGTCTGGAAGGACTGTCCGGGGGCGCTGGAGAAACAGTTCAGGTTGAGGCAATCATTCCAATCCGCGCGTCCGATCAGGGGCAGGCAATGGGGGCCGAGCCGCTCCAGTGTATAGAAAAAGCTGCGCTGGAGATGGTCGTAAAGCGGTGCTTCGGTGCCGGGTTCGTTTTCGTATGGGACCGGCTGGTCAAGGATGCTCCAATCCCCGGTTTCTTTCAGATAGGCCGAGACTCCGACGATCAGCCAGTGCGGATCATCGTTGAAGCCGCTGCCGATATCGTTGTTGCCGCGCTTGGTGAGCGGCTGGTACTGGTGGTAAGCGCCGCCGCTGGGTAGTTGCGTCGCTGCCAGATCGAGGATGCGCTCCCGGGCGCGCGTCGGCGCCATTTGCACAAAGCCGAGCAGGTCCTGATTGGAGTCGCGAAAGCCGAGACCGCGGCCGATGCCCGATTCATAGAACGAAGCCGAGCGCGACAAATTGAAGGTAGCCATGCACTGGTAAGGGTTCCAGATGTTGACCATACGATTGGTGTGCGGGTCGGGCGTATCTACCTGAAAGATATGCAGCAGCCGGTCCCAGTGTTGGCGGAGATCCTCAAATGCCCTCTCGGCCTCTGCCGTGCGGAGATATTTCGAGATCACCGGTTTGACCAATTTTTTATTTATAGTTTGCGAGCCGGGCGGGTCGAATTTTTGCGCCAGCGGATTTTCGTAATAACCGAGCACAAAGATGATCTGCCGGGATTCTCCCGGCGCCAGCTCGAAGGCGACCTGATGAGCGCCGATCGGCGACCATCCGTAGGCGATTGAATTGGTAAGTTTCCCGCCCGCAACGGCCGCGGGCTGGTCCCATCCGCGATAGGGACCAAGAAACGCCTCGCGACTGGTGTCGAAGCCAGCGATCTGCTCAGAACAGGCAAAGTAGGCAAAGTGATTGCGGCGTTCGCGGTACTCGGTTTTGTGATAGATCGCACCGTCTTCAATCTCCACTTCACCGGTGTTGAAGTTGCGTTGAAAGTTGCTAGCATCGTCCTGGGCGTCCCAGAGACAGAATTCGATGCTGGCGAAGACAGAAATGCGCGCCCGCATTGGGCGCTGGTTGGTAACCGTCAGCTGCCAGATCTCGATATTCTCGTCGAGCGGGACAAAGTACCGTGTGCTTGCCTTGATGCCGTCATAGGTGGAGCCGATAATGGTGTAGCCCAGGCCATGCTGGCAGGAATAGCCGCTGAGTTCGTGGCGCGTGGGCTGCCATGAAGGAGACCAGAACCGGCCCGTTTCATGGTCGCGAATATAGATATATCGCCCCCCGCAATCCATGGGCACATTGTTGTACCGATATCTGGTGAGGCGGCGCAAACGGGCATCCCGATAAAACGAATAACCGCCGGCTGTATTGGAAATAATGCCGAAATAATCCTGACAGCCGAGATAGTTGATCCAGGGCAAAGGCGTATCGGGCCGGGTAATTACATACTCGCGGTTTTGATCGTCAAAATATCCAAATTTCACAGCGACTTTCCCTTCGCGCCACGGCGAAGGCAGCGGAAGTTAGCGGTACTCCGTACTCAAACGTTTTTGCAGAGCACATTTCGCTTTCCATCGCGAGGCGGGAACAGTATACTCGATGCGGCGGAAAAGAGGGCGAAAATTCTCACAGTCGAACCGAAATGCTGATGTGTTGTCGGGAAACTTAGAAATGTGAGAGACTTGTTCGACATTCTGTCACATCTTAAAAGAGGCGCGCGAGGTGAAGGGCATGACATATCCTCGGCTTTTGAACCCCTCCCATTCTCCGACCGGCGGTGGCGCCCTTTGCGTCTGCGGGGTACTGCATCTACCTGGCCTGCATCCGGGCTGAAGTTTTTCATGCGCAGTCTTTGCTGAAGGAAAGCCGCGTTCCCCTCGCGGGAAGAAATACCGGATGGTGTCCGGGAACCGAGGGACCTATGCAACTTCACTCGTTGGATGTCGCCATTATTCTGGCCTATCTTCTGAGCACGGTGCTCATAGGCTACTGGGTTTCCCACTACGCCTCCGGCGACATGGCAGCCTATTTTCTTGGCGCCAACAAAATGCCCTGGTATGTGCTGGGCCTGTCCAATGCATCGGGCATGTTTGACATCAGCGGCACCATGCTGCTGGTGTACTGGATGTTCGTATACGGCCTGAAAAGCGTGTGGATTCCCTGGCTGTGGCCAACCTTCAATCAGGTTTTCCTTATGGTCTACCTGTCGGCATGGTTACGGCGCTCGAAAGTCATGACCGGAGCCGAGTGGATCAAGACGCGATTCGGCACGGGACGCGGAGCGCAGTTATCGCATCTCATCGTGGTGATCTACGCCTTTGTCAGCATTGTCGGGTTCTTCACCTATGGGTTCAAGGGCATCGGCAAGTTTGCGGCAACGTTTTTGCCTTGGCACATGACGCCAAACCAATACGCGCTCATCCTCATTAGCCTTACCGCTCTCTATGTGATCAAAGGCGGCATGATCAGCGTAGTGGTCACGGAGGTGGTGCAGTTTTGCATCCTGTCGGTTGCATCCATTGCGGTGGGCATCATCGCCATTTTCAGGGTAGCTCCAGAAGCCCTGCGCAAAGTCACACCTCAAGGTTGGGACAATTTGTTTTTTGGCTCGCATCTCAATCTCGATTGGTCACAGCTGGTTCCGGCAGCCGGCGCGAAGATTGCCCAGGATGGATATGGCCTGTTTGGGTTTTTTATCATGATGCTGTTCTTCAAAGGCGTGCTGATTTCCGCCGCGGGACCGGCGCCCAACTATGACATGCAGCGGGTGCTCTCTGCCCGAAGCCCGCGCGAGGCATCCATGATGAGCGCCTGGGTCAACGTGGTATTGACTTTTCCGCGCTACTTTCTTACCGCCGGCCTGACGGTGCTGGCTGCCGTCTTTTTCAGCGATAGCATTCGCGCCATGGGTACCGGCATGGACTTCGAACTGGTACTTCCTTACGCGCTGGGAAGATTTGTGCCCGTGGGATTGCTGGGATTTCTGATCTCAGGCCTGCTGGCGGCATTCATGGCGAACTTTGCGGCCACTGTAAACGCGGCGCCGCCCTACTTTGTCAATGACATTTACAAACGCTACATCAATCCTCATGCTGCGCCGAAAACTTATGTCCGCCTGAGCTATGTCAGTTCCTTTGCCGTCGTCGTTGCTGGAGTTTTGATCGGTTGGAATGTGACCTCAGTGAATGCTGTAGTGGTCTGGATCGTTTCCGGATTATGGGTGGGGTATACGGCTTCCAACATACTCAAATGGTATTGGTGGCGCTTCAATGGCTACGGCTATTTCTGGGGCATGGTTGCCGGCATTGCCTCGGCGCTGACCGTCCCGCCGGCGGTTGGGAAGATAGAGTTCACGCAGAAGCTGCTGGTGCGGTATTCCATCAATTCTGACGTTTCCATTGTCTTTCCCGTGGTGCTCATCCTCTCGCTTGCCGGTTGTCTTCTCGGCACAATGTTCTCCCGGCCGGACGATGAGGAAGTGCTGAAGGACTTTTACCGCCGCGTGCGGCCCTGGGGTTTCTGGGGACCGGTACTCAGAAGTGTTCTCGCCGAAGATCCAGACTTTCAGCGCAACCAGGACTTCCCGCGTGACATTTTCAATATCGCTGTGGGCATTGTCTGGCAGGTCGCTCTCGTGGCCTTGCCGTTGTATATCGTGATTCGGGAATTTCTGCGGGCGGGCATTACCCTGCTGGTGATTGTCATGACATCCGTGATTCTCAAATTCACCTGGTATGACCATTTGCGGGTGCGCGAGTTGGAATCGAGCACCACCCCTGCTTCTCTTACCGGAGTGGCGAAATAACCGCAGCCGTGAAATAGCCCTTTGAACCATCCCGCACCGTCAGGCCATCCTCTTCGCAGCC
>JASHOY010000227.1 GCA_030038435.1 Acidobacteriaceae bacterium | reverse complement strand
CGACCGGAGACGGCCGACGGCGCGGGAGGATCGGCCGTGAAATAGCTACATGTTGCGCAGGGAAAAAACTCGAACCATGACTGCGCTTGTCTCGCTCACGCGGCCAGCGCCACCGTCTGCCTGCACCACCTTCGGCTTCTCCCTGGCTCCGGCCTAACCCGGCCAAAATGGCTCCGTTTTAAACCGGCGCTGACACTCAGCAGCCCGAAAAGACCCGTTACCGTGATCAACAGAGCCAGGCCGCCAAACACCCCGACCACCTGAGCGGCCAGTTTCTGCGCGCCGAACGATTCCTCCACCGCCTCTTGCATGGTGCTGAATTCTCCAATGGCCAGATGCGAATTGCCATTGTCGTAGTCATCGCACGCTCCAGTGGCAAGAAGCAGACGAGGGCGAATGAACCCGTACAAAGCCCGGTAGGTCTGATTGCTCCCGCGGGACTCTGCTGCAGCAATTCGATTTCGCCCGCGGGTTTAGTTCCGCTCCTACGCCGGTTTGGCTTCGACGATCCCGACGCTATGGACCATGAAATTGTCGTCGGCCACGGGGAGGATTCGAAAAAGCCTGAACCCCGTTGCCTCAAGAAGGAATTGCCATTCAGATTCGCTCCGCTCTCTGCCTCCGGTAACTGCAAGCATATTGAGATCGCTCATCAGTCGGCCTTCCAGTCGCGAATCTGCATGCGAAACCAGCAGAGGTAATATAAATTCGATAATCAGCAGCCTACCGCTCTCCGGAATCACCGCGCGGCAATTTCTCAAGATCCCGATGGCATCCGAATCCCTGTACCCGTGCAACACGTGTTTCAGCATGTATACATCGGCGCCGGGAGGGACTGACTGGGTCAGATCCGCAGTTATCAGTCTGCACCGCGAAGACAGGGCCTCAACCGAAAAACGCGACCGCGCCGAGTCAATGCTTGCCTCGCGGTCGACCAACAAGCCCCGAAGGTGCGGGTTCCGTTCCAGCACGGAATGGATCAGCGCTCCTCCGCCGCCACCAAGGTCAGCGACTACGCCCGCTTGGGAAAAGTCCCAGGTTGCCGCAATCGAAGCGTAGTCTTCTGCTGGAGCAGTGCCCATGACGGCACGAAAGATCGCGTTGGCCTCGGGTTCCTGCGACCAGCGTGACGGCACCTTCGGGTCTCGCACTTGTGAGGCAGGTTTGCCCGTCCGAATGCAATCGGTGAGCAGGGACCATTCATCGGCGAGCAGATCCGCCCAGAAAACAACCGCTGGCCACGCCGAATCTGCCACATCCTTCCGCAACAGCCTTCCCAGTGAAGTCAGCTTAAAATGCTTTGGCGTTGTTTCCTCCGCAATTCCGATGCTGGCCAGTGCACGCATAAGGCGATACAGTGCATCGGCATTCGCCCGACAACGCTCGGCCAGAGAATCGATGCTCCGCATCTCATCCACAAGCGCATCGGCAACGCCGAGACGGGCGGCGGCGCAAAGAACGCGGCTGCGGGAATATGCCATCGCCATCTGCACGAGCGCCGCGTTCGGTGTCACATTGCCGATGCCGATATCTGACTGAGCCATCCTTATCCCTCCAATGAGAAGAAAAGGATAGCAGAGCAGCCAATCCTGCAAGACGAACCGAATCCCCTGTGCGTCCGTGCCAAGGATTCAGCAAACAGCGATAGCCTGCACTCAGAATTCAAACCTGCCCTGAAACGCGATCATGCGCGCAGAGCTATCGCCACCCAGCTCCACGCCCAGCAGCCCCGTTGGCGGCGAGATGGTGCTTGCCAGGGTTCCGAATCGGGCCGGAACAGACGACCCAGCCACGCCTGCTTCGACTTCGCTGGGCAGGGCAACCAGGTCCTAAGCGGGAATCTCATTGGGAAATCCGAAAGTGCCTTGCCGCTAAGAGGCCACTCACAGTAAATAATCGCATGGCCTGATCGCTACTATACCTCCGCCCAACGGCGGAGGAGGTTGTGGTAAATCCCCGTCAGCCGGATGGCATTCGGAGAATAGATCTGCTCGGCAGCGATGCGCTGGGCCACATTATCGAGATCGAATAGGAGAGTACGCGCACCGTCATCCCGGATCATGCTCTGGATCCAGAAGAACGAAGACATGCGCGCGCCGCGGGTGACAGGACGCACATTGTGTAGGCTGGAGGACGGATAGAGCACCATGTGCCCGGCGGGCAGTTTAACGGAGTGGATGCCGTACGTATCTTCAATCACCAACTCACCGCCGTCGTAATCCTCGGGATTGCTTAAGAAGAGAGTTGCGGAGAGGTCGCTGCGGACGCGGTGCGTGGTTCCCTTAAGGTGGCGAATGGCATTGTCGATATGAGTGCCGAAGGATTGTCCTCCGCTATAGCGGTTGAATAGCGGGGGAAAAACCTTTGCAGGCAGCGCGGCAGAGACGAAGAGCGGGTCTTGTCCGAGAGTTTGCAGGATCAGTTCGCCGATCTCTTTTGCGACTGGATGGCCTTCCGGAATTTGCATGTTGTCTTTGGCGACTGTGGATTGATGACCGGCGGTTACACGTCCGTCAACCCACTCGGCGGAGTCGAGTTTCTGACGAATCTGTTGGACCTGCTCAGTCGAGAACAGGTCCGGGATCGTTAAAAGCATTGGATCTCCTGTCGGAATGACTTTGAGGCAAAAAGCCTGGTTATTCGTTGATTTGATCTGTGGTCTAAACCGGCACTGTTGGTGCGCTTTTTTTGTTGTCTTCTGTTCTGCTGTTCAGAACTTGACGTTCACGCCAAACAGGGCTGAAGTGCCGGCTCCGGGAATCACGTGGCCGGGATGCAATTCGTCAAGATAGAAACGGTCAGTGAGGTTGTCGATGTTGGCCTGGACCGAGATGCGTTCATTGATTTCGTATTTGGCCATGGCGGAAAAAGTCCAGTATTCTGGCGCGGTTTCGAGAGACGAGAGTGAGGTCAGGGTTGTGCTATTGGCATCCCGCGCTCCCACGAAGTTGCTGCCTGCTCCCACCTCGAAGCCGCGCGGCAGGCGATACTCGGTCCACAAATTAAACAAATTATCCGGTACATTCTGCAACGGCAGGCCAATCGATGCCGGATAATTCTGACGGGTAACCGGCGAGTCCACCACTTCGCTATGCAAGAAGGTGTAGCTCGACAGAATCTCCCACCGGTCCGTCAGATGTCCCTGAATGACGCCCTCGGCTCCATCCACGCGCTGGTTTCCAGCAAGCACATCGATGGAGGAATCATTGGGATCGGGTTCGAGGACATTTTCCCGATCGGTGCGGAAGACATCCCCGCGCAGAGTGAGTTTTTCGTTATTGATCTCCCATTTGCTGCCGAATTCGTAGCTCTCATTTTCCTCCGGAGGAGTTTCCACGTTGGCTGCGGTGAACGAAAGCTGTTCGGCTGAAGGATCGAAAGAAGTTCCGTAATCAAAATATATGCTGCCATTCGCCTTTGGCTTGTAAACAAGGGCGCTGCGCCACGTACCTTTATTGATGTCCTGTTCGAATCCCGTAGCCTGGGGAACTCCTATTGCCGCTCCAGACGTCGGGTATACCAAAGTGACGGATTTTTCGTTGGCATCGAAGTGATCGAGCCGTATACCGCCGCTCAATTCCCACTCGCGGCTCAGTTCGAATGTATCGAGCAGGTAGGCCCCGGCGCTGAAGGCATTGGTGTGGATCTGTGTGTTGGGAAACGCCGTTCCAGAAAAGGGTTGATCCGGGGTGGGATCGAGCAGACTGGTAAGTGGGACCGTATTGATGCCGGTGACGGGATTTGCGAAGCGAATGCGCACAGGATCGGAGCTTTCCTTGCTGCCTTCGGCGCCAAGAACCGCGGTTTGGCGGATGCCTATAAGCTTCCCTGCGTAGGTGACATCAGCCTGATCCCAGAACTGGGCCTCATCGCTATGGCCGGCGAGCTGATTGCGGTTGACCATCACCTGATCGAGCGGGGTGGATTCCGTGATACTGCCGGAGCTGGCATTATTCACCTGCGGCTCGGTGATCTGCCACTTGCGCTCGTAATGGGCATAACGGGCGATGTCGCGCAACAGGCCGTGATCGCTCAGATCATGTTCTACGCGGACTGTGCCGATGTCTGCATTGGTACGCAGAAAGTTGTCGTGCGTGAAGCCGTAGTAATTGTGTCGCGGAACTGGAGCTGGATGCCCGAAGTACCAGGGAAGGCCGTAGTCGGGGATGTCGTCCTCTTGCATATGAAAATCGCTGGCCGTGAGGCGAGTAGGCGTATTTAGCCCTACGGAAAAACTCGGTGCAACTCCGAACCGGCGGTTCCTGATCACGTCACGCTGCGCGACTCCCGAATCGTGCACCATGAAATTCAACCGGAAGGCGGCGCCATCGGCTAGATGAGGCAGCGGCTCGTTGATGTCTCCTGTGAAGCGGCGGGTGCGGTCGGTGCCGAGATCACCCGCAAAGTCCAAGAAGGGATGAAGCTGAGGGGTCTTGCTTTCCTGGTTGATGACTCCGCCGGTCGAACCGCGCCCGAACTCTACGCCGGCTGGGCCTTCCAGCACGTCGATCTGTTCATAGTCAAACGGATCGCGGTAGTAGCTGCCGAAATCGCGAATACCATCAAGAAAGATGTCGTCTTCCACAGGAAAGCCGCGGATGGTCAGGTTGTCTCCCTGTAGTGCGCCCTCGCCGGCCGCAAGACTGATGCCAGGTGAGTTCCGCAAGGCATCATGAAATGTGGTGATGCCTTCATCGGCAAGGAGCTGCCGCGGCAAGACTGTCACGGACTGCGGTGTATCGAGGAGCGGAGTGGGAATTGTCCCAAGAGAAATGCTGTCGATGGAGGATGCGGTCACCTCGACCGATTGGGAATTTTTCACACCGATCGTTACAGCGTTCTGCTCGGCAAATGCGTAGTCCAAACCGGTTCCAGTGAGGATTTGTTTGAGAGCCTGTTGCTCTGAGTAAAGCCCTGTGACACCGCTAGACTTGAAACCGGGAATCGTTTCTTTCGGAATGGTGTACTGGACAGCGAGGCCACAGTCTTTTGCGAACTGCGCCAGTACCACATCCAGCGGTCCAGGCGGAATATCGAAACGATGTACGGTAAGCTGGGCCTGCCCGTTATCGTTCGCGCTGCCTTTGCCAGGCTGTTGCGCAAACAAATGTGCGCTTTTGTTGGAGCTGCCCCCCGCCGCGTAGGCGGCGATGGCTCCCATCGTTAGCCAGACGCGACGGTTTTTGAAACCTCGCTTCTTCCTCCCCTGCTTCTTCTTGCTCATGCGAGTCCCCCTCAGTAAACGCGACTGAATGTCGGTCTGCAGATCGTCAGCCAGTCATTAGTTGAAGGGATAAACGGAGCGGACCTATAGTGAGGAAGAGTCCGCAGTCTATCCGGCTGTGGCTTACATGCCCTTGCGGTCCTCCGCCAAGAGTCAGCCGCGAGGGCATGGCTTGTGCTGCTCGTGCAAATGCTTCTCTCGTTTTGCAGCGCAGGCGATGCAATATCCTCCAACTTCCAATCGGATCACCTGAATCTCGAAGTCGTTTTTTGCTGCGATCTCCTGCTTCAAGCTTTCAAATGCGGGCGTCGCGAACTCGATAATCTTTCCGCAGCCAAAGCAGGCAAGATGAAGATGGTTCTGCTCAGTCCTGACCTCGTAATAGTGCTTTTCGCCATCGAGGTGCATCAGATCCAGTTCGTCGATCATGCCCAGATTCTTGAGCAATTCGATGGTTCTATACACCGTGGCGCGGTTGATCCCGGGGTCTCGCTCGCGGGCCAACTTTAGGAGTCCTGCCGCGTCGAGATGCGTGGTCGCTTCCTGAATCGTTTCGATCAAGGCTCGGCGCTGAGCGGTGAGGCGGATGCCTTTGGACTCCACCTGGTTTAGCAATTCAAAGCGCGGGAACAAGAAGAATGCCTCCAGTTGCGACACCATCGCAGCAATTAATTGAAAGAGACTTAGTTGCGAATTATTCGCAAGAACGGATAAAAAAGAAATTGATATAGGACCAATTCGGTCCTACTCCTATATACGACAAAATAGGTCCTGATTACAACCTCGTCACGAAAGTTTCATTCGCTCGCTTCGTTCGAGCCAGGCCCCGATGGAGAACTCCGGACGGAAAGGTGTAGAGACTAGCTGCCATTTCTCATGCCGATCAACTTTTGGGGAAGTGTCGGGCCTGGGTAAGCCTGACGGGAGACAATTGAGGGACGAAGCTGTCTTGGGGAAGGTCAACCGCTTGCTGGGAAGGACTTTTTTCAGGAAGGAAGCTTGATTTGTAGAATAGCTCCGCCGAGTCTGCTGGGCGGGCTGAAGTGAAAATATCTCTTTGGGCGCTGCAGATAATTTCAGTAGCGCATAGACTCGAAGGTTCTGCCGTAGATATGCTTCCACGGATAGTTGGAGTTGAGTCCGAGTAACATGCGGCGGGCGCTGACGCGCATAAGAGCGCCAATCTTGAATAGCTTAAGCCGGGGATGGTATCCTCCTGGGCCGCGGCCCACTCGGTTCCCTTGAGCGCCAGCCGCCGCAGCGCCTCGACCAGCGTGTAGGCCAACGCCGACTGGTAGACCTGAGCTGATTGCCCCTCATTTGTCCGGTCGACAAACGAAAGGCGAGCAGGCTCATCGGCTCTTTTATGCGGTTCTCCGTCTCTCGCCGCGCTGGCAGCAGAACTGCTCGTAAAGTTGCCGCGCTTTCCACTGGTCCGTGCCGAGCAAGGTAACCACGAAGTGCGGATTCTCGCCCTTATCCAGAATCTTGGCCATGGTAACAACGCGTCCGCTGCGAAAGCATCTCGGTGAGCTTATGGATGACCTTCAGCGGTGACCGCTGGTCGGAGAAGCAGGATGCTACACGATTCAACAGGCCAATCTTGCCATCCGTGTGGCGCAACAAAGGCGCTCCAGCGTCGCTCGATACCCGCTCGGCGGTGAAACTGACCTCTAATCGGCGTGAAAAATGTGCTGCAAAGGAGAAGACTCCTCGATTAGGCTCTGACATAAGAAAGGCCCGCCTTCTTCGCCAATAACCTCGACTCAACAACATTGTTATGCTACAGACAAGGCGGCCTTTCCACCTCTATTTGCTGTCGCTGACTCTCCCCATCAAGAAACCGCCCGTGAGATATGCAGATTAGTTGCCGGCGCCGCAGGACATGGAGGAAGACGTCGAGTTTCCGCTGATTGTCGTTCCCGGTTCCGAACCGTACTCGAAATCGACGAAGGTGTTGTTCGCCGCCATGTTCGGGCCACAAATGGTGTTCGATTCCACCGAGAGGTTTAAGGCCACTCCGATCGCGACTCCATGGTTCCACAGACCCTCGATTGTATTGTTATAGATCTGAGTGCCTGTGCCCCAGGCTTCGATCCCATAGGGGTAATAGCACCCCGATCCCGTGCAACCTGCGCCCACGGGTGTGTCACCGTCCACCACGTTGTCGTGCACTATAACGCCGGTGCCGGATTGCGAAGTGGCGGCCATGGAGATTCCGTAAGTAAGCGCCCACGCATTCAGCGGTTCACTTATCTTGTTGAAGGCCACCTCGAGTCCACCTGCCAAAGAATCCTGCATCTCGATTGCAATGCGATGCCCTTGAACGAACGTGTTGTTGTTAATGTGGACGTTCTTGCCATCCAGGTTGTCATAGAAAATATGGATGCCTTCATTGAACGTGTCAAAGTTGTTGTATTCGATCGTCACGTTCGAAAGGCCGTAGCCGAAGATCCCCGACGAAAAGCACTCATCCACAAACTCCGTCAGCAGAGATCCCCCGATATTCTTGAACGTGTTGTGCGAAAAGTCACTGTTTGCGGCGCTCGTATCCATAAAGATTGCGATTTCAGTTGTCCAATTCGTGTAAGGCGCTCCGATGTTTTCGAAGGTGTTGTTTTCCACCTTGACGCTGCTCACCGGCCCACCCAGATAGAGGCCGCCTCCGTTAAATGTTAAGTTCTGCAGCGTAAGACCGCTGCCATAGAAAGTCATCAGGTCGAAACCGCCAGTTCCGGAAAGGATTGTTCCCCCGGCAGTGGTGCCGAGATAGGTGCGGCCCGGCTGAAGCCGAAGCCCGGGATAACTCAGGTTATAAGTCCCAGCGGCGAAGGCGACGGTATCTCCTGGCTCGCTGTCATTAATAGCATCCTGGATCTGGGACATACTCATCGAGGAGTTTACCTGAACGACATAACTGCTGGTTACGGTGATAGTAACCGAATCGGAAACATGATCCATGCTGACAGAAATAGAAGCAGTGCCGGGATTGATTCCAGTGACCGCTCCCGATTGCACCACCGCCAGCGAAGCATTCGAAGAAGACCATGCTGCCGTGGTTGTAAGATCTGTCGTAGATTTATCGGAGTAAGTTCCAATCGCCCGCAATTGAATGGCATTTCCCGCAGTGACGGTAGAACTTCCAGTCACCTGCAAGCTTTTAAGGGTGGGCGCGGGGGTCACGGCAGGAGAAGTCACGGTGACGTTAGTCGCGGAGCTGGCAACACCGTTCCAGCTTGCAGTGATCTGCGCTGTACCTGCGGCAAGCGCGCTCACTTTGCCGGCTGTTACAGAAGCGGAGGAATCATTCGAGGTTTTCCAGCTGGCGATGGCCGTCACGTCCCGGGTCAAATGATCGGAGTAGTTGGCGGTGGCCGTGAGCTGCATGGCGCCGCCGGTTTGCAACGCAGCCGAGCCGCTGGAGAGGCTGATGGAGTCCAGAGTGGGACTCTGGGCTGCATTCGTAACATTGATCGTCGTCGACGCCTTCGTCACCGCGTATTCAGTCTGATTCTGAGGAGTGAAGACGGCGCTCAA
>JASHOY010000226.1 GCA_030038435.1 Acidobacteriaceae bacterium | reverse complement strand
TCAATCAGCAGTTCCTGACGCTGATCCGGGCGGGGTTGCCGATTCTGAGCTCGCTGCAGATGCTGGGCAAGATCCAGAAGAACGTGCACTTCAGCGAGAACCTGGAGGACGTGGCGGGACGGGTGAAGCGAGGCGAGGCGCTGTCGGGGGCCTTCGAGGCGCAGGGCGGATTTCCGCTGATGTACACCACAACGCTGCTGGCCGGCGAGCGGGCAGGCAATTTGCAGGAGGTTCTGGAGCGTTATGTGGGGTTCCAGAAAGTCTCACTGGCGTTTCGCAAGAAGCTGATGACTTCTCTCATCTACCCCGGCGTGCTGCTGACGCTGGTGGCGGGGCTGATGGTCTTCCTGATGACGGTGGTGGTGCCCCAGTTCGCCAAGCTGTATGACGAGATGGGGTCGAAGCTGCCGGCCATGACTGTCGATTTGCTGAATACGGGCAAATGGCTGCAGCACAACATTGCGTGGCTGATTCTGGCGGTGCTGATTCTGGCGGCGATCCTATACCGGTTTTCCGTTTCGGAACGCGGCCGGGATATTGTTGACGGTGTCAGGGTAGGAATGCCGGTGTTCGGGATGATCTGGCTGAAATACCAGGTGGCGTTGTTTGCGCGCACGCTTTCCACGCTGCTGACGGGCGGTTTGCCGCTGGTGCCGTCGCTGGAGACGGCGGCGCGGTCGATTTCGTCGCGCAAGGTTTCCAAGGCGGTGTCCACTTCAGTGGGCACGGTGCGCGAGGGCAAGAGCCTGGCGGAATCGCTGTCTGCAACCCGGGTGTTTCCGAGCCTGGCCACGGAGATGATCGAAGTGGGCGAGCAGACCGGGGCGCTGCCGCAGATGCTGAATTCGGTGGCTGAATTCTTCGAGGAAGATGTGGGCACGGCGCTGGCTGCGGCGCTGAACCTGGTTGAGCCGGCGATTTTGATCATCATGGGCGTGGTGGTGGTGTTCATCCTGATTTCGCTCTACCTGCCGATTTTCTCGCTGGGGCAGGCGGGCGGAGGAATGTGAAGACGGGGAACGAGGGACTTTGAAGTTGAAGGACTTTGGGGCTGGAGTTGAAGGAAATGGCTGATGCGGGTTTGATAACGCCGTTGAATGGCAGCGGGACGAACGGCAACGGCGCACTGGCGATGCCGGTGGTGGACGAGCGCGCACAGGCCGAAGAGCTGGCGCGGCGGTATCGTGCGGAGTTTGTGGACCTGAAGAACTTCAGGATCCAGCACGATCTGCTGCGCACGGTACCCGTGGAACTGATGTTCCGCTACAACTTTGTGCCCATCGAGCAGCGGGAAGACGGGATGGTGATTGCAGTATCGGACCCGTCGCAATTGATGGTGCTGGACGAGATCGCGGGGTTGCTGGGACATCGGATCGTGCCGCGGGTGGCGACGCTCTCGCAGATTACCGATCTGCTGAAGAAGACGGAGCAGTCGCAGCGCGTGCTGGAGGAAGCCAGCGAGGGGCTGACCTTCGACGTGCTCACCGGCGAAGAGAATACCGACGAGAACATTTCCATTGAGAAGCTGACCAGCGAGGCGGAAGATATCAGCCCGATCATCCGGCTGGTGGATACCACGATATTCACTGCACTGGAACGGCGGGCATCGGACATTCACATTGAGACCAACGACGATTCGGTGGTGGTGAAGTACAGAATAGACGGCGTGCTGCAGCCGGCGATGGCGCCGATTGCGCGCGAGCACCACTCGACAATCTTGAGCCGGGTAAAGATCATGAGCGAGCTTGACATTGCCGAGCGCAGAGTGCCGCAGGACGGACGCTTCCGGGTGCGTTACAAGGGGCGGCTGATCGATTTCCGGGTGTCGATTATGCCCACGGTACACGGCGAGAATGCGGTGCTTCGCGTACTCGGCAAAGAGTCGATGAGCGAGAAGTTCAGGAACCTGACGCTGGACGTGGTGGGGTTTGCCGAGGAAGATCTGCGGCGGTTCCGGCGCTACATCCGCGAGCCGTATGGAATGGTGCTGGTGACGGGGCCGACGGGCTCGGGCAAGACGACTACGCTTTATGCGGCGCTGAATGAGATCAAGAGCGACGAGGACAAGATCATCACCATCGAGGATCCGGTCGAGTACCAGATCCGCGGAATCACGCAGATTCCGGTGAACGAAAAAAAGGGACTGACTTTTGCGCGCGGCCTCAGGTCGATTTTGCGGCACGATCCGGACAAGATCCTGGTGGGCGAAATTCGCGACCAGGAGACGGCGCAGATTGCCATCAACTCAGCGCTGACGGGGCATCTGGTGTTCACCACGGTGCACGCCAACAACGTAGTCGATGTGCTGGGACGTTTCCTGAACATGGGCGTGGAGGCGTATAACTTTGTTTCCGCGCTGAACTGCATACTGGCGCAGCGGCTGGTGCGGACGATATGCGAGCATTGCACGCGTACGGTGAGGTACGGCGAAGAAGTTCTCGCGGCGAGCGGGCTGGAACCGGCGGAGTGGCGCGGCTTTGAGTTCCGCGAGGGCGCGGGGTGCATGGAATGCGGCGGGACCGGCTATCGCGGACGCACGGCGATTCATGAGCTGCTGGATTTGACCGATCCGATACGGGAGCTGATTCTGGAGAAGAAGCCTACGTCGGAAGTGCGAAAATTGGCGCAGAAGGAAGGCATGACGTTTCTGCGGGAGTCGGCGCTGGAGCGCGTGCGGCGCGGGCTGACCACGCTGAAAGAGATAAATAAGGTCACGTTTATTGAAGCGTCGCGGTAAGGAATAGCAGCTCGTTTCTAGCCGCTGACCACTGGCTTTTCCCATTGGCCTGCCGCATCGGTTGCGGTGGAAAACGATAAACAGGGAACGATCGATTGTGAATTGGATGTTGGGAAGATTAAAACCTGCGGCGCAGGTTGGCGGGCGGCCGCCGGGAGCAGTGGAGATTTCTCCGGAGGGCGTGCTGGCGGCGGCGGTCCACGGCGGACAGGCCGGGCCGGCGTATGCATTTGCCGCGCTACCCGAGGGCGCCGTTGTGCCGGGAATTGCGGAGGCGAATCTGCACGCGCCGCAAGTAGTGGGCGAGGCGATTCGCCGGGCGCTGGATGAAGTATCGCCGCGCAAGCGGTCAGTGACGGTGCTGCTGCCGGATTCATCGGTACGGGTGTTTGTGCTGGACTTTGATGCCTTTCCCGCCAAGGCCGCCGAAGCGGCGCCGGTGCTGCGCTTCAGGCTCAGAAAAATGGTGCCATTCGACGCGGAGCAGGCGGGGATCGGATACCAGGTGCTTTCGCAGACCAGGGAGGAAAGCAGGGTGCTGGCGGCGGTGACGCCGGGGCCGGTGCTGACCGAATACGAAGCGGCGGTACGCGCGGCGGGATATGAGCCGGGAGCGGTGTTGCCATCGAGCCTGGCGGCGCTGGAGGTGCTCGACTCCACAGAAGCTGCGTTGACGGTAAATTTGAGCGCCACGGTGCTGACCACGACCATTGCCGCGGGAAATGATTTGCTGCTGTATCGGGCGCTGGATTTGCCCAACGATGCGGCGCAGCGTGCCGCCGATGTGCAGCGCGGAATTGCCGTGGCTGTGGCGTATTTTGAGGACAAGCTGGGACAGCGGCCGAGCGTGCTGCACTACGCGGGCCGTGAAAGCCGGATGGAATTTGCGCACTGGGTTGGCGATCCGGGGCTGCGGGTTGTGGAACTGGCGGAGCGGCCGGACGACTCGTCGCTGGCACGGGCCAGCGTGGCGGGCGTGACCGGCGCGCTCTCTTGGCGCAGCGCGCCGGGGCGCCGCGGCGAGCTGGCGGGGGTGCGCTAGATGCGGATTTCGCTCAATCTGGCCACCCGGCCCTACGCGGATGCCGGGCCCACGCTGAAGCGGCTGCGCATCGCGATGCTGGCGCTGGCGCTGGTTTCAGGCGGGGCGCTGCTGGGCCTGCATGCGCTGCACAATCGCGCCGAGGCAGCACGGAAACGCGCGCATTCTCTGGATGGGGCGATCGCGAACGTGACCGCGGAGCGGGAGAGCTATGTGCGCATGATGCAGGAGCCGGACAATGCGCAACTGCTGAAAGAGACGAACACCCTGAACAAGCTATTCGATGAAAAGGCGTTTTCGTGGACCTTGACCATGGAGAGCCTGGAAACGGTGCTCCCTGGCGGCGTGCAGGTTTCAACCCTGGAGCCGCTGCGCGAGCCGGACGGGCACATCCTGCTGCGTATGAGGGTCATCGGGCCGCGCGATAAAGGGATTGAGTTTGTGAGCAACCTGGAACACTCGCGGCGGTTCCTCACCCCACGGATTGTGGGCGAGACCGCGGAGAACGGCAACGGACCGGGACAGAATCAGCAGCCGGTGAGCGACACAAACCGGTTCAGCTTCGATCTGGTGGCCGACTACAATCCGCCCACGGCGGATGAGGTGAAAGCGGCAAAAGGTGCAGCGAACGCCGCTGCGGCGCCGCAACAGGACGGTGCGCGACCGCGGGTGAGTGTCGGCGTGCGGCCCGGCGGGATGGGCCGGGTGTTGCACCGGCCGGAATACAGGCGACCGGTGGCGAAGCCTGATCCCGATCAGTTTGCGAGGCCCGGAAAAAATTCCGCACCAGGAGGGAGCAGCAGATGATCTGTAATGCTGACTTCCCCCGGTGCCTGAGGCGAACCGGAACGACTGCGATTTTTACGATCGCAGAGCATTCCTGCCTATTGAGTACGCTGCGCGACAGCAGAGCGGTGCCAACCGCACGCGGAGGTGGACGGTGAACAAGGCAACAGCGCCCACCATGGGCGAACGCCTGCGCTCTCCGCTGACGTGGCACTTTGCGGCCTTCGGGCTGTTGCTGGCCGTGGCCATTGGACTGTGCGTGCGGCTGGGCCTGGACTGGGCCGCTACCGACACGCACGCCGCCGATGCGCTGACCGGCAAGCAGGTGCAGCTTGCCGAGCTGAACCTGCAGATGAGGCCACTGCAAGGCCTGGACAAGAGCGTGGCGAAGACCCGCGAGCAGATGAAGCAGTTCTTCAACGAGCGCATTCCGCCCAATTACTCCGCCATCGAGACCAGCATGACGGACCTGGAAGTGAAGTCGGGAGTGCGGCTGTCGCGAGTGGCATACTCCCAGGGCAAGCCGGGCCAGGACCTGACACCGATCACCATGGACGCGGCGATCAGCGGCGATTATCCGTCGATTATGCATTTTGTAAACAGCGTGGAGCGCGCCAAGACCTTTTTTGTGATCCAGGAGATGGGACTGGCCGGTGAGCAGAGCGGCCTGGTGAACCTGCGCATCCGGCTGACAACCTATCTGCGGCCCAGCGACGCTGCGGCCAGCGGATTGCCGATGACGCCATCGGAGAGCCAGGCGGACGCCGAATCCTCCAATACCGGCACGGAGGAGGAATAGCCATGGCGATGCGGATGGGCACGGAAAACAAGCGGCAGGTTTACCTGGTGGTGGCGCTGTTTGCGGTGATCCTGGTCGTCGGCGGCTTCGAGCTTTACGAGAATTTCTCGGGAGCGTCGGCGCCGCCGGTGGTTGCAACCCAGTCCAACGAAGGTACGGCCGGTTCTTCGCCGTCCGGCCCGCAGGAAGCACAGAGGCTGAGTTTCGCGAGCATTGATCCGGTGCTGCACTTTGGCAAACTGGCACAGAGCGAAGACGTCGAATACATGGGAACGGGAAGAAACATCTTTTCCGCGGATTCGGCGCCGGCAATCCCCAAGCCTCTGGTGAGCGCGCGCCCCACCGGACCCTCCGTCGAGTTGCCGCAGGGACCGCCGCAGCCGCCGCCGATTGACCTGACCTACTTCGGCTACACGCAAGCCGCAGACAATCAGCCGGAGGCTTTTTTTGTGCACGATGACGATGTATTCATGGCCAAAACCGGGCAGATTGTGGACCACCGGTACAAAGTGGACGCGGTGCTGCCCACCAGCGTGGAAGTGACGGACCTGGGTTACAACCACACCCAGACGCTGTCGATTTCGTCAAACTGATGCTGAGGAAGGCGTGATGGCCTGGCGAAATTGCAGAGAGAGGAGGAGCGACAGATGAGAACCGATGTTACTTTCTTGCTACCGTTAAAGCTCGCCTCCCCTTTTATCGCCAATATCGGCGTGCGTAAAAACTGGTGCGCCGAGCGAGGACGGCGCATCCGCTTCAATTTTATGAAGAGCCTTCAAAAGCGCGCTCGCCGATCGACAGAAGACGGCTTCACGCTGGTGATGGTCATTTTTCTGCTGGCGTTGTTTACCATCGCGATGGCGGTGGCCGCGCCGGAGATGGCCAAACAGATTCAGCTTGACCGCGAGCACGAGACCATGGAGGTGGGCAAGCAATACGTGCGCGCCATCCAGCTCTACTACCGCAAATTTCATGCTTACCCGCCCAACATCAAGGCGCTGCTCAATACCGACGATATCCGCTTCCTGCGCAAGCAGTACAAGGACCCTCTTACAGGGAAAAAGGACTGGCGGCTGATCCATTTCGGCCAGCAGAAGACACAGCCGATGGGGTTCTTCGGACAGCCGCTGGCGGGCGCAGAAGGCGGCCAGATGATGGCCGGAGTGGGACCGGCAGGAGGGGGCACGGGAGTAAACGGCCTGGGGGGAATGGCAGCATCTCCGGATAACGGGGCGGGATCTTCGCCGGGTGGAGGATCTCCGTTTGGCGGGGGATCGTCGCTGGGGGGAAGTTCGCTGGGAGGGTCTTCGATCGGCGGAAGTTCGCTGGGAGGAAGTTCGTTGGGGGGATCGAGTGGCTCCGGGAGCTCGGGTGGAACGCAGAGCGGAAGCAATGGGTCGAGCAGCGACACTTCAGATAACGGCAGCGACAGCGGTTCTGGTTTGGGGCTGGGCGGCGGTCAAATGGTGGGCGGGCTGGGGATCGTCGGCGTGGCGCCGGCCCTAAAAAAACAGTCCATCATGATCTACAAGAAGAAAGACCACTATAACGAGTGGGAGTTTGTCTACAATCCCCTGACTGATATCCAGCGACTGGGCGGAAATACCGGGATGGTCGGCCAGTCGGCGGGAGGGATGTCGGACCAGAACGGTGGATTTGGTACAACGGGCTCGAATAACGGGGGATTTGGCGGAAACGGCGGAACGAGTGGAACCGGAGGGGTCGGCGAATCGGGAATCTCGGGTTCCGGGGGAATTGGAGGATCGGGACTGGGTGGCAGCGGATTGGGCGGCGCAGGGATCGGCGGATCGGGACTGGGCGGTTCTGACTCGGGTGGAAGCAGCCCCACGCCGCAACCGCAATAGCCTCAGCTCGGAGTTAATTCGAACTCAATTTCACTTGCGCTCTGTTTCTGCGCCACGCGCGAAGAGCCAAAGGCCCGACCTCCCGAGATGGGAGTTCGGGCCTTGTGGCGTCTGAAATCGGCTGTCGCCTAAACCTGGAACGAAGAGCCGCAGCCGCAAGTGGATTTCACCTGCGGATTTTCGAACTTGAAGCCGGCGGCTTCGAGGGTCTCCACATAGTCAACGGTGCAGCCGTTGAGATACATCAGCGAAGTCGCATCGACGAAGACCTTGAGGTCATCGAAGCTGTAGACCTTGTCCATCATTCCAGGCTGATTTTCGAAGGCCATGGAGTATTGGAAACCCGAACAGCCTCCGCCAACTACGCCAATGCGCAGTCCGGCGGGCAGCGGGTCCTGGGTGGCCATGATCTCGCGCACCTTGGAGACTGCGTTGGGGGTAAGCGTCAAGGGCGTCTTCCTGACGGTTTCTTCAGTGGGCGTAACGGTAGTTGTGGCCATCTGTTTCTCTCCGGGTTTGATTTCGCCGTTTATCTGTACTCTACCGTTCCAGAGCCGGGGATACAAGCCCCGTTCGCGGCTACTGCCTATTCGATGCGCCAGAAATGGCAAAGTATCCGGAAAAGAGAGGGCGAAAGGGGTGTGCAGGGAGTTCATTCGGTCGCCGGCCCGGCGGGAGAAGAGGCCGGCAGGCCGAAGAAACGGCCGCAAGTCTAAGAAAAGAAATGGAGAGAAAAAATTAACGGCCGCGGGCACCCTTTCGGGGCTATCATGTTGGACCAACAGGCCCCACGGGCTCCAAGAACCAAGATGTTTCGCAGGCCCGGCGGGGCCGGCTGCGAAAAGGCCCTGGAGGTGGATGATGACGTTCGTTCCGGTCATGTGGATAGTGTGGAGCGCGATTGTGGTTGCGATGGTGGCACTGCACGTCTACCGGTCGAGCCTGGAGAAGGACGAAGAGGACCAGCTTTTTCTTGACGATTCATTCGAGCATGAAAGAGCCGCAAACGCCGCCATTGTGGCAAGGGCCACGAAGGTGGAACCGCTGGTGAGGGTTTCGCACTGGCTGGTGGCGGCTGTCTCGGTGGTGGTGATCGTCTATTACGTCCGGGACATCCTGGTTCACCTGGAGATTATCCACTGAAAACCGGCGGCGAAAGCCCCGGGCAATTGCGAAAATTCTCGCCGCAAACAGGCGCGGCTGGCCCTGGGGTAGAGTTTGCGCCCCGCAAATCAAGGAACGCGGTTCATCACAAGAGGCCGCCGCGCAGTGCTGCTGGCTCGCGGTCGAAACGATTCCCAGCTCTTCGGCGATCGCAAACTGCGAGGCGCGCGGGGGGTGTGCGGTTGTGACCGTGTGCAGCGCGCACCAAGGCACTTGCCTGCCGCGGGCGTACAGTCAGTTCCGGTCTACCGTGCCCAGCACTGCGGCGCGAGACGCCCCAAGCGCGTGTGCAGGGGTTTCTATCGGAACTGATTCAACATATTCAGCACGAAGTAGCCGATGACGACCAGGGTCATGGCTCCAGCGAGCGCCAGGGCGATGTGTTCGAAGGGCTCGATTTTCTGCACCTTTGCCAGCATTGCTTCCTGTTCGGCTTTTACGTGGTTGTGAGAATCATAGAGATAAAGCTGGTCTTCCTCGTTCTTGGCCAGGTGTGCGGAATACAGTTTTACAGCGATAAACAAAAGCACGGAGGCAAACCAGGCGGCCCACATCAGCGGAACTAGTCCCGTCATTCGAATCACCTTTCGGATCGGGTTGCGGTTCCTCGCGCCGCCGAGGCGGTGAAGAATGTGCACGGACGGCGTGCAGGAATCGTACGCGGTTTATGTTAGGCGGCTGCGCACAACGGCGAGGGTGACAGTTGTCACAGGCGCGGTGGGAGGTGGTCACATTCGAAACAGCCGCGCCCAGTTGGAACCGGACAAACGCAAGCTGCTGCTACCCGGGGAAAAAGTCGCGCATTCTCCCCCAACGGGAAGCTTGCAGGGGTGCGCGTTCTCAACCAACCAGTTGACGGAAAAAGCCGCTTCACAGTATCATCCAACCAGATGGTTGATACGCGTTCCGATTGGCTGCTGCCGCTTCTCGCTCTCTTCGCCGCCTGGAATGCCGCGGTGGTCTGGCTCGCCCAGGTCTCCGGTTACCCGCTCTGGCTGCGGGTCGGTTCCAGTGAGTTCGGCACTTACTATGCGGCCTGGTCGAGCGGCTCTTTCTGGCTCATCTCCGTACCTATTTTTCTCACCCTCGCCGGAGTCTTTGCTGCTCTCCTCCTTCATGTTGGCGGCGTCCCGAACTGGCAGCTCTGGGGATGGTTGGTTCTGCAGGCGGCAATGGCCGGGCTCACGATTCTGCTTTGGACGCCTTCGGCGGCCCATCTCAGTTCATCCGCGGGCGGTCTGAATCAGGCTGCTTTTGCGGGCTTCGAAGAGACGCACTGGATCCGCGTAGCCATGGCGACGGCCGTCGCGGCCTGGATCTGGCATAGGCTGGGCCGCGTCTGGATTCAAGCGCCGCCCGGATCGGCGCCGGCCCGATCCTGGCTGCTACTGATCACCGCGGCATTCGCATGTTTCAGCGTCGCCCAGGTGTGGATGGTGCAGACGCTTTGTTACCGGGTCTGGCCGCTGGTGGGCAAGCGCGCGTTTTACGGCTATCACGTTGCATGGTGGCACAGCATCTGGACGGTGATTTTCATCCCCGCCGGATTGACCCTGATCGGCGCGGTGGCTCTGGTTCGCTGGCGGCCCATGGCGACGAGCTTAGGGCTCATATGGACCGCGGTGGCCTTGCAGGCGCTGCTTGCCTTGCTTACCGGGCTCTGGTGGGGACCACTCATGGGCCGTCTGGCCAGCCGCGAAGACGGCCTGTTGATGAACCGCTATAACCTGTTGATGAGCACTCACTGGCTTCGCGTAGGCATCGTCACTGCCTATGGCGTGGCCATGCTATGGGCGCTGGCGCAAAATGCGGTGGGGAGCATGAGTTCACTCAGTGGCAGGGGATAAAAGACCAGGAGCTGGAAATTTGAAACCGGAGAATCGCCTTCCAGATGAACTGCAGACGGATCGGGTCTGGCCCAAGGGGCAGCGGATGAACAGTGCCGGGGAGGGCCCGGGAGCTCCCCCTGTGGGAAGCCGGCGGCAGCAATTGCTCGAAATTGCCTTTAACCTGATTGCGACCCGGGGATTTGAAGGGCTGCGATTTGGCGAAGTGGCTGCGCAGGCAGGCATCAACAACGCCACCCTCTGCTACTACTTTCCCACCAAGGAGGATCTGATTCGCGGGGTGAGTGATTTTCTCACCCAGCGCCTGCAGGGGCAACGAGAGGCGAAACAGGCGGCGCCAGCAACGAATGCCATCGACGAGCTACGGCAGCTTTTCGCGGACTTGCGCCGGCGGCTGCTGGAAGACACGTCCTTCTTCATTGTGATCACTGAGCTGGCGTTGCGGGCCAAGCGAGATCCCATGGTCAACCTGATCGGCGAGGAGCGGGACCAGTTCTGGGGCCAGAGAGTGAAGGCAATCCTGGAACGCGGCGTGGCGGAGGGGGTTTTCCGAAGCGACCTGGACATTGATGCGGCAGCGAACGCCCTGATGGTTCAGGTGAAAGGGATAGCGCACCATGCAGCCATGCGCCAGCGCCCGCCGGAGGAAATAGAGGCCACGGTTGCGACGGTGGCTTCCCAGGTGGAACTTTGGCTGACCAGCGCGCCGCAACGGTTACCTGGAGAGTTGGCAACGGAGCCTTCGCGGCGCCCTGCAAAACGCAAACCATCTGCATGATAGCAGCGGAAGAATACCCGGTCAGTTGAGAGGCGCGGTAATGTATCGAGCCCCTGTCTTCTATGCTTTTATTTTCGCGTTTTTGCTGGTTTTGCGGCTGGGGGCGCAGTCCATGCGAGTCCGTCTCGAGCCTGGCGACACATTTCCGGCGCTTGTTGGCCGGGCTCTCAATGGTCAGCCTCTCGCTCTTCCCTCTGCCGCTCGCGGCCAGCCGGCGGCCGTGATTTTTTCCTTCAGCCATTGCGGTGGAAAAGACGCCCGCAGGTGGAGCGAAAGCAGTTTACCGCATTACTCCACCTCTGGCTTGGCGCTATAGCCATCGCGGTAGATGAGCTCGTACTTGAGCGGGTGGTGTTTCTTGTCCTGAAAGCGGAGGGGTTGGCCTTCAGGGTCGACGAGCTCAACGCGCAGCTTGCGATAGGTTCCATCCTGCTTGGCGTCGCTTGGCTGGTAAACGATCTGGTACTTGGAGCGGATCATGGCATTAATGGCCGAGACGTCGTCGGGCAGTTCACCCTGGAAGCGGGGCTGGAAGTATTGGCCGCCGGTCGCGGTGGAAAAGGCCCGCATTTCGTTCTCGGCTTGCAGATAGGTCATGTCGCGCATGGCCGCCCCCATGCCGGGCTGGCCCTCGGTTAAGGCGAGGAAGAGGCCACCAGTGGCGATGGAGAAGATGGTGACGTTACGCGAGTCTTTGACGCGCTTGTAGATCTGGTCGAAGGTGAGTTTGGACATGGAATCGACGCCGGAAGCTATGAGGATGATGTACTTCTGGCCCTGGATCCGGGAGAGACGGTCAAGCGCGTTATAAAGCGCGTCGAAAAGGTTCGTCTCCTGAAAAGCGGCGGGCATATAGACCTGATTGGCCAGATTGTTGATAGCCTGTTGGACTTCCTGCTTGTTCTGCGTGAAATCGAGCAGAATATGGGGATTGAGGTCGAAGGTCATGAGGGCCACGTAATCCTGCGGTCGGAGCTGCTGTGCAAAGGCCCAGGCGGTGTTCAGCATGTCGATGTTGAAAGAGAAAGTGAAATATCCGCGGGAGGCGAATTCACAGAGCAGCAGCGCGGTGATGGGCGCCTGAACGCGCTTGAAGCCGATGATCTTCTGTTGCACGCCGTTTTCGTAGACGCGGAAATTGTCGGGCTGGAGACCGGGAACGAACTGTCCGGTTTTCTGCAGGATGACGCCCACATTTACCAGAACCTCAGGAACCTGCAGTTGGATGGAGTAGTTGGGCGTGCCGGGAGGGTTTTTGAATTCAGGCCGGGGCGGTGCGGCCGGAGCCGGCGCGACATTGGAAGGCGCTTTCTTGGGCACGGCAATGGCGCCGGTGTCGCCGGCTGGACCGCCGGCGGCTGGACCCACGTCGCTGGGCTGCTGCGTCTGCTGCTGGGTCCCTGTCTGTGTCTGCTGGGACTGGTCTTGGGGCCGGGTAGCGGGGGTAACCAGAAAGAGCGCAACGGCGACGGAGAGGGAAAGAACGGAAACGCGGCGGGAAGCGGGAATCGAGACGCGCAGCTTGTACATGACAACCTCGTTGCAGAACAGAATACGGGAAGACCCGGAGTCGCATACAACATGCTGCGTTCAATCGACCGGGCTGGGTATGAGCATCGTCCCGGTTCACGTCTTGAACGGGCAGGGAGCCGGCTGCGGCAATTCCCGAGTTGCGGCGCCTCCTGAGTGATTCTGCGTCGCTTCTTTTCTGGCCCGAAAAGCGGGCCTCGCTTCCTGAGTTCTCCAGCGCGATGGTTGCGTGGGCCGAAATCCCGTAGCTCCGGACTGCAGCGACGAACGACTTGCCGGCGCTCAAGCGACGGACGGGGCGCTGGCTGTAATCTTATAGACGTGGAAAATCGCCTAAAGAGAAGCAGAAGGAGCCTTGCCGCGTTGGGTCTGGCGCTGGTATGCCTGACAGGAACCGCGCAAATGCCGCCGACTCCGGCGAATGCAATCGCAGCGGCTGGTCCGCCGCCCTCAACGGGGGGAATTTTTCCGTTGAGCCAGGTGCACCGGGGATTGACGGGAACAGCGTGGACGGTGTTTTCCGGCACCAGGCCGGAGCCGATGGGCGTGGAATTTCTGGGCGTGCTGCACAACGCGCGCGGGCCGCATGAGGACCTGATATTGGCGCGGCTCACGGGGGCGCGGCCGGATTATACGGGTGTGGTCGAGGGCATGAGCGGCAGCCCGGTTTACATCGGCAACAGACTGGTGGGCGCTCTATCTTACCGGATCGGGCAGTTTACCAAGGAGCCGATTGCGGGGATCACGCCGATCGAGCAGATGCTGCCGGTCAGCAAAATGTCGAGCACGCCGGTACGCATGGCGATCTCCGGTGCTCCAGAAGCGAAGCGTGGAGCAGACGAAGAAGTTGATTCGGCAGCAATGACCTTCCAGCCCATGGAGACGCCGCTGGTGATGACGGGATTTGAACCGGCGGCCGTGGCTTTCTGGCAAAAGCAGATGGCGGGGACGGGTCTGAGCCAGGTGGCGGCCGGAGGGGTGGGAGGGGCGTCGCAGGCGAGTGCCGAGCCTTCGCCCGCCGCCGAAGCGACGGTCGAGCCGGGCTCGTCGATCAGCGCGATGCTGGTGCGGGGCGACCTGGAGGTTTCAGCCACTTGCACAGTGACCTACCTTGACGCCAGGCACCTGCTGGCATGCGGGCACCCGATTTTTCAGCTGGGGCAGGTATCCTTGCCCATGACCACTTCTGAAGTGGTAGCAACGCTTGCCTCTCCGCTCAATGCGTTCAAGATCATTAATACCGGCGCCACGGTGGGAGCGTTCACCGAGGATCGCGATTCGGCGATAGGCGGGCTGCTCGGCGCCGAGGCGCATATGATTCCGGTACACGTCACAGTGCACGATGCCGCGGGCGAGCGGCATGTGAACGTAGAGATCCTCGACGAGCCTTCGCTGACGCCGCAGGCCATGGAAGTAGTGGTCTATGACGCCCTGCTGCAAAATAACGACGAGGGCTCGGAGTCCAGCTATCACTTGACGGGCAGTATCGATCTTGAGGGTTACAAGCCCGCGCCATTGAATCTCTGGACCTCGGGAGGCGGGGCGATTCCCGCGACGATGGAGATGGCGCTGCGCGCCGGCGAGCAGTTTCTGCAGATCTATTCAAATAACACCCGGACGGGGACCATCCGCGACATCAATCTGAACGTCGACGCCATTCCGCGGAACGTGAGCGTGCAATTGGAGAGCGCGCGGCTGATTTCATCGGATCTAGTGCACGCCGGAGACACGGTGGTAGTCGAGGCGACGGTTCGTCCCTGGCAGCAACCGGCGCGCAACGTCCGGATTCCGATCACTATTCCTGAGCGGTTGGAAACGGGGAACGTGCGGCTGCTGGTTTCCGATGCGGGAACGCTGGACCGGACGCTCAATCAGCCGAAGATGCCGAATGCCGCGCCGAGTCTGGCGGCGGTGCTGGCGCAGGACCAGCATCTGCATCGGGAAGATTGTGTGTACGTGAGCTTGCTGATCCCCGAAGTGCAAGCGGGCATGGATGGGCAGACGTTGACGGAATTGCCGGTTTCGGTGGCCAATGCGTTTGAGCCGGTGCGCGACTCGCGGCAGATCATTATGAATGGCGAATCCGCGGATATAGTGGGACAGGCGCCGGCGGGCGGCGTGCTCACCGGCTACCAGATATTGAATCTGCACATCGAGCCGGGAAGCGGTTTGCAGTAGAGGCCGGCCGGCGGACGCGTGGTCAGAAGCGTCATGAGTTTGCTTGCCGCGAGCGGTAGACTTCCTTTGCCCACACGACGGAGGCTACGGCGCACGTTGCCAATTGCGCCCTTCTTGTATCGCTTCTCATCGTTCGTTGTTCAAAGCGCCCAACGGGTACATGGTTTTAGAGATGCCGCAACTGCCTGCCGCTGCTCGCAGCACGCAGAGTTAAATGTGCGCCGGGGATAGCAGGCGTGGGTCAGCCGGCAAATCTTCTTTCCGCGGCGGCCGGAGATGCACGGCGCGATACACTGGAGCTATTCGGGGCTCATCGTATATTTTTAGTGTGCGCCGGCACATCGGCTCGGAGGGGCCTATTTCCCTTCAAAAGGATTCGGTAAGAATATGGCTCAAATTCGAGGACTTGCAGCACACGCGGCAGGGGCGGAACTGTTGCCCTACCGCTATGAACCTGGTGCGCTGGGTGCGCAGGAGGTTGAGATCGCCATCAGCCACTGCGGAGTCTGCCGCAGCGACTTGCACCTGATATCGAATGACTGGGGAATCAGCCAGTATCCCTTCATTCCCGGCCATGAGATCATCGGCACGGTGGCCGCGATGGGGTCGGCGGTGCGCACGCTCAAGGAAGGCCAGCGTGTAGGGCTGGGCTGGCAGTCCAACTCCTGTGGCGAATGCGAGTGGTGTATCCGGGGAATGGAGAACCTGTGCGCCGCGTCAGAAGCCACTTGCGTGCATCGCAACGGCGGCTATGCGGAGAGCGTACGCGCCGATGCGCGATTTGTCATTCCCATCCCCGAGGCGCTGAACAGCGAGCGTGCCGCGCCATTGCTTTGTGGCGGAATTACGGTTTACAGTCCGCTGCGCGCACACGGGGTCAATCCGTCATCGCGGGTGGGGGTGGTGGGAATTGGCGGGCTGGGTCATCTTGCCATCCAGTTTGCGCGCGCCTTTGGAGCGCAGGTGACGGCGTTTTCGACGTCTGCCGGAAAAGAAGAGGAGGCGAGGGCACTGGGAGCCCACGATTTCGTCAACACGTGCGAAACCAAGGCCATGAAAGAAAAGACGGGCACACAGGATTTCATTCTGACAACGGTGAATGCAGACCAGGACTGGTCCGCATTTATGCAGACCCTTCGCCCCACCGGGACGCTGTGCTTTGTGGGCGTTCCGCCCTCGCCGGTAACGATTCATGCGTTTCCACTGATCTCGGGGATGCGAGCCATCACAGGAAGCCCCATTGGCAGCCCCTTCGCACTGCGGGAAATGCTCGACGTGGCCGCGCGGCACAGAGTGCAGGCGCAGACCGAGCAGTTCTCCATGGCCAAGGCCAACGAGGCAATTGAAAAAGTGAAGAAGAGCAAGGTTCGCTACCGCGCGGTGTTGGCAAACTGAGAGTCTGACAGAGCCCCTTGGCCGGGAAACAGGATGGAGACGTTACTCATCTCGACGCCGAGACTCCAGTCCGGGTCTAAACAATTTAAGTGCTCTTCGGGGCCACGCGCCGGCGCCGGCGAACGGGCGCGAACTGCTATCCGCAACTTCTCCATCGAGGCGTTTTCATGAGCAGATTCCCTTCCCTTGCCCCGCTTGCGTTGAGTGTAGCCTTTCTGGCTCCTGTAGCCTGCCGGGCGCAGACAACTTCGCCCACCGGCGTGTTTGCTGACTGGTCGATGCAGAAGCCCGGGGCACGGCACAAGATCACGGTGGCCGACTTGCCCAGTCCGGCGCAATGGCAGGCCGTCAACAAGACACCTTATGTGATCGTGCGTCCCGGCGATGGCTGGCCGAAAGCGCCCGCGGGATTCAAAGTGACGCTCTACGCGGGGGGCAACGCGGCGCCGATGGAGCGCTCGCAAAACGTGCGCCATATGCAATTGAGCAACGGCACCTTCACCATGCCGCGGCTGATGGTCACGGCGCCGAACGGCGACATTTTTCTGGCAGATTCGGGCGCTGGAGTGATTTTTGTGATGCGCGGCGTAACCGCGGACGGCCAGGCTGCGCAGATTCAAAAATTTGCTTCCGGACTCGATCATCCCTTCGGGATCGCGTTTTACCCGGCGCAGCATCCGCAATGGGTGTATGTGGGCTGCGCGACCACCATTCAGAAGTTCCCTTACAAGGTGGGCGACCTGCAGGCGGCAGGACCAGCGCAGACCGTTGTTCCGGATATCCCCGGCTACGCGCAATTGATGGGCGGCGGCCACTGGACGCGCGACGTGGTCTTCACGCAAGATGACAAGTACATGCTGGTCTCGGTGGGATCGGCGTCGAACATCGACAATCCTGACACCCACCCCGGAGAATTCCACCGCGCGGACATTCTCGAATACACGCCGGAGGGTAAATTCATCCAGGTGTATGCGCACGGAATCCGCAATTGCGTGGGGGAAGCGATCAATCCGCTGAGCGGAGCGCTGTGGTGCTCGACCAACGAGCGCGATAATCTGGGCGACCATCTACCGCCGGACTATGTGACCTCGATCAAGGAAGGCGGGTTCTATGGCTGGCCGTGGTACTACATCGGCGACCACCACGACCCGCGTCTTCCTCTACCCTGCGCCAACGGCACCGCAGCGCACCCGCAGCTATCGCAACCGCTGACTGCAGAGCAGGCGGACCACTGCGAACATGTGGACCTGGGTTCGAAGGTGATTGTGCCCGACGTGCTGGTGCAGCCGCATATGGCTTCACTGGAAATGACTTTCTACCCCGACTCGGGGAATTTCCCGGCCCCATATCACGGCGGAATCTTCGCCGCCGAGCATGGCTCGTGGAACCGCCTGCACCGCGCGGGGTACGAAGTGATCTGGATTCCCATGAAGAACGGGCATCCGACGGACGGGAGCTACGAAGATTTCCTGTCCGGGTTCGTGACCAGCAAAGGCCAGGTATGGGGCCGGCCAGTGGGAGTAACAGTCGGCGCCAAGGGCGCACTCTATGTCTCTGACGACGGGTCGCGGAGTGTATGGCGCGTGGCTTACGTGGGGAAATAACGCGCCGATCAGCAGTCGGCGACAATCCGGGGTAAAACCAAAGGCGTCCGCGTACCGACGCCTTGGTTTTGGGGATTACCGCAGTGCAAAGTGCCGCGTCGGCGCGAGGGCAGATCTTGATTGCGTGGCCCGTCCGCGGAAGAATCTCGAACTGAGCGGGTTGGCTCGGACTGTGCATTGGGCCACGTCAGAGGACGTTCGGCCGCGAACACCAATCCGTTCCCGCTTATCCTGCGTGAGAGCCGACGCGCAGCAAGAGAATGCCATGCGAAGGCACGGTTTCCGAGTAAGCTCCATGCGTGAAGTGAACACCACGGTGCGTCCACAGATTGCGCGCGCGGACAGGAGCACCGGGCAGCTTCAGGTCCGCTGCTTCCACGGTCAGTCGCTTCGGTGCGTCACCGAGGTTGATCACGCCGACGGCAACGCCGCCGTCCGCCAGCGGTTTCAGCCACGTCTCGCTTTCCGCCGTCTGCGCGACGCGCGTCGCCTGCTTGCCCAGCGGGTCCTGATCGATGGCTATCACCTCGCGGTTGAGCAGAATGTCTTTGGTCGTCTGCGACATATTGCGAATGTCATTTCCGGCCAGCAGCGGCGCCGACAGCAGACTCCACAAAGCCATGTGCGTCTGGTATTCAGCCGTCGTCATGTGCCCGTTGCCGACTTCCAGCATGTCCGGATCGTTCCAGTGTCCGGGCCCGGCATAGGGAGCCGTTGCTATCTGGAGATGCGCATTGCCGATCATGCTCGCCCACTGGTCGCGAATATCGTCCGTGGTGCGCCAGAGGTTTCCGCCCACGTCCGGTCCCCACGTCTCCACATGGCCCAGTCCATATTCACAAAGGCTGAAGACAATGGGACGGCCGGTTTCCTCGAGCGCCCGGCCCATCTTCTGGTAGACGGCCTGAAGCTGATCGTTTTTGTAAATGCCGGCGGCGCTGCACCAGTCGTACTTGAGGTAATCAATCCCCCAGGCGGCAAAGGTGTCAGCGTCCTGCTTTTCATGGCCATAACTGCCCGGATAGCTTCCACAGGTGCGCGGCCCGGGCGAAGAGTAGATTCCCAGCTTCAGGCCCTTGGAATGCACATAATCTGCCAGCGCCTTCATGTCGGGAAATTTGTGATTGGGGTGTATGTTCCCCTGCGCATCCCTCCGGCCTTCCCAGGTGTCGTCGATATTCACGTACACATAACCGGCGTCGCGCATGCCGCTGCTGACCATGACGTCGGCGATCTGGCGCACGGTCGCATCGTCGATCTTTTCCGCAAAGAGGTTCCAGCTATTCCAGCCCATCGGCGGCGTTTTCGCCAGTCCGTTGTAAGGAACTTTCTTGAGAGGAGGCGGGGGAATATAGGCTGGCGTCGGAATGTCTTCGGCAGCGGTCGCAGGTTTGAAGACAACGCTGTGGTGAGCCCAAACCAGGCGAAGGTCTTTTCCCACCAGCTCGCCGGTTGCCAGGGTGCTTTTCGGATCCCATGGCGCCATCAACTGAAGGTGATTGCCTGTTGCCGACCCGGTAATCGAACCTTGATACCCCAGAGTCTTGAAGACGCCTTTTACAAGATTCCCGGACTGCGTGAGCTGAAGAATAGTCAGATCCAACTCGCCGTTATCGAGGGTCCTTTGCGATCCCGCCCATTTGCCGGTAAACGACTGCCCCCACCCGCACGACGTCGTGGCCAGCAGCAGCGCCAAAAACGCGCCGCGGGCGATTACCGAACCCATCACTGGATGACACTTCCCGATTGTCTTCATCTTGCTCCTTCGCCGCTTCAGGCTGCGCTGTCTGGAGCAGCCCGCCGACGGACCTTTCAAAATCACGAGGATTGTAAACGATCTTCTGATTGATGGGAATTTTGAATCGGGAACTCGTCGCGCTCCGATGGTCGCGGATCGTCCCACGCCTTTCGAGCCCCGCGCTCCAGCCGGAACGCTGATTCACGCAACAGCTTCACGGTGCCGGTTACATTGAGAAGATGGGGCGCGGTCGAGCCAACTTGCGGGCAGAGTTGCGGGCGATGATTTCCCTCGCGGTGCCTGTCGTCCTCAGCGAGATGGGCTGGATGGCCCAGGGCATCGTGGATACCATTATGGTCGGCCGTCTCGGCCCCGCGGCCATCGGCTCGGTGGCCCTCGGTAATGCCGTCTACTACACACCTTCCCTCTTTGGCGTGGGCCTGCTGCTGGGGCTGGATACGCTTGTCTCCCAGGCCTACGGCGCCAGAGACCACGACGAGTGCCATCGCTGGCTGGCGCAGGCCTTGTACCTGGCGGCGATCGCGACTGTGCCCATCATGCTGTTTGCATTTGCGGCAAGCTTTGTCTTCGCGCGGTTCGGAATTGCGGCGCAGGTGGCAGGGCCGGCCGGTGGATATCTGCGCCTGATGACTCTCGGTACGCTGCCACTACTCATTTACTCGGGGACGCGGCGCTACCTGCAGGCAGTGGGTGAGGTGCGGGTGGTTACCGTCACCTACGTTGCCGCGAACCTGCTGAATTGGTTGGGCAACTGGGTGCTGATCTACGGAAAGCTGGGCTTTCCGGCCCTGGGCGTCAACGGTTCAGCGCTGTCTACCGTGGCCTCGCGGCTGCTGATGGCCACCATGCTGCTGGGCTTTGCCTGGCGCTACGAGCGCAGGCGCGGGCACCCGCTCTTCCGCCACTGGGCGGCGCCCAAGATCCTACGGCTGCGCGCGCTGGTGCGGCTCGGCGCGCCGGCTGCCGGTCAGATTCTGCTCGAAGTGGGCGCCTGGAACCTGGCCACGTTTTCCGCCGGATGGCTGACGCCGGTGGCCCTGGCCACGCATACCATTGCGCTCAACTACGCGAGCTTGTCTTACATGGTGCCGCTGGGGATCTCTTCGGCGGCGGCGATCGCCGTGGGGCAGGCCATTGGCGCCGGCGATGCGGCCAGGGCGCGGCGCGCGGGATGGATGGCGCTGGCATTGGGCACCAGTTTTATGCTCTGCGCGGCAATGGCCTTCGTCTCCATGCCGCGGGCCCTGATCGCGCTCTATACGCGGGATGCCCGGGTCATGGCGGTGGGGCCCAGGCTGCTGGCGATTGCGGCGGCGTTTCAGATTTTCGATGGAGTGCAGACGGTCTCGACCGGCGCCCTACGCGGACTGGGCGAAACCCGCGTGCCCATGTTTGCCAACCTGGTTGGTTACTGGCTCATGGGACTGCCCCTGGGCTTGACTCTCTGCTTCCTCGTCAAGTGGGGAATCTATGGGCTTTGGATCGGTCTGACGCTGGCGCTGGTCGTGATCGCGGTGACCCTGATTACACGCTGGAAGCGGGATTCGGCGCGCCAGCTGCAAGGCGCGACGGAAGCGGGTTAGCGAGTCGGCAAGTCAGCCACTCAGCAAGTCAGCCATTTGGGCTGGTGGCGATAACTACTGAAAGTGACGAAGTGCATTTGTCCGGTTTGTTGGAACCGGCGCAGTCCCGATGGAATTTCCGAAGTATCGCTACCGGGCGGAGAGATTGTTTGTGACAGGGAAAAACATCAGCGCAGTCCCGCCCTAGCGAAGCCAGGGCACCCTCGACAATCGCCGAGCGAGAGTCAGAATGGTTAGGGCCTGTTAACACTATTGGGATGGCGGCGACGGGAGCCAGATTTGCCGAGTTCTAGAAGCGAGGAGCGTGCTGTGGTCAATCCCTGGAGCGACGAGCGACAACGAAATCGGGAAATCTGGCCCCGTCCCTTCGGGTTGCGGCGTAAATTCGGCCATACTTCGTTGCCGGCCTCGACGGTGGGGCCTGCCACAGCCTTCGGCCGTCACCTCGTCTGGCCGAATTTACACTCGCAACGCCATCCACCCCAATAGTGTTAACAGGCCCTAGTTCAACGTTGGTTGTTTTCAGCTCTCAACACGCAGTCCGGAAGTCGATGCATGCAACGGCGCGCGACGGACTGCGAACTGAGCAGGGTTGCCAATGCAATACGTCATCGGGTTCTTCATCGCGCTTTTTATCGCGT
>JASHOY010000225.1 GCA_030038435.1 Acidobacteriaceae bacterium | reverse complement strand
GCCATGATCCTCTCGAACTCATCGGGAGGGAAGTAGTCGGTGGGAACCTGCACGACCTTGATTTTTCCGAGACCGATGGCGGGGTTCTCGGTGAGGTAGCGACGCCGCACGCAGGCCCAGAAGAACCCGATCACACGACTCTGTTTTTTCTGCTTGGCGAGAGGACCGTCTTCCCACGTGTTGCGGAAATTCAAGAGCGCATCGAGATCGAGTTCGTCGAGGTACTCGAAACCCTGAACGCGGGTCCAGGCAAGAAACTGTTTGCGGAAGATGGTTTCTAGCTTCTTGAGGGTTGAGCCCTCAACACTCCGGCTCACGGCATCGGCCAAGTAGGCGTCGACCGCCTGGGCGACCGTCACCCTCGGTCTAGGCTTGTGCCGGATCTCATGCGAAGGGACGGCTGGCGTCTCGGTCGAGGGCGTTACCGGTGTCGGTGGCGCTGTGGTCTCGGGTATGGTTGATTCGGCCGTCGCCACGGCGGATCCAAACGGCGGCAGACCTTTGGCCAGAGCTTCCTCGAGCTGCATACGAACGGATTCGGCCTCAGCCCACTGGCGGGTCTTCGCACTTTGGCGAAAGTAGTATCCGTTGATCTGGCCGCCGATCCATTTGGGGCAGTTGCACCGGCGGCAAGCGCGATCTCTCGAGAATTTGCAGCCAGCGGAGTGGCGGGTGAAGACAGAAAGCAGCATCGGGCTCCCACTTCTTCAGGTGAGATTGCCCGCTGTTTCGGACTCGGTCAAAAGTGGGCAACGTACAAATCACGTACAAAAATGCCTCTCAAATTCGACCGTGGAAGATAAGCTGCTGAAACAAAGTAACTTAGAGTTGGTGGAGGCGGCGGGAGTCGAACCCGCGTCCGAAATCACTGTCAGCCGGGAGAATCCATGCTCAGTCCGGTTCCAAAAGGTTCGCCTCATGTGCTCAGAACGGACAAGATGCGCATGAGACTAGTCCGATAATCTCGCGAAGAACGGCACGGACCGAGCCACCTACGCCAGCCTGCTGTGCGACGCCCGCTCGCGGCCCACAGGCAAAGCCGCGGCGAACGGCTACTTAGTTAATTAAGCAGCAAGTGCCAGATTGTTGTTGGCAACTTTTGTTTTGCGAGCGATTACGGGTGCCCACACCCCGGCATGCCTCCAGACTGCAATCGATCCCGTCGAAACCGTGACGCCCCCATCCCGTCGCCTGCAATACGCACATCACCACAGGCGCCGACAGCTGCGAACCGGAACTCGCGGCTCGTGCAGCACTGCTTCTATCTTACGCCTGTTGTGGTTCTGAATGCCGCGAGAGTTAGGCACCGGTTATTCCTCGTCCAGGTTAATGCCTTCATAATCATGCCGAGCAATTCCCGCCCGAATCTGCGCCGGCGTCCAACCCGCCCGGGTCTTCATATATGCGTAGAAGCCCTCCTTGGCGCAGGTGGCGCATTCCGTGGCGTGCAGGCCCTCGTAGCAGCTGCGCAAACTCGTATGCCCCAACTCGCGGTCGCAGCGGCAATTGCAGGGGAGCTGGTAGAGGACATTGCCGACTCTGGCCGCGTCCTGGTAGGCGTGAACCTGCCAGCGATAGCGGAAATTGGGCCCGGTGAGCTGCGCGCCACTCAGGATTTTGGGCAACGCACGGACGTTAAGCGGCGCGTGCGGGTGATACGCAGGAACATCGTCTGCCGGGTTCGTCCACTGGGCGTAGCTAGCCATAGTGAGTACGAAAACGGCAAGGGTGGGAATCCAGAGGCGAAAAGAAGTGGATTTCATACCGGGAAGCTCTCATTGGAATTTTAACCGCAGCAGAAAGGGATTGGAAACGCCGAAAAGGCTTCGCGAGGCGACCCACCGCCCAAACACCGCGGCGGCCGAGGTGCGCAACCGTCTTTGCGCCCCGTCTTGAAAAAAAAAGACGGCACGGGCGTTGGAGCTGTCCGTGCCGGGAGGCCAGTGACGCAAACTACTTCCGCCTCGGTAGGGGCAGTTTCGACCGCCCCATCGAGTGGAATAAATCCACGATAGCATAGATTAGGAAGAATGCAAATACAAAAATCGAAATTTTTTTGAGAAATCTTATTCAGTCCTTTTTTATGCGCAGTCATCCAAAATAGGTGTGTCCTTTGGCTCGCACATCGGTATTGCAGATTCGGGGCGGGGTTGGACGAGAGATGGCAAGTCACATGGAATCAGTCGATTCTTCTGATTCGCAAACTCAAAGCGGTGAACAATCCATTTGGATCAGGTTCGGACTGATTGCCGCGGCTTCCGTAGTGTTGGGCGGGATGGCTACTGCATGGTGGTACCGAAAGACATTGATCCGACTGCGTCAGGCCGAAGAAATCCATCCAAATCCACAATTTGGTATTCTCGAAGATGATTCCGGCGATGAGATTTGAGCGAGCCTCGACATCCGAGAGGTTTCCCAAGTCTTCAGAGATGGCAGGTTTTCGGCGACGGCAACTCTGCGCTGCCGGCTTAGCCCTGTTGCCCGCGGCTCACGCTGGCGGCAAGGTCGAAATCTTTGGCGGTGAGACCGCCGGCATCGTGAGTGACCAGCGCCAGACGAACTTTGTTGTAGCGGATGTCGATATCGGGGTGGTGGCCGGCCTGCTCGGCGAGCTCGCCTACGGCGTTCACGAAACGCAGTGCGGCCTTAAAGTCGGAGAATTGGAAGGTGCATACCAATTCGCCGGCTTCGACCCGCCACCCGGAGAGTTCTTTCAAACGAAAATCGATCTCCTGTGCATTGAGTGCGTCCATTGGGTTCTCCAGCAGGGTTTCGAGAACGCGTACATGTTCAATGTAGCGCGAAACGGGAACTCGATGTAGGCAATCAGTCAGGCAACTTTGATGTTGGACCACCCATTTCCGCCTCATTGCCCGACTGCAGATGTCGCCAAACGCGATGTCAACTCGCTCAGTCGCCCCGTAACTGAAGTAATTTACGACGGTACTGTCTGCCATTGACCTTTTTGCCGGCCCCATCGAAAATGAAAACACTTATCCCAGTTTTGCTGTAGAGCTTCAGAGCTGTTTGGCGGCTGAAGCGTGCTCAACTTGGTCACACTTCCTGCTCGCGCCGCGGGAAGTGGTGCGGTGGCGTACCTGATGTCCGCCCTTTGAGGCTGACAACGGCACGTTTCAGGAACAAAGAGCATGAAGCTCGCTAAGCGCGCCGCAGCCGGGGTATTCCGCAGAATTTGGCTGCTTAACGGGTCTGGCAGGGCCCGAGTTATGAAATTCAGATCAGATGAGAATGGGCAGGTATTGGTCCTTACCGCTTTTTGCATGCTGGCCTTGCTCGGCTTCCTCGCCCTGGCTGTTGATGTGGGCATGCTTTACCGGGAGAAGCGCATCGTGCAGACAGCAGCCGATGCCGGAGCCCTGGCTGCCGCAGCGCAGATCGGAACCTATCCCGATGGCAGCACGCCCGCACAAACCGCGGCAACCCAGAATGGCCTGACCCTAGGATCGGGGGCGGGGGAGGCTACGGTTGTAGCCATAGTTCTCCCCGGCACTTCCACCACCGGTTACATTCAGGTAGTCGTCACCGAACATACCCCCACATTTTTCATGTCGGTTCAGGGCTCCAAATACAGCACCATCGATGTCAGCGCCGCTGCCGAGGCGTCCTACGGTCTCTCTGGAAGCAATGAGTGCATGTTGGGGCTGAGTCAAACCGGCGCAGCGGTTCCTTACGCGTCCGGTGTCGAAACCGACGGTTCCACCAGCATGATTTGGAACACGACGGTGATGTCAGACGTCGCGACCGAGGGCAACAGCAGGATCAATGCCCCGGGGTGCGGTGTACAGGCATGCGGTCCTTCTACCGAGGTGTCGGGCAATGGCGAAACGGCGGCCGGCCTCTACGCATGGGGATCGGGCAGCATCAATGCTGAGTCGACCTCGGCGCCCAGCTATGGGACCGACAACAGCGGCAGCACAATTTCAGCCACCCCGGTGATCAAGGGATGTAGCGGAGATCCCATGGCCAGCTCCATGCCGTCGGCGCCGTCGCCAGGATCGTGTATCGACCCCAGCTGGATGTCGAATCATGCTGCGGGCGGCCAGGCCGAAACCATCTCCCAGGGTACCTACTGTAACTTCAACACTGAAAATGTCTCCACACTTACTATGAATCCGGGTTTGTATATCATCAAGACCACATTTAGCACCAATAGCGGAACAAAGATTGTCGGCAACGGAGTCACCATTTATCTGGTCCAGGGAGTAATAGCCAACGCCAACAATTACACCTATGTCGCCGGCGGCGCGACTCCCTATGGGGTGGGCAACGGAACCACAATGAACATTTCCGCGCCGAGCTCAGGTCCTTACGCCGGCATTGCCATCTGGGATGGCAACTCTTCAAGCAGCTCTCCTGACACCTTCACATTTGGCGGTGGCGCAAGCTCCACTTTCAGCGGCGCCATTTACGCCCCCAACACCAATCTGCTGCTGGGAAACGGTTCCGGAACATCCACACTTAGCTCGAATGTTATCGCCAACACCATCATGATCGTCGGGGGAAGCACCATCACCAACAATTACGTCTCCAGCGGAAGCAGCGGCGGCGCGGGCAGCGGCGGCGTAAATCTTGCGGAATGAAAAATGCAATGCGGTATCGAAGTTCGAGCCGAGCACTGGAGATAGATATGAAAACGAAATCCGGAGGACGGAAACAAAAAGACACTGAGAGCGGAGCCTCGCTTGTGGAGACGGCATTTTTTCTTGCCCTCTTTGCACCCTTGCTGATGCTGGGCACCTTCGAAATGGGCGGCCTCGTCTATGCTTCCCTCGAAGTATCGGACGCAGCTCATGCCGCGGCAGCCTATGCGGCGCAATACTACATGGCTAATTCGGGCAGCGCGCTGCCAACCCAGTCGCAGGTAACAGCCGCAGCAGAAAACGACGCCCCGGAACTGCTGAGCATGTTGAAATCAGGCACCCAATTCACGGCAACCATAGCTACCGGCTGTGGAACCGGATCTGCCACAACCGGCAATTCGGTGCCGAGCTGTGGCTCGGGCACGCTCCCGTATGTTCAGGTTTCCGCACAGGCGACGGTAACCCCGATGATTCAGTTTCTCGGCTTCATCAAATCGCCTACGCTTGCGTCCCAGGCGCAAATCAATCTGGTTGAATGACGGTTCCGCGGTCCATGTCGTGATGGAGAAGCAGGAAATGAGCAGACAGTTGAAGCGGTTCATGCGCCGCTCTTGTTCCCCCGGGCGAAGGTCAGTCCCGCTCAGCCGGATGAAGAGCGGCCTGCGCGATGAAGCCGGGCAGGAAGTGATCGAGTTTGCCGTCGGCACTTCTGTGGTCTTCATGTTCATCCTCGGGATCATGGAATTGTGCATTGTCATGTTCCTGTACTGCTCCGTTTCCGAAGCGGCTCGCGAAGCTTGCCGCTGGGCGTGTGTGCGCGGAACCAATTCCAGCGTTACCAGCAATGGAATCACCAGCTGTGCCAATCCCAACATCGCCACCTGCCCGCGCAGGTTTCCGACATTCAGAATTACGCCATGCAGACCCCGGGTATTTCCAGTTCCAATGCCACGGTTAGTGTATTGTGGTGCAACTCTGACGGAGTGACCAACTGTGTCAGCAGCGAATCGAATGCCAAGCCAGGCAATATTGTGAAAGTGACGGTTTCCTATACTTTTGCCTCAGTGCCCTTCGTAAGCGAGCAAGCCGTGACTCTCTCCAGCACCTCCGAAACAGTGATTTGGGAATAACCGCATCGCCAAAGTATGGCGGCGCCCGTCGCGGAGCCCGTATGTCCAGACATCGGGGAGGGCTCCAAAGCCATTGGGGAGTTACTCATGTGCGCGAATGCGGCCGGAGGAGGGTACTAAATGATTGGCGCTTTGTTCGAAATTGACGCTTAGGTTGTATTGACTCCGGGTGTAACATGACATGCATGTGGAACATGATCCGGAAAGCGGGATGGGCGGAACGCCGTTCGAACGGGCGTACTCCGGCGCTGAACCTGGACGCGTCTTTCCTGACCAAAATGGAGCAGAAGAAACTCCGGGTCAAGGACATCAGTGCCAGCGGCCTTTACCTGTTTGCCGAGGATCGTATGCCCGCAGGCACAGAACTGGATCTGCTTCTGCAAAAATGCCCGGTTATGGACGAAGAAGCCTTACCGGTTTCAGCCGGAGATGAGCTCCAGACCGCCGTCCGGCTACGCGCCAGAGTGGTTCGCCTGGGCGAGAACGGCATGGGGCTCAACTTCCTGCAGGATTTCGCAGATACGACGACGTGGATGAACATTAACTCCACGGTAGCTGCGCTGACCGGCGAAAAAGACCAGGTGCGCCTGTTGCGCATGGCCAAGGCGCTGGCTTTTGTTTTGCACATCTCCCCGTCTTGCGACGCCGGATTTCTGCAACTGATCTCCAATGAACTGAGCCAAGAGCGGGCGGCGAGGGCGGTTGAGATTGTACTGAAAGCAGAAGAGATTGGAGCGCTGCGCCGGTCTGACATCCGCAGCGATGTACCCGCCGGCCTGGTAATGCGCATCCTGGAAAACGGATCCAACGTGGACGAGGCGTACACGCGGCGGCTTTGGGCGGAACTGCTGGCGTCTTCGAGCTACGAGGGCATTAAAGACGAGAGCAGTTTGAGCTATGCCGGCCTGCTTTTGGAAATTGACCCGGTGCAAATGCGCATCTTTGATGCGTCATGCAAATTGGCCATTCGCGCAGGCTGGGAGCCGGGTTCCGCAGTGCACGATAACCTGGAGCTGAGCGCGGAAGACGTCAAGAGGATCGCACACGTGCCAAACCTCACCGGGATCGAGCGCGACCTGAATCATCTTTATGAGCTGGGCTTGATCGAGAAGACGGAAAGACCCACAATGTGCCAGCAGCTTGAGCGGGTAAACATGACCCCCACAATCCTTGGCCTGAATCTTTATTCCCGGTGCCGCACCCAGCCTGCGCAGCTTGAATCCCTGGAACGAGCCAGATTGGCCAGAGCTTCGTAACATCACCTTATGCCAGAGTGCGAGGGCTGAAAAGTGGGCGCTACGCCTTCCACGCCACCAGCACCAAGCATGCTCCATGCCATCTCTTGCGGACTCAAGCTCAAGGTCCGTGCAGCTCCAGCCTCCAGCCTCAGCTTCGATTCTTCGCTGTCTGCGCCCTACAGCAAAACCGGAGTCGAAGTATCCCTAGGCACTCCACTCATGCCGGCGCGACCATCAGGGAGCGGCGACCCTGGCCGGCTCTAAACGGAGCGCGGCAATTCTGGTTTTGCACTAAGTACGTTGCCCCGCGCTGCTTCTCCGGGTGATCACGATCCGCGTCGCCACGCTGATGAGCAGTACGAAGAACGTCACCAGGAAGGCCGCGGCATAAGCCAGTGCGTGCGCGCCTTCGTAGGGCTCGGTTATGGCGGTCCAGATGACGTAAGTCAAATAACCAACCGGCTCGTTGGTGAGGTGACCGGTCCACACGTAATCAGACCAACCCGCGGTGTAAATGAGCGGTGCGGTTTCGCCCACCGAAACCGAAAGCGCCAGCAGGATGCCGGTAAGGATTGACGGCATCGCCATGGGCAGGCAGATCCGCATGATCACTGTGCCGGTATTGACGCCCAGGCCGAGACCGGCCTCGCGAAGCGTGTTGGGGACCGCGCGGAGCGCCACTTCGGTGGTGCGGGTGATGTAAGGAAGGGAAATGATGGCTAGCGCGATGGCGGCGGCAGCGGCCGAGAAGTGCCAACCCAGATCCACCACCATGGTGACATAGGCGAAATATCCGACCACGATGGATGGCACGCCCACAAGCACATCGCTAAGGAAACGCAAAATGGGCGCGAGAAGTCCACGCCGGAATTCGGAAAGATAAATACCCGCCGCAATGCCGGGGGGTATGGCTACGAGGATTCCGCCGAAAGACATGGCCGCAGTGCCTTCAATGGCGTTCAGCAACCCGCCTGTCATTCCCGCGGTGGTGGTGGTAAAAACCTTCAGATTGAGCGCATGGGCTCCGCGCAGGAAGACCATGACCAGGATGGAGACCATGGCCGCGCCGAGGATGAGAAAGGCAATGGTGACCAGCGCCCACCCCAGCCCGTTGAAGACGCGGCGGCGCAGGCTGTTCACAAAGTTGGGGGTAACAATCGCAGCGCGGACTTCGGCCATGGCTACATCCATGCGGTGGCCTCCAGGCGCTCCGAGCCGCTGAAGTAAAGCAGCAGCCGCGCAATTCCGTTTACGATGATCGAGATGAGACAGAGAACGAGGGCCACTTCAGCGAGGGACCGGACCGCCATGCCGGTCGGATCCTCCATGGCGCTGTCAAGCTGCGAAACGATGAAAGCGGCCATCGTCGTGATCGGGGAGTATATGTTATTGGGCAGATAGTTTAAGGCTCCGCCGCCGACCATGAGCACGGCCATGGTTTCGCCGAGAGCGCGGCCGGTGGCAAGAATCGTTGACGCAATCACCACGCGGCGGACGCCGGGCAATTCCACTGCCCAGAGAGTTTCAAAGCGCGTAGCGCCCAGTGCGAGCGCCGCCTCGCGCTGGCCAATGGGCCGGGCGACAAGCGCGTCGCGCACCGTGGCCGCAATGAGCGGGACAATCATCAGACTCAGCACCAGCCCCGAGGTCAGCAGGCCATATCCGCTGCCTGTCGGACCCGCGAAGTAAGGGACGGCGCCAAAGTGCTTGACCATGAAGGGAAATAGATGGTTCCCAAGGAAAGGAATCACCAGCACATAACCCCACAGTCCATAAACCACGCTGGGTATGGCCGCCAGCAATTCAACGAAAAAGGAAACCCAGGGGCGCAGTACCGGCGGTACGCCCTCAGCCAGAAACATGGCCGAACCGACACCGAAAGGTACGGCGATAATGACTGCAATGGCCGTGCTCAACAAGGTGCCCGCAATCAGAAAAAGAATGCCATACTCAGCGCCGGGCATAATCTGCTGGCCATTTTGCGTAATCGGATTCCCGTACAGGTTGCCGAGATTCCAGTTGTTGCTGATGAGGAAGTGGAACCCGTTCAGCTTCATGGCCGGCCAGGCGTAATCCCACAAAAACACCACAATCCCAATCAAGCTCAAGCCCACCAGGCTGGCAATTGGTGCAATGAGCCTGCGAAATGCCATTTGCGATGCTCCGGCGCCGGAATCCCGGCGAAAGCTGTCTTCAATGTAAACCCCAGGCCTTTTGCCCGGGCGTCCACTCTGGGGATAACCGCGAGTTGAAACCGGGTTCCAAAATCATCCCGCTCGCCAGCCGCAGTCGGCCGGCGAGCGGAATGGGAAGGAAATCCCTAAACTCGCATCAGTGAATTTTCGCGATCTGGGCAGCACTCAATTTCACCACCGAAGCCGGCAAAGGCGAGAAATGAAGCGGGTCCAGGAAACGCGGCGCGTTGCCGCCGGTCGAGCTGATCGACCAATTCAGCAGGGCGCGCAAAGCCGAAGCCACCTCTTCTGAAGGCTGGTCCGATTTCACCAGGGCGTATTCGTAATTGATGATGGGATAAGAATCGGCGCCGGGTGCAAAAATAAGGCTCAGGCGCTCGTCGGGTGGGGTCTTGGCCACCATCTCGGCTGCAGCGTCTGCCGCCGTTTTCGGCGTGGCCAGCACGAAGTTCCCGTCGTGGTTTTTCAGCTCGGCTATACCCAGCCCGGCCTTGTCCGTTCCTGCCTTGTAGCTGCTGCCGATGTAAGCGATGGAGTAGGCGTTGTCCTGGCAAGCGGTGACCATGCCGGGATTGCCCTCGGCGCCCAGACCGCCGGATACCGGCGCCCAGCTGATCGTCGTTCCGTAGCTGTATTTGTTCGCCCAGCTCGGGGTGCTGAAGGCCAGATACTGCGTGAAGATAAAGGTGTCGCCACTGCCGTCGGTACGGTGGATGGGAATGATGGCGTGGTTGGGTAGCCTTACGCCCGGATTCATGGCGGCGATCTGTCCGTCATTCCAGTTGCGAATGCTGCCGTCATAAATTCCTGCCAGCACCGGGCCGCTGAGCCTGATATGGCGCGAGTTCAGGCCGGGCAGGTTGTAATTGATCATCTGCGTCGAGATCGCCAGCGGAATGTTCAGCATGTCCGAGTGCATCCGCATGATTGCGGGGCTCAGGAAAGCATCGGATGCCCCAATCTGTGCGATCCCGGCGATAGACTGCGACATCCCGGTTCCGCTGCCCGTCGACTGTGTGGTGATCCTCACCTCGGGATGAGCTTTCGTATAGACGGGAACCCAGACGTTGAAGAGCGGGTATAACAGGCTGGATCCGGTTTCCAGAATGTTAACGTCCTGGGCGGCCAGTGTGGCCCGTGCGCAGAACGCGGAGGCAACGGCGAGACCAAGGGCAAAAGCACCGCACCGGAGAACAAAACGGCGTCTGGAAACCGAAGCAGATTTGAGATGTGCTAACACGATATTTCCTCCTTAATCGCTGAAATGCTGGGTACTTGGAAGGTCTTTTACCTGGCATTCATAATGTGGGTGAGTCTTTCTGAGTGGATGAAGGGCATGCCAAAAACAGGGTTGCACACCCGCGACCACCCGGCATCACCGGCGCGCCGATTTTCACCAATTATTGACAAAGAGTGAGAAGAAATAAGGCCCTACCACGGTTCTCGTTCATCCATGGGGTATTTCGGGTGGCATTCGGGGTTAATTCTCGTGCAGTAGATGCCAGCAGGCGCATGCGTCGCGTTCTCGACCAGAGCAAGAAGCCCCGTGCGTCCGCAAGTTACGCAGAAGGCGCGATATCGAAAGTAGAATAGCGGCGGTTCTGGCCGCTGATTTCGGAACGGAGCTCCTGCCAGAGCTCATTGGGAATTTTGAGGAAAACTTCCACGACGCCGGGATCAAACTGGCTGCCGGAACAGCGCAGAATTTCGCTCCGCGCCGCATCGAAGCTGTGCGCCTTGCGGTAGGGGCGGTCGCTGGTGATGGCATCGAGGGCGTCAGCCACGGCAAAAATACGGGCTCCAATGGGGATCTGGCTTCCCCGCAGCCCGCTGGGGTATCCCGAGCCATCAAAGTGTTCCTGGTGAGAATAAACGATCTCCGCGGCTTCGGAGAGGAACGGAATCTTGCGCAGCATGTTGTAGCCGCGGCTGCAGTGCTCGCGCATGATTTCCTGCTCATCGGTGCTCAAGGTTCCGGGCTTGCGCAGGATGTGGTCGGGTATGGCCATTTTTCCGATGTCGTGCAGGAACGCGCCGCGCGCAATCACCTTGATCTCCGCGGGCGGCAGATCCATGGCCCGGGAGAGCGCGATGGTGTACGCGGTGACCCGCTTGGAATGACCCTCGGTCTCGGAGTCCTTGAGGTCCAGGGCATCGCCCAGTGCCTCAAGCGTCACATCATAGGAGTGTTCGAGATCTTCCATCGCGTGGCGCAGCATCTCGGTTCGGGCGCGCACCATCTGCTCCAGGCTTTGCTGGTAATTCTGGCTCTCCTGCAGCACCTGCCGGTGATCCAGCGCGCGGCGAACGGTGCTCATCAGGTGCTCGCGCTCGAATGGCTTCAACAGGTAGTCATAGGCGCCGCGGCGCATGGAATCGATAGCCACCCCGATGTCGTGTATGGCCGTAACCATGACCACCGGCAAATCAGGCTGCTGCGAGTGAATGCGCTCGAGAAGCGCGATTCCGTTCACATCCTGCATCACGATGTCGGTCAGAACCAGGTCAAAGGTATTTGTGTCCAGCAGCTCAAGAGCCTCCCGGCCGTTGGAAGCGACTTCAACCTCAAAGCCCTGGCGCTCGAGCGTAGAGCCGATTACGTTGCGGACCGGCAGCTCATCATCCACCACCAGAACCCGTGGCGCATGCTCCATCCGCGAGTTCCCGCGTTCCCCGTTTGCAACGGGTACTGGCCCCGGCTTGGGCCTGATCAGACCTGCCAGGTTAAGCGCCAAACGTCCACCTCCACTCTCTCGCACGCGCGGTCTACCACCTTAACCGATGCTCGATAAACTCTTGCCGGGGATAATTGATCTGGCTCCAGCGCTTGGAATACTGGTTCCCCTTGCGCAAACGCAATTCCGAGCTCCCGGTAAGAAAACAACTTTCAATTAACCGGCAAAGCCGGATTGGCCCTTATAGTTGCACGGCAATTTGAGGGAAATTGCGGCAACTTCTTCTCATAGCGAAACTACCATCCCTCTCCTGAGTCCTCAATGGCTCCAAAGTATCACCGTTCTGGCGCGGTAGGATAGTCTCGTCGCAAAAGTGGAATCACCGGGAAACGAGGTCAGCGCAAAGGTGGCGATACGAAGTTGGCTCACCGTCGGACACTGTACTTTCCTTTCCCCGTGCGCTAGTGCCTGGCTCATTCTCGCAGGCGCGGGAGGTTTTGCTCCACAGAAGGATGCAAATTCGCCTACCACTCTGGCGCCTGGCCGGTCGCTCATCGGCTGGTTCCGGTCGTGGACCCTCCTTGCCGGCTTTTGCGTCGGGCAGCCGCCCATCCTTCCTTGGTCACCTGGCGCGCTCGGCCAACCACCAGAGCGTCGGCGGGAACATCCTTGGTAATGCAGGACGCCGCACCAACATAGGCGCCGTCGGCGATGGTGACCGGGGCCACCAGCGTGGAATTACTGCCCACAAAGACGCCTTCCCCAATGGTGGTCTTATGCTTTTTCACGCCGTCGTAGTTGCAGAAAATCGTGCCCGCGCCGATATTCGTGCGGGGGCCGATTTCAGAATCGCCAAGATAGGCAAGATGGTTGGACTTGGCGCCTTTGCCAAGCTTGGTATTCTTGGCTTCGACAAAGTTGCCGATGTGAACCTGTTCAGCGATTTCGCACCCCGGGCGCATGTTCGCGAAAGGACCGATCCTGGCGCCGGCGCCGATGGCGCTGCCCGCGAGCACGCAGTGCGGGAGAACTTCAACAGATTCGCCCAGGGTGCAATTCTCGATCACCGTGTAGGAACGGATGCGGCAATCGCCGCCGATCCGCGTAGCGCCGAGCAACTGCACGAACGGCTCGATCACCGAGTCTGGCGCAACCTCGACGCCCGCGTCGATGACGCAGGTTTCGGGACGGAAGATGGTTACTCCCGCCGCCATCAGGCGACGGGCTGTCGCGGCGCGAAGCGTCGCATCGAGCGAGGCCAACTCGGCTAGCGTGTTGGCGCCGAGCACTTCCTCCGCATCCGGCGCCTCGATGGCCACCACCCGCTCGCCTGCGGCGCGCAGCAAAGCCGCCATGTCGGTGAGATAAAGCTCAGCGTGCGCGTTCCGGGCCTTGAGCTCGCCGAGATGCCCAAATAAAGGCGCAGTCTGAAAAGCGTAGATACCGGCATTGATCTCGCCGATGCTCTGCTGATCGGCGGTGAGCGCCTTCTGCTCCACAATGGCTTCCACTTCCGGCGTCCCCGGCGCGCAGCGGATGACACGGCCGTATCCCGCCACCTCCTCCGGCCTGGTCGTCAGCAATGTCATAGCCGCCTTCTGCTCCCGGTGAAACTGCCAGAGCCGTGCGATGCTTTCCGGGCGGATCAGCGGCACATCGCCGGAGAGCACAAGGATGCTTTCGAAGCCTTCCACCTCCGGGCGTGCGCACTGGATCGCGTGGCCGGTGCCGCGCTGTTCAGCCTGCACGATGAACCGCACCCCGCTCGCAGCCACGGCTTCGCGAACCCGCTCCGCCTGGTGACCCACAACAACAAACACCCGCTCCGCAGGCACAATCGCCGTGGCCGCGGCGATGACATGAGCCAGCAGCGGCTTGCCGCCGACCTCATGCAGTACCTTGGGGCGCCTCGATTTCAGCCGCGTGCCCTTACCGGCAGCCATGATGACCACCGCCAGCCCCGCCTCCGGTGCAGTGCCTGATTGCTGACTCATTTCCGCGCCGCATCCATTCCTGTAATTCAATACTCTTCTCCATTGTGGCGCAATACTCCAGCGCAGAGTCGCGAAATGCGATCGCCGCCGGGCTGCCGCCTGCGGGCCCTGAAGTTCAGGCCGCGTGCCTTTTCCACCCTATTGTGCAGAACTCAACGCGTCAATCGAACAAAGAGCGCATGGAACGGGCGGGAACTCACCTGAATTCCCTCAGTGAAGACCCGCTTTTCAGGCAATCGCCTGCCTTGGTTCCGTAAGCGGTGCGACGTTTATGCTTTCGCGCCGTATCCAGATTCAAGCAAAACCGCCCACACATACCCCCGCAAAATGCCGCTGCAGCCACTTCCGCGCGCAGTCCAGGAGCGGTTCCTGTCTCTTCGCTGCAGGAGGCATAATTTTTCACGAGTTGTTCAAAATTAACGGTTCAGTTCTGGCAGATTATTGAATTTATTACGTATATATTTTTGTGTTGACAATCGTATTTATTAAGAAGTATGCTGATGACGGTCACAATTAAAACTTTGGAGGAAAAACATGCGTCGTAAACTCGCACCGGCACTAGCACTTTGCTCGATGCTCTTTCCCGTCGCGGCGGTCGCCAGCCAGACGTCGACCGACGCTGTTGTCACCACCACCAACCTCCGCGTCAGCACCGGAGTCAAAGCCCCGGTCGTCCTCGACACCGCCGCCATCAGCTTGCCTCAGGGCATGTTGGATACGCTCCCGGCCGGCGCCCAGGTCGCCCTCGCTCTCACTGTCGACAAGTATGGCGTCCCTCAGAACATCCGGGTCGTCAAGTCCTTGAACCAGTCTCTGGACGCAAGCGTGGTTGAAGCGGTTCGTCACTTCCGTTTTCGCCCCGGAACCATGGACAATCAGCCCATCCCGGTGGACCTGAATCTGACCGTGACCGTCACTCAGTAAATCGGAAACTCCTCCAGCAGCCGGGCGGCCAACCCCCCACCCGGAAAACGGCCAAATTCAGCCGAAGGACTTCCCGCAAGGCGCCGCGGGAATCCTGGCGAACAGTTTCTCTCGCCGGGACGCTTGAAGTGTCTCTTCGCGCACCTGACAGTCTCTCCAGTTCGATTCGCACCACCACAACTCGAAAATCCAGAGCAAAATATCAGCTCCGGCCGAAGTTTGCGCCGGGGCTGGTTGATTCCGAATCTGCCTCTCGAGCCTCGGAGAACTGCGACCGAGCATCGTACCCCCGGAACGCTCTGCGGCGAATCCATGCCCAGTCGCAAGGGCTCTCCTTGACCGCGCGAGCCAACTTCCGTATGCTGCCAACGTTTCCACGCGGCGTTTGAAGCGCCACCAGTCCGCGCAGGGGAGTTGAGCATGAGCATTGCCGCCGAGCTCGCCACAAGCACAGAACTGGCCGGCGCCAAACCGTTTCTCGTCCGCCGCGCCGCCGTACTCGGCGCCGGTACCATGGGCTCCCGCATCGCCGCCCATCTCGCTAACGCCGGCATCCCATCGCTCCTCCTCGATATGGTTCAAGAAAATGCCAGTCAGGAGCACCGCCGCAATCACCTCGCCGAGTCGGCAATTTCAGCATTGGCCAAAACCAGACCCGCGGCCTTTTACGATTCGTCTCTGGCCGCGTTGATCAGCCCGGGAAACTTCGCAGACGACCTGCCCAAATTAGCCGCCTGCGATTGGGTAGTCGAGGCGGTCGCCGAGAACCTGGAGATCAAGACCGCGCTGCTGAACAAAGTCGTCTCTCATCTGGCCCCTCATACGCTGCTCACCACCAACACCTCCGGCCTCCCCATCGGCCGCATCGCGATGGCACTGCCCAGCCACCGCCGGAGCTTCTTCGGAACACACTTCTTTAACCCGCCGCGCTACATGCGGCTTGTGGAGCTGATTCCCACCGCCGAAACCGACCCCGCCCTGGTAGCCGCTTTTGCCGCTTTTGTTGACCGCATCCTCGGCAAACAGGTGGTCTTTGCCAATGACACGCCCAACTTCATCGCCAACCGCATCGGCGTCGCAGTGCTCTTCGATGCCGGAAACTTGATGCACGAGCAAGGCCTGACCCCGGAAGAAGTGGATGTCCTTACCGGCCCGGCCATCGGCTGGCCGCGCACCGGAACCTTCCGCCTCGCCGATCTGGTCGGAATCGACGTGCTCGCCCATGTGGCCGCGAATTTTCCCGAGGGCGCGCCACGGGGTCCTTTTACGCAGATTCTCGCCGAGCTGGTCAAGCGCGGATGGATCGGCGACAAAGCCGGCCAGGGCTTCTATAAAAAACAGCGCGGAGCGGATGGGAAAGAGGATCGGCTGGTGCTCGATCCCGCAACCTTCGAATATCGCCTTGCGGCGAAGCCCACCATTCCTACCCTCGAAGCGGCAAAAAACGCGACCCGGTTGCCGGAACGGCTGAAAATCCTGCTGGCGGGTAATCCGGCACATGACAAAGCCGCGGCTTTTTTGTTGCCGCTTCTTTGCCGGCTCTGGAATTTCGCGGCAGAGCGAATCGGCGAAGCTGCGCCCGATGCGCCTTCCATCGATCGCGCCATGCGCGCTGGTTTCAACTGGGAGCTTGGGCCCTTCGAAATGTGGGATGCCGCCGGTGTGGCTGAATCCGTGGCGCGAATGAAGGCTCTGGAATTCCCGGTAAGCGTGTCTGTCGCGAGGCTTCTCGATCATGAGCCGCAGACGGCAACCTGGTATTCCCAGCACGGGCCGCAGTGTTTCAGTCCCGTCACTGGCCACTGGGAGCCGATTCGTCCCCAGCCCGGCCACGCTTCCGTGGCCGATTTCCGCCGCTCCCACGGCGTGGTTCGATTCAATCCCGGCGCGTCACTGATCGATCTCGGCGACGGCATCGCCTGCATCGAACTGCACTCGCTCAAGAACGCCATCGGCGGCGACGTGCTGGGGATGATCTCTTCAACACTGAATCCCTCCTCCGATGCGGTGCGCAACTTTACCGCATTCATCATCAGCGGCGATCGCGACAACTTCAGCGTCGGCGCCAATCTCCTCGATCTTCTGCTGCTGGCTCAGGAAGCAGAATGGGAAGAGCTCAACGCCATCATTCACAGTTTTCAGCAGATGACCGCAGCCATCAAATTCTGTCCGCGTCCGGTGGTGGCAGCCCCCTTTGGCCTTACCCTCGGAGGCGGTGCGGAAATCTGCCTGCACGCCGCGCGTCGCCAGCCGCACGCGGAGACCTACATGGGCCTGGTGGAAGCAGGCGTGGGCCTGATTCCCGCCGGTGGCGGCACCAAGGAAATGCTGTTGCGCGCCGTGGATGCTGCCGTGGCTCTTGCCCCGCCGGATCCACGCGATCCGCCGTCGCGATTTGCGCAATCTGCCGAGCTGGCCGCCGCAATGAAACGTTCGCTGGAAACCATTGCCATGGCCAAGGCATCCACTTCCGCCGCTGAGGCGCGTACCCTGGGCCTGCTTTCCCCGCCCGACCGCATCACCATGAATCGCGAGCGTCTGCTCCTCGATGCCAAAGCCGCGGCCTCCGCGCTGGACGCAGCCGGCTACATCCCTCCGCAGCCCCGGACCAGGATTCCGGCAGCCGGTACAGCGGCGCTGGGCGCGCTCGAAACCGGCATCTTCCTTATGGGCGAGGCCGGCTTCGCCTCCGAACACGATCAGAAGGTGGCGCGCTGGGCCGCCTACATCCTCGCCGGCGGCCGCATCACCCCCGGTACGCTGGTCAGCGAGCAATATCTCCTTGATCTCGAGCGCGAAGCATTCCTCTCCCTCTGCGGCGAACACAAATCCCAGGAGCGCATCGCCCATACCCTGAAAACCGGCAAGCCGCTGCGGAATTAAACGCGCCGGCAGCGCGGCAGACTGCAACCGCTTTTGCCGTTCTCAAAAAAGCCACTTGACGGGCCTTGCGTATAATGTTACGGTGAGTAACATTATGGTCCGTAACACTCATTCCGGGCACGACCCCGTGGAACTTGGAGAACTCGAGCGAAGCATCCTCCTCATTGTCTGGCAGAAGGGCGTTATCTCCGCTGAGCAGGTGAGAGAAGAGCTTGATCGCCCCCTGAAGGACTCCACCGTGCGCACGGTGTTGCGCCGTCTCGAAGAAAAAGGCTACCTGGCGCACGCTGTAGAAAACCGCACCTTCATTTATCGTCCCGCGGAGACCCGCCAGCGCGTCGCCGGCCGCGCCGCGCAACGCATAGCCGACTGGTTCTGCGAGGGCTCCATGGAAGCGCTGCTGGTGGGCATGGTCGATTCCGAGGTGCTGGACAGCGCCGACTTGCAACGGCTCGCCCAGCGTATTGCCACTGCGCAGGAGATGGAAGCGCGCAAATCCGGCCACGCAGAGAAGGAGGGAAAGCCATGACTCATGTCCTGTTTTCGGTACTGATTGAAGCCCCCCTGCGCGCTTTGGCTGCGGCCGCCGCGGTTTGGCTCGCCCTGCGGCTCTTCCGCGTGGACAACGTCCGCGCGCAGAAAACCGCATGGACGCTGATGCTCGCCGGCGCCCTCGCCATGCCCTTGCTGATGCGCTGGCAGTGGCTGCCCGCCGGCGACGCCATCGAGCTGCCATCCCTCGCGCGGGTATTGCCTCTGCGGTTTTCTGACTGGCAAGCCGCGCCTGCACTGGCCGCGCCTTCCGGCGACTACGCATCAAGGATTGACGCTGCTCCACTCCCGCCGCCTTCTGCCTGGTCAGATCTTCCCGCCGCGGCTCGCAGCGCCGCCCAAGAAAGTCCTGAATTAAGCAGCAGTGGCGATCCGGCATTCCTGGCTCTCGCCGCGGCCCCGGCATCCTTGCAACGTGATCCCCCTGCAACCCATCCCGCTCCCGCTGCCAATCCCCTTCAATCACGCCGGTTGCAACTCGTCGAACTGGGATGGCTGCTCTACCTCGCCGTCGCCGCGGCGCTGTTGCTGCGCCTCGCAACCGGCCTTTTCGCCGCGCTTCGCGTCTGGCTCACCGCCGATCCCGTTTCCCTGCCAAAGCTCGCCGGACTCGCGCCCAGCGCAGGCGTGCGCTGCAGCCGCCGCCTGAGTTCGCCGGCCAACTTCGGCTCTGCCATCGTCCTCCCCGCCGATTACAGAAACTGGTCCGCGGAAAAACTGCGCGTGGTGATCGCTCATGAGCGCGAACACGTGCGCCAGGCCGATTTCTACCTGCAACTGCTCGCCGGACTCTACGCCGCCCTGGTCTGGTTCAGTCCCCTGGGCTGGTGGCTCCGGCACAAACTCTCCGAGCTGGGCGAGGCCATGGGCGACCGCGCCGGACTCGAAGAAGCCGACAGCCCATCCCGCTACGCCCAGATGCTTCTCGAATTCGCGGCCCTGCCGCGCCCAACCCACACCGGAGTCGCCATGGCCCGCACCGGCAAACTCGCCTCCCGCATCGAGCGCCTGCTCAACGACGCAACTTTCCACCAGGCCTTCACCGGCGGCAGCCGCCGCGCCGCCGCCGCCCTGGCCGTCGCCGCCGCCGCGCTGCTGGCTTCAGCGGCGCTGGTGCGGGTGCAGGCCGCAGCCCAGGCTCCAGTGCGGGCCGCGCAAACCGCCCCGGCGCAACCGCCAGCGGCAGCGCCCGATGCAGGCGTTTCCAACCCTCCCGCACAGGCCATTCCGGATGAAGGCGCGGGCCAGAGCGCAGCCCCGGGGCAGGACGAACCCGCTCCGGCGCCCGCGCCCAGTCCCGATGCCGCGCCTACTCCGCAGCCGCCGCCTCCGGCAGCGCTGGGGCCCGCGCCGTCACCTGCGCCCGGCGCTTTACCCGCTCCCGCTCCCGATGCAGCCCCCGCACCTCCGGTCCCGCCCCAACCCGGCCAGATCATTGTCCGGCCCATGCCACCCATACCGGCGCAGGTGCCGCCCATCCCCCCTGTTGACATCCGCATTCCACCCCTGCCGCCCATGCCGGACCTCAACGTCCTTAACCGCCTGCAAATGGACGCGCTGCGCAACCAGATCTTTCGCGACAACCCAAACTTTCCCTTCGCCGGCGGCGATACCTGGGCGCTCGTCCCCGCCGAAGGCGAGCCGCAATCCGGCATGTTCTACGGGGGCCACCAGGCTGAGATCGATCGGGCGCGCAAAACTGCGCATGCACCTTTCCTCTGGTTCAGGCACGACGGCAAATCCTATATCGTCGAAGATCCATCCCTGGTGGCGCAGGTTGAAACCATTGAGAAGCCGGCGGAGGATCTCCGCAGCCAGATGCGCGCGCTTGACAGACTGCAGCGCGCGCTCGGCGAACAATTGCGCCAGAAGGTGCGCCTGCAACGCCAGGCGACCGTGCCCAAGCCCGATCTTTCCAGGCAAATGGCCGCCCTCAACAGCGCCGTTGACAACCTCAAAGCCGCCCAGGGCGACACCATCACCCAGGCTCAGCTCATGAAGCTGCAGATGCAGATCGCCGGTCTGCAGGCGCAGGTTGCCCGCGCCGAGAGCGGGATCTACCGGCAGAGCGGTGAGTGGAATGCATTCGGCAGGCAGATGGGCCAGCTCGGAGCCGAGCAGGGCCGCCTGGTGGGCCAAATGGTACACATGTCACTCGACAACCAGAGAAAAATCGACGCCATCATCAGCCAGAGCCTGCACGACGGAAAAGCCAAGCCGATCCGGTAAGGAACCCCAGGACTCCGCATTGCGTATCACTGGAGGAATGCGCTTCGGCCGCCAGCAAAGGGTGAATCTCCGCCCATTGTGCCTTCGGCCGCGCCTATCCATGCAAGGAGTCGCCATGGCTGATTCCCGGATCCACTCGCATCGCTCTCTTTCCCATCTTTTCCGGCACGGTGTCACTTCGCTGGGCGCGGTCGCGCTGCTTGGACTCGCCGCCTTAGCCGCCGTTCCCGCCCAAGCCGCGCCGCCCCAAGCCACTTTTCAGCGCACCCTCACCGTCAACGGCTCGGCGCTGCAGCTCATTGTCTCCACGGGCGCGGGCAATATCCAACTCTCGCGCGGATCGGACAACCAGGTCTCCATTGTCGGCCACGTCAAGGCAAACTTCTGGGGCGGCAATGAAGATGAGGTGCGCCAGGTGGCAGCCAACCCGCCCGTCGAGCAGACCGGCAACATCGTGCGCATCGGCGCGCCGCGGCAGAATTGGCACGGCATCAGCATCGACTACGAAATTGAAGCGCCCGGCAACGCTTTTCTCAGCGCCTCCAGCGGCTCCGGCGACATCTCCGACGATGGCGTGGGCGAAAACCCCTCCCTGCGCACCGGCTCCGGCAATATCCACGCCACCGGCCTCCTCGGCGCTTTCTCCGTGGGTACCGGCTCGGGAAATATCTACACGGAACAGGGAAGCGAAGGCGACGTCAAAGCATCCACCGGCTCGGGCAACATCGAGCTGCGCAATCTTCGCGGCGGCCTCAGCGCACACACCGGTTCGGGCGATATCAAGCTGGCCGGCACGCCCGCCTCGCTGTGGGATGTCCACACCGGTTCCGGCAATGTTGATTTCTGGCCGGCAAGCGCCGGGTTCAACCTGAACGCCGGCACCGGTTCCGGCGACATCCACAGCGACCGTCCGATTTCAGGGCAAAGCGGCAACCACCATCACCTGACCGGCAGCATCAACGGCGGCGGACCGCAAGTACGCATCGGCACCGGCTCGGGCAACATTCACGTGCATTGAGCGGCGCAATTACGATGCGTACTCTAGTCGCTGCTTACTGGATTTCTCGATCTTCAATACGTCGAAGCCGCCCGATCAGACCCTGGTTACATGAATTCCGGCGGCCTCAAAAGACGCTAATGTCTCCAGGTCGATACCATCGTCGGTAATCAACTGGTCGATCTCGCGGGGAAGGCATATCACCGCCGGGCTCACCATGCCCATCTTGCTCGAATCGGCAACCACGATCACCTCGCGCGCCTGCTTGATCATGACTCGCGAAATAGCGGCTTCTTCCGGTTCGATCATGGTGGCCCCGTGCGTGGCATGTAACCCGGTGACGCCCAGGAACAGGCGATCCATGACAAACATATTCACCGTCTCGATGGCTGCGGGACCCACCAGCGAAAACGCGCCCACCCATCGCATCGCCCCGCCGGTCAACGTGGTTTGAACATCGGTCGTGGAGCTGAGCTCCATTCCGATATTCACGGCATTGGTGATCACGTGAATGTTGCGCCGGTGCTGAAGATGCTTCGCCAAAAGGGTAGTGGTTGTGCCCGCGGAGAGGCCGATGGTGTCGTGCTCATTCACCAGCGCGGCGGCGGCGTGGGCGATGCGCTGCTTCTCGGCGGCGAAGCGGTCCTCGCGAACATGAAAGGACGCGTCAAAGCGGAAGGGCTCGTACATCGATCCGCTGGACAGCATGGCCCCGCCGTGCGTCCGATGCACCAGTCCTCGCTCTTCCAGCCGCGCCAAGTCGCGGCGGATGCTCGCCGGCGACGCCGAAAGCGCCGTGGTCAGATCCTCCACCGAAGTTTTGCCGTGACGCAACAGCAGCTTCAAGATCTCTTTGGCGCGCGTATCGGTTTTCGAAGACATGATGGAAGAACTGCGCTCTCCAGCAAAAGATGGTGTGGCTCACCTCATTGTACGGATCGGCCGGCGCTCGCCGCTTCCGTGATCGAATCCAGGGCCCCGCGCAGCGCGCGAACGTCAGCCTCGATCAGTTGATAGCGGAGGAATTCTTCATTCTTGCGCGATCCCATGGTCACACCGTTGTTGCGATAGCGCACCGGGCTCTCCGCCCGCTTGCGCAGGGAAGCATGCATTTCTGGAACCCCGGTGCTGCGCGCCAGTTCATGCGCATTGTGGGCGTTGATTCCGCTGCCCGCCATGATCGCTATCCGCCGGCCTGCGCGCCGCACCAGTCCGGCAATCTGTTCTGCGCCAAGGCGCGCTGTCTGCTTGCCGCCGGAGGTGAGGATGCGGTGCGCCCCCGTGGCGATCACGTCTTCGCATGCCCGCTCCAGGTCGCGCGTCATGTCAAAGGCGCGGTGAAAGGTCACCTGCATCGGCGCCGCCATCTTCACCAGCCGTTCCGTACCCTCGATGTCAACTGTGCCATCCTGATTCAAAACCCCTAGCACAATGCCATCCGCGCCCAGCCGCTGGGCCTCGGCAATGTCCGCTTCCATCACTTCGAGTTCGCTGCCCGAATACACTGAATCTCCGCCGCGCGGGCGGATCATCACAAAAAGATCGATGGAAACAGCGGCACGGACTCTCTGTATCAGTCCTGCGCTCGGGGTTATGCCGCCTTCCAACAGATCGCTGCACAACTCCACGCGTTCCGCTCCTCCCTTTTCGGCAACCACCGCCGAATCCAGGGAGTCCACACAGATTTCGAGCACCATGATGATTCAATCCCGTCTTACTTCCTACGTGTTGCCTTCCTTCCCGGTTCTGCGCAGATGTTCGCGCTTGCCGCTGACCCGGGAGGGTGTTGTAAATTCCGCGCAAAAAGGGTGCGGTAGCCGGCCGCACCCCTGAAGCCCGCTAGAAGTTGTAGTGCAGCGAAAACTGCAGTTGGCGCGAGGTCGAGCGAGGTCCCGCCAGATAGACATTGCCGAAATTTGTATCGCCTATGTTGGTGTCCGGATTGCCATAACTCACAATGTTGAACGCATTGAAAGCATCGAACCGGAAGCCAATGGTCTGCTC
>JASHOY010000224.1 GCA_030038435.1 Acidobacteriaceae bacterium | reverse complement strand
TCGGTCAGCGTCTTGCTGAGCAACGTGTATCTGCACTATGTGCTCGATCTGTGGTTCGAGCGCGTGGTCAAGCCGCGACTTCGGGGCGAGGCCTGCATGGTGCGATACATCGACGACTTCGTGCTGTGTTTCCAATATCGTGTGGATGCTCTCCGCGCTCAGGAAGCACTTGTGAAGAGGCTGAGAAAGTTCAGCCTGACCTTGGAGCCGAAGAAGACCAAGCTTGTCGAATTTGGTCGCTTTGCGCATCGACACGCGAGCAAACGTGGTCGGAAACGCCCGGAGACGATTTATTTCTTGGGCTTTACCCTGTACTGCACGCGCAATCAAAAGGGCAACTTTCGGATTGGTATGCGTACGGAAAAGACACGACTGCGACGCGCACTTATGCGCTTGCAGGACCAGATGCGGCAGGCGCGGCACTTGTCGCTCCAGGATCAGGTGAATCATCTCAATCAAATGCTCCGTGGTCACTATGCTTACTATGGCATCGGCGGAAATATTCGTGCGTTGCAACGGGTGCATCGGGCTGTGGAGCGCTACTGGCGCAAAATGTTGAGCAGTCGGAGCTGGCATGGCACGGTCTACTGGAAGCAATTCCAACGGATCAAGGAACAGTTCCCTCTGTTGCGACCAAAGCTGTATCTCCCCTACAGGGCGTTACAGGCTCTCGCCGCGCTGTGAAGCAACTTCCGAAGAGCGTAGTGCGGGAAATCCGCACGCTACGTTCTGTGGGAGCCGGAGGTGGGCGACTACCTCCGGCCACCCGGTGGCGATCTGTGAAGATCGTCCCTACCGCGACAACTTGCCCGCCCCAGGAAGCACGAAGACTCGCGCAGATAGCGTCTTTGCAAAGGTATTTGCCGGGCTTCAACAACTGGGGTACTTTTCGTGTGGTGCACGCTGACTGCCTGGTGGATCGGCAGAAAGGCCCGGACTTTCCCTCACGCACGCTGAACACTGCGACGGAATCAGACCCAGGGCGGCCCGGTTCCGCCGGTATTGATTACATCCGAGTGGCCGGCGATGCCACCGTTGCCTGTCTGGGCTGAGGGACAGAGGTCTCCGCGGACTTACCGAGCCAGGGGATCCAGCCTGGAGATCTTTACTAAGCGGTAACATTTTGCTCTGAAAATCCTGCGTTCGAGCCGCGATTTACCTGCGTTCCGAGCCGGAAAATGCCCCAACACCGGTGCAAAAGGGCGAATTTGAGGTCGAAAAAGTTCAAACGTCAGCATAGCCGACCACACTCCCGCGACCCTGTGGAAGTCGGTGCCTTTCCGTCCAAATAGAGGATTCTTAGATACTTGTCGGCGGGCGGCTCGGAAGCCGGCAAATTAGATCTTGGCGTGCGAAAAGGACCATTTTGCTGGGGTGCAACCAGATGCTCTCGCGTGCACTCGTTCGCACCCGTAACAAAAGGGCTCGAAAAGTCCGCCGCATAAACCCCATCAAATCAACGGCCGGATCTCCCCGATCAGGCCGTGTCAAAAGGCAAACATTTAGAAACAATTCTCGCCCAACCACCTCGTCTCAGGGGCCTGTGAGTAATTATGAATCATTTCAGTGCTGTCGATAGGCTGCGAAACAGGAGGCCTGAAGATAGGTTTCCCCCGCCCGATCTAGTGCTCCTTGTGCAGGACACTGATTGGATCCCAACCATCGCTGCCGCGCAGAAAGTTTTCCGGTTCGAATTTCTGAGCCTGCTTCTTGGTCAGTTGTTTTGCGTGTGGCTCACGCTGAGACGGATCTGCACCCGGCCCTGTTGAGTGATATTCGGCAAAGAACGCTGCGGAAAGAGTGTGGAGCGGGATCTTGGGCCATTCGCGCCAGATGGCAGGTGCGCCATTTTGCCACACGTGCCAGCCTGCTGGGGCAATCTGCTTGCCCATCCAAGTATTGAGATAGACGACCGTAGCATAAGAACGCCACGGCCGGCCAAGATAAACGTTTTGAACACCCGGCGCAGCGGTGAGGCGACAGTCGTTAAAGACAAAGCCGGAGTCCTGCGCCGGATACCTCTTGCTCTGTGCGGTGATGAAGCCCTGATGCAGCTTCCTGCTGTAGATGGTGCAGTGATCGAAAACAGCCTTGGCATCACCGAAGATGAAGTCGAAGTTGCCCGCGATGTAGCAGTGATCGAAGTACTGACGCGCAGGGATACAGGTGGTGTCTGCGCCCTTGCCGCTGCACCCTTTGCTGCCGGCGTAGAGAGTGTCCTGCTGGCCGACCAGGCGCAGGTTGGAGAAGACATCGCGATCCCCGCTGACTGCCAGCGCAAGGGCCTGCGAACCTTCCGGCATGGTGGGATGAGACTCGTCGTAGTTGTTTTCAAAGGTCAAATTTTCAGCGACGAAGTTATCAGCCGTGACGTTGACCGTTGCCGATGGCACGTCGCTTCCGGCGGTAATGGCGCTCTTATCCGCTACAACGATGGTTTTGCCGGCGTCCTGATAAGGGCTGCGCAGGGTGATGTTCGGCTTCGTAATGGTCAGATTTTCGTGATAGATGCCGGGCGCAACGGAAATGACAGCACCGGTAGAAGGGGCGACGTCGATGGCGCGCTGGATGGAGTAGTAGTCCCCGGTACCGTCAGCGGCGACATAGAATGTGTGATCGACGGGCGGCACCTTGCCGGCAAGCTGCGGAGCTGTGGCGAGAGCTGGGAACGGGACGAAGCGCGCTGCGCAGGCCAATGGCTGCCCTGCATGGGTGTTGGACGCGCTCTGCACGGTGACATCCGTTCCGCTCGGAACAAGGTTGCCAACTTCAGGCCCGAGGGTGACATCGGCGTCTTCCGCAAGCATGTGGGACTTACTCATATCGTCGGCGAAGACATTGTCGAGCGTGACGCCGAGTTTGTGCTGCGGATTAAGCCCGGAAAAGATGTAATAACCGGGCGTGAGAATGTGCACATTGCGGAGAGTGATGTTGCGGTACTCAGGAATCAGGTTTCCGGTGAAGTTGGTGTAGTGCGGGGTGAGGACGATGGGGTTTGTGACGTTGCGAATGCAGACATTCTCATAAGTGATGTCCTGCACGAGTCCGCCACGGCTGGGATCGGACTTGATGCGGATGCCATTTTGCGCACCATCGATGGTGAGATTCTTGACCAGCATATGGTTGACGCCGCCGCTGGTGCCGCTTCCGATAGACATTCCATGGCCGGTGTAGAAGTGGTTGTCGAGGATAGAAATATGCGAGGACGGAACGCCGTGACTGGAACCGACGGCCACATCGTCATCGCCCGCGTGGATGTAACAGTGCGTGATGGTGACGTTCGTGGTGGAACTGGGATCGATGCCGTCCGTATTGCGAGCAGTTGCCGGGGTCATAATCTTTACCCCCCAGGCTGTCAGCGCCGGTTTAAAACGGAGCCATTTTGGCCGGGTTAGGCCGGAGCCAGGGAGCCAGAGAGAACCCCTGTTGGCGGGGAGGCGGTAAGGACTCTACATGAGTTTCTACATTGGCTCAGCTTCTACATCGAGTCAGCTTCTAAATCGGATCAATTTCTACATCGGCTCAGTTACTAAATTGGGTCAGCCTCT
>JASHOY010000030.1 GCA_030038435.1 Acidobacteriaceae bacterium | reverse complement strand
CCCGTTGCGGTGGCGGCCATCATCGTCGCAATTCTTCTTGTCGTCCGGCTCAGGATCGAACTCGAAATCGGACGAGATGAAGAAGAGAGCAGTCTCGAACGCAAACTGCATCACATCGACCTCATCAATGCCTTGGCCATTGGCCCGGCGGTTCTTGGAGCGCTCGCTCTGCTGCGCCGGCTCTCGGATTTCGGGATGTTCCTCGAAGGCTGACTTAAGCCTTCGGAAAGGGAGAGGACATGCATTTCACGGTGAAGGGATTGATCGAGCTGTTCGCGCAGGAGTGGTACGTTCTGTGCGCGTACTTCGCAATCTTCGTTCTGCTGGAAGTCCGCAGGAATGGTGAGCAGATCGCCATGCATCGCGTGGTTCGTCATGCGCTCTGGGCCGCGTCCTTCGTGATTCTCCTGCACGCAGCGATGGTGTCGGAGGTCTTGATACGTCGGACAGGGCTTGATTTCAGAGTCTTCGACTACGTGATGGTCATGTGCCTAACCGGGACCACAATCTACCTGCTCGGGGAAATGTTTGAAGAGGTTCCGGAGACTGTCGAAGCCAAGGCGGAGGAGCGGCCATGACGTCCGATTGGACGCCGCTGGAACAGGTACTCGGAACGAAACTGTGCCAGCACTTCATGTTCATGGGCCGATCCGGCGAACTCTACCTGTACAAGCACATCGATACGCGTCGATACCTGAACCTCGACGCCGAAGGAAGGTGCTTTCGCTACACGGGGAATAGCTACGAGCCTGAGGAACTGCGAAGGGCTATCGCGCACGTTTTCAGTTAAGAACACGGTGTTCGCGCCGGATCGACGAAGGCGCGGGAAAAGGAGAAGCAGATTATGAGCAAGACAGTGAACAAGGTTCTGCTGCTGGGCAATGTCGGTAAGGACCCGGAAATCGCGTCAACAAACGGTGGCACGCTGGTTGCCAAGCTTTCGCTGGCGACCTCCGAGCGCTTCAAGGACAAGCAGGGCGAGTGGCAGGAGCGCACCGAGTGGCACAACCTGGTCGCCTACGCGCGAGGCGCCGAGATCCTGCGTGATTACGTGCACAAAGGGTCGAAACTGTTTGTCGAGGGTCGGCTCACAACCCGGTCCTGGGACGACAAGGAGTGCGGCAAGAAGATCTACCGCACCGAGATCGTGGTTGGAGACATCAGCCTTCTTTCGGAGAATGGGCGCTCAGGAAAAGCCGCCGCAGATCAGCGTGCGTCGCACGATGATCGGAAGGCGGAAACGGCCAGCGACTTCGACGGTCTTGGCATCACAGATTCGGAGATTCCGTTCTAATCCGGGTATTTCCGCGAGTGTTCAGTTTCGCTTCGCCGTGCACGTTCCGCAGGGATGCTTACTGACATGAAGTCAGTTGAGCAGTTGCCGATCCCGGAGAATCATGCTCTTCGATAGTGGCTTTCTGAAACGTGCTCCATCCAGTCAACCATTTTGCCGTCCTTTTTCTCCTGGATGGCAATATGCGACATAGCAGTGGTCGGCGTGGCGCCGTGCCAGTGCTTCTCATCCGGTGCAAACCAGATCACGTCTCCTGGATGGATCTCCTCGACCGGACCGCCATCACGCTGTACCCACCCGCATCCGGACGTGACAATCAGAGTCTGCCCCAGCGGATGCGTGTGCCATGCGGTCCGGGCACCCGGCTCGAAGGTGACACTGGCGCCGGCAACCAACGCAGGGTCCGGAGCGGTAAACAGGGGATCAATGCGAACGGTTCCCGTGAACCAGTCCGACGGGCCTTTGGCTGATGGTTGTGATCCAATCCGCTTGATTTCCATTTTGCAGTCCTCTTCTTTGCTTGTGTCTGTGTTTCTACGTGTGAAGGTCCCGCTGCATGATCTTCACAGTCGCCGAACGCGCGCGCTGGCTGATCATTGGCTTCAGATACGAGCTTCGCTTGTACTTTTCCCGGTACGCATCATCGATGCGATCGTTGATAGCTCCCCGCACAGGTCCGAACACAACATCCTTCGTCATTCCGGCGATCGTGATGCGCCCGGCCTTTTGCTTCACTGCGGCCTGGTACCAGCGAGACTGTTGGCCGTTGTAGCCGCGAACGTAAAGGGCGTCGTCGACAACGACGGACCAAATCCAGGTCGGAGTTCCATAGGTCACACCGTCGTCGCGAAACGGTGCGATGTGCAGGTCGTCGGCTTCAGCCATCTTTCGAAGGTCCTCTTTCGACCAGGCGCTCATTGCACCTCTCCTTAAAGTAGCGTCTCCCACCGACGCTTACGGGCGAAGCAAGGTCTTGATGGCGCGACGCTCATCCATGGCCCGATAGCCTTCGGCCACCTCGTCGAGCGGGAGAGTCAGATCGAACACCTTGCCGGGGTTGATCTTTCTTTCCCAGACGAGCTTGATTAGATCCGGCAGGTACCGGCGCACCGGAGCGGGGCCACCATGGAGACGCACCAGATGGAAGAAAACCGGTGGCATATCGAGCTTCATTCCGTGCGGCACTCCCACATACCCGATGGAGCCGCCAGGTCGCGTGGAAAGGATCGCCTGCATCATTGACTCCTCGCTTCCAACGCACTCCAAAACGGAGTCGGCGCCAATGCCATTCGTCAAATCCATAATGCGTGTGACCCCCTCATCGCCACGTTCCGTTACGATCTCCGTTGCCCCGAATTCCCTCGCGAATTGCTGGCGCCTTTCGTGCCGGCTCATGGCGATGATCCGCGCGGCACCCATCTGCTTGGCTGAAAGGACGCCGAGCAAGCCAACCGCACCATCGCCCACGACCGCGACCGTCGAGCCGAGTTTCACGTTGGCCGCGTCGGCCGCAAACCAGCCGGTTCCGAGAACATCGGAAATGGTGAGAAGGCTGGGAAGCAGATCGTCAGATGGAATGTCTGGTGTCGGTACGAGGGTGCCGTCAGCCGATGGGACACGAAGATAAGGCGCCTGCGCCCGCGACATGAATTCGAGATTCTGACAACCGGATTGGTAGCCATTACGACAGTTGGGGCAGGTGTTGTCAGAGATGCAGAATGAGCCGATGACGAACTGGCCGGGCTTCACCGTTTTGACGGCGCTTCCGACTTCTTCGACAATTCCGCAGTACTCGTGCCCCATGGGCGTAGGCTGAGCGATTTTTTGAATGCCGCGATAAGGCCACAAATCGGAACCGCACACGCACGTGACGGCGATGCGGATGATGGCGTCGGTCGGTTTCTCGATCCGGGGGGCTTCCCGATCTTCAAAGCGGACGTCGCCCGGTCCGTAAAGAACTGTTCCTCGCATTTCAAATCTCCTCGATTGCGGTCTGTTTGGAACCCAGATTCACTGCTGAGCGACGGCCAAGCTTAAACCACCGTCATCCCACCATCCACGGTCAAAGCATGACCGACGATGTAGCTTGCCCCGGGACTGCACAGCCACAGAACAGCTGAGGCGATCTCTTCTGGGCGGCCCGCCCGGCGGATCGGTACGTTCTTGGCGATTTCGTTGTATGCCTGTTCGTCGCCACTGACCACATCGCGGGCGATTTGCGTGTCGATCAAGCCGGGATTGACTGCGTTCACGCGAATGCCGTCTTTGATGTATTCGAGAGCCGCAGTTCGCGTCAGGCCCACCACACCATGCTTCGATGCAATGTAGGAGCCGATCCCAGGGTTGCCGGTGAGAGCGCCCACCGAGGCATTGTTCACAATCGCCCCGCTGCCCTGGCGTTGCATCTGTCGAAGTTCGTACTTCATCGAACTCCACACACCGCGGAGATTGATGCCGATAACGCGGTCCCATTCTTCGCGCGTGCTTTCCGCTGTCGGTGCGATGCGGGCCATGACACCCGCGTTGTTGAAGGCAGCGTCGAGCCTGCCAAACTCAGCCACTGTGCGCTCCACCATCTGTTCCACCTGGGTGTCATCACTCACGTCGCAGTGGATGGCAAGCACTTTGTGGCCGGCAGCGGCCAACTTCTCGGCCTCTGACTTCACGGCACCCTCTCTAAAGTCCGCGAGTGCGACGGCCGCGCCCGCATCTGCGAAGGCCTGCGCAGTGGCAAGGCCCATGCCAGATGCCGCTCCTGTCACGAGAGCCACTTTGCCAGTGAAGTCCAATGGATTGACCATGTTATTTACCTCCTTCCGCCTATGGAAGTGGGGCTTTCGCGGCGGGAGTTTTCACATCTTGTATCCCGGCTTCTTGTAGAGATTCTTTGCATTCCCCACAATGTCGGGTTGATAGACCTTCTCTGCCCATTCGCTCGGTGCAACTTCCTCAAACGCAACGGAGAGGGACTCTTCTCCGTAACCGAAAGTTCTCATGACATCTCTTGTGATCTGGTCTGCAAGCTGATGCTTCTGTGTTTCGGATTTGCCGGGCCAGAGCTTGACGATGACATGAGGCATGGATGCTCCTAACGGTTCTGCTGTTCTAGGAGAACTGTGCGAACCGCGCCGGATGATGACAGCAGCTCGCATTCTCTAACACCAAGGTAAGGCCAAACCGTGGTTGTGATAAGGGCCTGCTGGAGACAAGCGCTTGTGAATATAATTCACAAATGCTCGAAAACGATCTTAGCGCGTTGTCTGCCTTTGTCGTGGTCGCGGAAGAGCGCAGCTTTACACGGGCTGCGAAACGGCTCGGAGTCTCTCCTTCGGCCATGAGCCATGCCATGCGCGGTCTCGAGGAGCGGGTTGGAGTACGGCTGCTCTCGCGTACCACAAGGAGCGTTGCTCCGACTGATGCGGGGCGTGATCTGCTGGCGCAGTTGCGCCCGGCACTCTCTGAGGTTCACGGAGCCTTAGACAGGGTTGCCGGTTTGCGCAACAAGCCCGCCGGACGCGTTCGGCTGCTTGTGCCTCGACTGGCGGCCGGTACGGTGCTCGCTCCAAAGCTGGGCGAGTTTGCGCGTAAATGCCCGGATGTCGTGCTGGACGTCACCACAAATGACAGTCGCATGGACATTGTGGCGGCGGGGTTTGATGCAGGTATTCATTTCGGCGAGTACATCGAAAAGGACATGATCGCTGTGCGCGTTTCTCCGGATCACAAACCCGTGATCGTGGGCTCGCCCGGTTATCTCAAATCGTATGGCAAGCCGAAATCGCCGCGCGATCTTCTGCGGCACCGCTGCATCAACTTCCGGCACGGCGATGCTGGCCTGTACCGATGGGAATTCGAGAAGGGCAGGAAGGCGCTATCCGTGGCGGTGAGCGGTCCACTGATCGTGGACGATTTGAGCCTGGTCACCCGGGCGGCGCTGGATGGCGTCGGTCTTGCGTACATGTCGGATGAACATGCGGCGCCTCACCTCTCCGAAGGAACTCTCGTCCGCGTACTGGAAAGTTGGTGCCAGCCGTTTCCGGGTTTCTTTCTTTACTATCCAAGTCGCCGGCAACAGCCAGCTGCACTGTCGGTGCTGATTGAGACACTTCGCATTTAGGTCTTGTGTTTGCGGTAGCCGGGGCTGGAATGTGATGGGAAGGAATCCGGATCCACCATTGCGACTTTTCGCAGACTGTGGACCAATAAGGTTATCGCAAGTTGACATCGACCACCTGAATTGAGGCCGAAGCTGATTTGAGTGCTTCTTCGGGCCCCACCTGATTCGCCCCCAAATCCACACGCGAGGACTTCGAAAGGTTTGTGCTATGGAGAACTCACTGAATGCCGCAGATGCCCTGGTGCGTCTGGAAGAGCCCTTTGCCTCGAAAGACGTGAAGTGGCTGGTCGCCGCCACTTCGAGAGATGGCCGCAAAGGCCGCGTCACGCCCTATGCCGATCCGCGGGCCTACACAGACCGCTTGAATCACATCTTCACCGCCAGCGGCTGGACAAGGGAATACTCGGTTCACACCGTCTCCCCGATCACCCGGATGAAGAAGGACAAGCCAATCCAGACCGGAAAAGTACTGGTGACCTGCGTCGTGTCGATCCCCGGCGTCGGAACGCACAGCGGAAGCGGCGAGGAGTGGGCGGATGATGAGAACGCAATGACGTCGGCGGAAGCCCAATCCTTTAAACGGGCATGCTCAGTGTTCGGTCTCGGCCGCTACTTCTACAACTTCGCCGAGATGTGGGTGGATCTCGATGAATACAAGCACCCGCGCGAAATCCCGGCGCTCCCGTCCTGGGCGCTGCCTGAGTGCGAGCGGCGAGCACCTGTCCAGAACGGAACAACCCGGAAAGAGAACGGCGACGGAACCAATGCTGTACAGAAAGGCCCACTCGACGCCAGCATCACGGGCAAGATCGAGGCGTGCCGCCGGGACCTTGGCCAGATGCTCTTCAGCAACATTCTGGGCTCCGTGGCAAAGGTGCGGTCCGCACGGGACATCCCCAATCAGCGCGTCCAGCAGGAGGTGCTGAAGTGGATGGAGAGCGGCGTCCGTGGCATGGCCCAGGTGCGCCGCGTCGCTTCCGAGATCGCCGAGACCGAGTTCTACGGGATTCTTGACGGTCTGGCCGTCCGGAGGCTGGACGAGATCCAGAACTTCGGCGTGCTGGCAAAGCTCGTCGAAAAGATGAATGAGGCGCAATCGAGAAGGCCCGCCGCCTGATCGAAAACAAGAATTACTAAACGAAGAGGGCTGCGAATGATCGCGGCCCTCTTCGTTTTTGAGGTCAACCCAATGCGAGTCACGGAGTGCGCCATGTGCCGTCGGCCGGCGGCGTGGTTGATCGACACGGAAGTCTTCTGCGAAGGACACAAGGAACTCATCATCGAGGCCGCCAGCGTCGATCGGTTCAGGATCCGTCGACTGACGGAGGCAGAATGTGCCTTCCAGAGTGGCGGCCGTATTTCACGAACGGTGGCCATAAAGAAGGAGGCGCAAAATTCCCATGGCGAAATTGCTTGAACTTCCCACTGACAGGG
>JASHOY010000223.1 GCA_030038435.1 Acidobacteriaceae bacterium | reverse complement strand
GCCAATCCTCTTCGCGTCGGCACACGGAAACGGACCAAGGAAAGCATCGCCTATGTGCGACACCTCTATATAGACATCGACACGGATGGAGATGCCCGGCTCGCTGCGCTACGGGCATCGGATTTGGTGCCACTGCCGACTTCGATTCTGTGCACGTCGCCCGGCAAGTACCAGGTACTGTGGCGGGTCGAAGGCTTCGACTTCGACCGACAGGAGCAGACACTCAAGTGGCTCACTATGGCCTTCGGTGGCGATCCCGCATGCACCGATCGCAACCGCGTGTTGCGCATCCCCGGTTTCCTCAATCAGAAATACGATCTAGCCTTCAGAGTCACTGTCGAATATCCCGACGATTCGATATGGACTCCCGAGGACTTCCGGTTCGATGCAATCACGATGGATACAGCGGTTTGTGGTCCGGCGATTCCTTCGCGCAGACCACCGTCAAAGCACAGTAATTCCGAGAACGACTGGGCATGGGTTTGCGATCAGCTTGGCCAAGGTAAGGATGCCGTGAAGCTGACGAGGGAGCTGGCTTCGCGTCGCTCCGACAAGCCCAATCCGCTCTATTACGCACAGCGCACGGTCGATGTCGCCTCCGCTCGCCTCTGGCTGCTAGAAGGCATCCGTATCGGCGACATCATCACCATGCTCGAAAGCCGGCGCCGCTTCGAGATTCCCACGGTACTTTGCTCCATCCGTGCGCGAGAGATTGCGGCCACTGCCGAGCGCATGATCGCCCGCAGAAAGACTGCCTGATTCCACTCTCAAAGGAGAACACAATGCCACTACTTGAAGTCATCCAAACCCGTCACCTCAGCGCCTCGATTCGGCTGACCGATACGACCGCTGTACAGGTCGATCAGTATGCCGCATTCATCCATGCTTCCGCCGATGAAGTGGTGGAGCAGGCGCTTGCCTATGTCTTCTCGAAAGACCGCGACTTTCAGGAGTTCCTGAAGTCGTCCGAAGCGCAGAAGATCACGCCCACATTGCGTGTGCGTCGAGGGCCTGCTTCCGAAGCCGTGGAGCAGCCACCGAGAAGGCCTGCAAACGGTGCTGCCAGCGGCAGCACTTTGGCGGCATCCGTGACAGGATCGAGGGCATGATTCGCCCTCAGCAATGGTGGCGGTGCCACAGCGGTGCTTCGCACCGGAAGAATTTTGACACTCCATCCCTAGCAGGGTCGTGCAGGTGCACCGTAGTGCACCTGTTACGAATGCAATCACATACCGATTTCAGGTGCACCTGGGTGCACCTGAAAAATGCGAACCGTGTATGCCGCTACTGAAAACAAAACCCGATGCAGAAGCTGATCGCGACCGTCAGGCGCTGCGTGTCTTTCCTGTGACCGCAAAGCTGACGCGAGAGGAACGCAAAGCGGTCACGGAGTTTGCACGGTCGCAGGGACTTGCGCGGGGGCAGTGGATACGCGACGTGATTCTGGCCGAATTACGCGGCGTAACGGCGCACAATGCTCCGTTGGCAGAAATTCTTGGTGTCAGGCTCCTCCTGGTCAACGTGCTTCGCCCGCTCGCCGCCGGCCAGAAGCTCCCGCCGGAGGCCTTCGACAAATTGCTCGACGAAATCAGTACGGCCAAGCACGATCTGGCAGGGAAACTCATGTCTGAACGCGGGAGGTAATGCGATGGCAAAGACACCCTGGGGACGAAAAGAGACCATTATCTGGCCGCGGCACGTGCCCATCTATACCTATACACTTGCCTTTGCCGTCGTCTTGCTGACCTTTGTTGCGGTGTGCATTCGTATCCACCTCGCTACTCCTCTGCGGCGATACTACCTCCCGGTCTACGAGCGCACATCCGTCATAGGGGCATTCACTCTGACGCACAGCAGCAACTACCAGATGCTTTTCGTCAGCGGGCGCAAAGCTCCACTACGGCCGGCGATGAGTGGGGATGTGGTCTTGGGGAAAACGACAGAACCGCGTGGCAAACCGCTTCCGCTGGCGCTCTCAACCGAGGCGCAGCAACAGGGGTACTCGTTGCTGTTCCGTGGCCCGAAGCGCAACTACGTCGATGCACGCCTACGCGACTTTCTGAGAGGCGTGGCGTATGGGGGAAACAGCCTTTCCGCCTTCTTCCGGCCACCGCTTGTCGGCGGCCTGATCTTGTTCGTCCTCGTGTTGCCGTTCACGGTCAGGATGGATGTTGAACGGCAAAAACGACTCCGGTATGGGCGTCGTTTGAAAGGCCCGGAGATGCTCACGCCCCGACAATTCAACAGGATTGTCAAAGGCGACGGTATCGGCTTCAAGACGGACGGCATGAAGGACATGCTTCGTATTCCACTGCGAGCAGAAGCCCAGCACGTGCAGGTCATCGGCGACACGGGCGCGGGCAAGTCCGCCCTGCTTTCGCAGGTGCTACGGCAGATCCGCAGCCGGGGAGATTCGGCCATCGTTTATGACCCAGCTCGCGAGTACGTGAAGAGGTTCTATAGCCCGGAGCGCGGCGACGTGATCCTGAATCCGCTCGACAAACGCTGCCCTTATTGGGGACCGGCTGAGGAGTTGCGCAGCCGCTCTGAGGCGAAGGCCCTGGCGGCATCTTTATTCCAGCCGCCGCAGGACAAGAAGGGCGAGTTCTTCATCGAATCGCCTCAGAAGATCTTCGCATTTTTGATGGCGTATGGTCCGACACCGGAACAGCTCGTTGAGTGGATGTCGAATCCAGCGGAGATCGATCGCAGACTTCAGGGCACGGAACATGCGCACCTGATCGACCCGCACGCGCACCAGCAGCGCGCCGGTGTACTAGCCTCGCTGGGTCTCGTTGCCGACAGTCTCCGACTGCTACCGAAGAAGGGCGATGGCAGCGGCGTGTGGACGGCGACCGACTGGGCCGGGAAACGCCAGGGCTGGATCTTCCTGACCTCACTCCCCGCGGAGCGGGAAGCCCTTCGTCCGTTGCAGAGCCTATGGATTGATTGGCTGGTATTGCGCCTGCTCAATGAACCGACCGAGGCGCAGAGGCGGGTCTGGTTTGTAATCGACGAGCTGGCCAGCTTACAGAAACTTCCACAACTCCATACAGCAATCACCGAGGCCCGGAAAAGTCGGAATCCAGTCGTGCTTGGTTTCCAGGGCAAAGCCCAGCTTGAGTACCTGTACGGGCATCTTGCCGAAGTCATGCTGTCGCAGCCTGCCACAAGCATCTGGCTCACGACCAAAGAGCCGAAGGCGGGGCAATGGGTCAGCGAATTCATCGGCAAGGTCGAGGTGGAACGGCTGCGCGAGACGCACTTTGACGGGACACGCTCAGGCCGCAATTTCGCTCTCGACCGGCAGGTGGAACCGCTGGTACTGGAGTCTGAGATCTCCGGCCTCGCCGACCTTCACGCTTATATGAAGTATCAAAACTACGTCACGCGGTTTTCGTTTCCGTATTTCGATATGCCGGTTGTCGCCAGCGGTTTCGAGCTGCGCGAGCGCCCCGACGACACACTCCCCTTTGATCCGAAGCGACTCCGACCTGCGGAGGCTTCACCAGAAGAATTGAGGCAAGTGCCGGAGGCCTCCGCGCCATCCCAGACCGATGGAATCGCAGCGGTCGAACAGATCGAACCGGAACCTGCGATTGTCCCTGATGCCGAGGACACGCAAAACCTGATTCTGCGCGGATGAGGTAACGCCATGCTGACCATCTCGAAACCGCTATCGGCAACCCAGGCACAAACCTACCACGCCAAAGAGTTCACCGCCGCCGAGCAGAACTATTGGAAGCAGAACGACACCATTCAGGGGGAATGGCACGGGCGGTTGGCGGAGAAGTTCGGCCTCGCCGGCAGTGTCGGCGCTGCGGAGTTCGCCCGGCTCTCAGAAGGCCAGCATCCGCGGACTGGCGAGCAGTTGGTTCGCCATCGCAAGGTGCATGAGTACCAGACCGAGGAAGGCAAGACAATTGCTCCGGTGGAGCATCGCGCCGGATGGGATGCCACATTCAGCGCGCCTAAATCGGTCTCATTGAGCGCGCTCGTCGGCGGCGATGAGCGCGTGCGCGAGGCCCACCAGCAAGCCGTGGATGCTGCCCTCAATGAGCTGGAACGTTACACACAGGCCCGCATTGGCGGCAATCGTCCCGCCGAGGTGACGGGGCAGTTTATCGCCGCCAAGTTTCAGCACGACACCGCGCGCCCGGTGGAGGGCTATGCCGCGCCCCAGCTGCACACCCACGTCGTCATTTTCAATATGACCGCGCGCGAGAACGGGTCGATGCGCGCGCTTCAGGAGCGCAGTT
>JASHOY010000222.1 GCA_030038435.1 Acidobacteriaceae bacterium | reverse complement strand
TTTATGCATGAGCTTGTCGATGGCGGGGTAGCCGGAGGGATTGAGTTCATGGGGAATAAGCGCCGCCTGCAGCTTGCCGTTATCGTCGATGGTGACCGACCGGAAGGGAGGGGTCACAGCCATCCGCTGGTCGGTGGTAAGATCCCATTCCGCGCCGCGGGCGCGATCGGAGACTGCTAAATAACGGCGGTTCGGGCTGAAGGCGCTTGCTTCAACCGAGGTAAGCGGAGTAACCGGCAAAGTGATGTTCTGCACACTCCCCTGCAGACTCCCAACCTCAATACCTCCCTTGGGATTTTCGACAGCCAGTTCGCCGCCGCGAAAGTCGGCTGTCTCCTCCTCAAATTCATCATCCACCTTTGCCGCCCCCGGCTCAATCAGCGCGGAGCCGGCGTTGGCCAGCGGACCATAGAGCAGGTAAGGCCCTCCTGCTACGCTTTGCAGCCAGCCGGGCGGCAACTGAAATTTCTTCAGATTTTGTCCGCCGGGAAATGTCGTGTAGCACATCGTGTAGGTTTCATTGAAACCTCCGGTTTTCAGGCTCCAGTCACAGGTAGAAACCATCTTGTCTGACCCCACGAACGCAAAACGCTGCTGCGCCAGGTCCGAAAGAGTGCCGCCCAGGTGTACCGTCGTATGCCTGGCCATATCGTAGGCCATCGCTGAACTTCCCGACGCGGCCACAAAGTAGCGCCCGTCGCGCGACCAGTGCATCAGCGCCTGAAAAGTCGGCGTGATGCGCACATTCACGTTGTTGATCCGGCTTCCCAGTTCAAAAAAGTGCAGATTCTGATAGAGCATCGAGCCGCTCTGGATGTCGGCGATCTTCAACCAGACGGAGTTGCTGAACAGGCTATAGTACTGGCTGATGCAGGCCAGCGCGTTGCCGTCCGGCGACAGGCTCGTCTGCAGGCAACCCGCGTAGTCCACAAAATCCTGGATGCTGGCCGGCTGCTCCGTGGCCAGCAGCCATCGCTCCACATGGAGATCGTTGTAGTTGAAGACCAGCCCCTCCGAGTCGGGCGTGAACTGTGCCATCTCCGCGCCCAGCGCATCGATGGAAAAATACAATTTGAGCGGTGAGGCGGATAGCACGTGAATCTGGTAGTTGTCCTGGGCGAGAATGTATTTCCCGTCCGGGCTGATGACCACATTCTCCAGCGCCGGATCAATGGGATGCTGCAGAGCAAAGGAATCCAGCCCCGGCGTGGCGGGCACGATGGGATTGATGCGCTGGTCCTGGATCGCCTCCTGAAAAGGCTTGAAGCCGGGACGGTACAGAGGGCGAGCCGCCCGGCAACTGTCGGGAAGCGAGCGGACCAGCTTATCGGCCATGCGCACCCGCACGCTGATCAGGGGCGTCAGATCAAAGGCATCGGAGAAGAGATTGCCGGTGTAGCCGCCGTTGTCATTCACCCGATCGAGAAAGGCGGCGAAGGCCTCGGGATCGTAACCGGCCTTGATCATGGCATACATCCCCACCCGGTCCGCCAGCAGCTCGTCGTCCTCCTGTTCACCTTCAGACAGGAAGGAGTATGAATCCGTGGGCAGGTTCAGCATCCGCTCGAACTTTTCGTAAACGTCGGCGCGGTCTCCAAGCTTGTTGATGTGCAGCACCCTCTTCATGCGCCGTGTGACCGCGGAGGCCGTGTGGTGGATATAGATCCTGCCCATCTCCTGCGCCAGCATCGCTGCCAGCTCATCCTCGCTGCGCGCATCCATCACCAGCTTGCGGCTGATGTAAACATGCCCGCCGGCCAGCGAAAATGCCCGCAGATCCGGTGACTCATAAATGCGGAAGGTGTAGTGAATCGGCGTGGGAGGCAGTTGCTTCAGGAGCCTCTGCCCGATCTGGTCCAGGTATGTGCTTTCACTGGCGGGCAACAGCGTGTAGCGCGGCTCGATCATGTCCGCCTGCGCATCGCCCAGCCATTGCTCCTGCTGATCGGTGAAAATATCGCGCCGGTTCACCCGAAGTCGAGGCTGGCGCAATGTGCAGACCGGCTCCACGGCGGCAGCGCCGCGCGCAAACAACATCAACAGCAATATGCCCGCAGGTTTTAGCTTCATCCTCAGGTTCAGCACCAGAACTTAAGCGGAAACCATCCTAATTCCAGATACCACCACTGAGCAATCAAAGCCGCCCGCGGGTAGTGTCCTAATTTGAAATCCACAGGTTTAAGCCTCCACTGCGGCATTCAACGTGCTACGAACCCATTGCGAGACGGTTTGCTTGGCCTGATGCGCCGCTGTCGCAACCCGCTCAAACTCGGCTGCGGTGAACCTAACCGGAACGATCTTTCCCTTAGCCTCATTCGCCGCAAGGCGGGGGCGTCCAGGTTTCCGTTTCTTAGGCTGTTTCGGCATCTCTCAACTCCTGCATGATGGCAACTCGCACGGCGGTTTCTGGCGATACGGCTGGCGGAATCTTGAGAACGGTAACGCCGCGGCGCGGGTGCTTGGGATCGTCGGTTTCGTGGCTCCACGCATAGGCGTGGGTGGCGTGGGGATGGCCGTGCAGCCTTCACCGACGCGAACCCCAAGCCGCATGATCGTATCTCAGTGAATGCCTGTCATGCGCTCGATGGCGCGAATGCTTGACCCTTCCGCAAGTGCAGCGATCGCTGCGATCTGCTTATCCATGTTGAGTACGTTCGCCACATCAGCCTCACTGAAATCAATGTATTACAAATACTATTTGAGTCAACTAGTTTTTAAGGGTTGGTTTTCTGCGGGAAGACGAATTAGAAGCCTTGACCTGCTTAAGCCGCGCATTCGCAAGAGTTTGAAACACAAGACTCACAGCGCATTCAACGTCTCCAATCATCGACATAAATATGAATTCTGTGAGGCCCGGAACAATCGGAACTCGCCGGAAGACATGGAAGTTATCTGGCGGCAATTGCAAGCCGCCATATCCGACCTTTGCGCGAGCCAGTTCGATCTTGAGATTCACGAGGAGTTGAGCGATTTCTTCTTCAGTAAACAGGCCAAGAAGCTTTTTTGCTTCTTCTCCATTCATGCCTAAGTGGGCAATGATCGAAAAATATTCGGGGTATTCGCGTTTGGAGCGCAGGACAGTCACCTGAAATCCACTGTCTAAAGTCAGATGGAATCGAAAATATAGATCCGGTGCTGGATCACTTTTGATCGTCACCTTGAAATTATCCAGCCAGTCCCGTATAAGCCCCTCGATATTATTACTGGAAGCTGGGCGCCCCGGCGAGATTCTCCGCAATATGCTAATCGCCACAGAGCAAATCAATACCGCTGCGCCGGCCATTAGTCCATAGAAAAGCGGTGCAAACAATGGTGAAACCTCTGCTTTCAGGTACCCGATCAGTGCCCACGCACAACAGACAATCAGGCCGGTAGCAATTCCGTCTTGATTCCGCTTTAGCCATCCTGTTTTAGCCATGCTCAATGTTGCCTCCAATGGCCATGATGCGTCCATATATATTTGTGATACAGTTTCGCCATAATGCTGAAACGATTGGGAGTTCTCGGTGCAGGGGCGCTCTTGTGCGCAGGGATAGTGGCCGGTCAGCCAAATCGCGCTTCCCACAACAAACAGCAGCGCGCAAAAGAGGGCCAGCCAATCGT
>JASHOY010000221.1 GCA_030038435.1 Acidobacteriaceae bacterium | reverse complement strand
CTCGGCTTCCGTCACGCCGTCGCTGTAGAGCACCAGCGTATCCTCCGGCTCCAGCCGCATCCGCGCCGCTGCATACTCCGCATCCGCAACCAGCCCCACGGGGAACGAGCCCTCGACGTATAGCTCGCTCACCTGGTCCCCGCGCACCAGCAGCGGCGGCGGATGCCCCGCCCGTATGTATTCAAACTCTCCGTCCTCATCGAGCAGCCCGAAAAACAAAGTGGCATAACGCCCCACCTCCGCATGCTGGCACAGGAAACGGTTGATGTGGTTGAACACCTTCACGGCATCGGCTCCCAACGTCATCGCCGAAAGCGCCCCCTGCAGCATCGTTGTAAGCAGCGCCGCGCCCAGCCCCTTGCCTGACACATCCGCAATCAGGAACGCCACCCGGCCATCGCCCATCGGAAACACATCAAAGTAGTCGCCGCCCACCTCGTGGCACGGCAACTGAATCCCCGTCACCGCCAGGTGAGGAAAATCCTTCAGTCCCCTCGGCAGCAGCGCCTGCTGAATCTCTCGCGCAATCGTCAGCTCCTGTTCCAACCGCTGCCGTTCCCGCTCCCGCGCCACCAACCGCGCATGGTCCAGGATGCTCGCCGCCTCCATCCCCAGCGCATCCAGAATCTGCCGATCCAGCGCGGAAAAGGCCGCAATCCGCCGCGAGTCAAGATAGATCATCCCCAGCAGCTCTCCCCGCTGCATCGCCGCCGCACCCGCACCTTGGCCATGAGTCCCGCCGTAAAGCGGAATGGCCACCACCGCGCGCAGGCTCTGCACCACCACGCTCTCGGCGTCCTTCAGGTCCACCCCGGCCAGGTTCAGGTCTTCCGTAATCACGCTCGCCCGCCGGCTCACCGCCTGGTGTACCGCCGTCTGGCTGGGCTTCAGTGTCTCCGGCTGCGGGCTCTCGCCGCCGCTGTTCCGCGCCACCCGCACCCGCAGCGCGCTTCCTTCTTCCGGCTCCAACAGCAGCCCCCGGTCCGCCTGCGTGATCGCGATCGCATGATCCAGCATCATGCTCAGAACCGAGTCCAGCGGCAGTTCCGAGTGCAGCAGCCCCGTCGCCTCCAGCAGCAACTTCAGCCGGCTCAATCCGCTTTGCGATCCCGCGCCGCCCCGTTCTGATATGTCTCCGATGCGCGTCAGCAGCTCCGCCACGCTCGCCTGCGCTCCGGCCCTGTGAAACACAATCTCCCAGCCACCCTCGATGCCGAAGCCGATCCTGTCTCCATCTTCGAGCAGCTTCTCCGTCACCCGGCCGCCGTTCACGTAGAGCCCATGCCGGTTGCCGCGGTCCCGGAGCCTGCAGCCCTCGCCATCGCGCACAATCGCCGCGCACCGCCGCGAGATTCTGCCGTCGCCAAGCTGCAAATGGTTCTCGCCGGCCCCGCCGCGGCCCATCCGAAAAGGAAATTGTGTCAGTGGAATCTGCTGGCGTGACCCATCCGGGGCGATAACCTCAAGCGCCCATTCAGATTGCGGGGAATGTTCAATCATGGCAATCCGGTGCGCCAATCATAGCACCCGCAAACTCTTCACGCCTTGAACAAACGAAAACCGAATCCGCCGGCAAGACCGACGACCCGGCATTGCAACGCCTTCTAAATTGCGCTGTCGGGGGAGTGGCTGCCGAGCAAGATCCCTTGTGTTGAGACAGTCCAAACCGGAAGTCCATCTTCTAACCAGATTTTTCCAAAAGAGCTGGTATGTAATGGCGCCATCTGGGTGAGAATTATGAATTATGCCTCGCCGACGTCCGCAGGTCGCCAATCCCGACCATCGGGTTTTCCTTTCGTCCTTCCTTGCGAATCTTGACCGGGTCAGCCTAGACGACTACGCTGCAAAACTCGAAGCCGCCACTGCTGAGGTTGCCCAGTTCGCGCGTGACGATTGGAGCGCCCATTTCCGAAAAGTGGCTTATCTCTTCCCACACTTGTAAAACGGCAGCCCCACTTGCCGCGCCCGTACCCGATTGCCGCGCACATCCACCAGCACGTCCCCACCATTCGCCGCCACGCCGGCAGGCACCAGCGCCATGGCGATGTTCGTCTTCAGAAACGGCGCCGGCGAACCGGAGGTCACCCTCCCAATCGCCTCTCCCTCCAGCGACAAAACCGGGTACCCATCTCGGGCAATTCCCCGCTCCACCATCTCCAACCCCACGATCTTCCGCGCCGGGCCGCCGCCGGCCTGCACCGCGGCCAGCGCCTCGCGTCCCAGGAACTCGCCCTTGTCCAACTTCAGCCAGTGCTCGAGCCCCGCCTCAAATACGTTGATCTCCTCTGAAATCTCGTTTCCATACAGGCTCATCCCCGCTTCCAGCCGCAGCGTGTTCCGCGCCCCCAGCCCGCATGGTCTTATGCCGAACTCCGCGCCTGCCTCCAGCAGCGCATCCCACATCTTTACGCTCGTGGCCTCGTCGGAAGGAATGTAGACCTCAAATCCGTCCTCGCCCGAGTACCCGGTGCGCGCGATCAGCACATTGTGAACCCCCGCCACGGTTCCCCACGTGAACCAGTACTTCCGGATCGCATCGAGATCCGTCTTGGTCAGTTTTTTCAGCGTTTCCAGCGCCCGCGGTCCCTGCACCGCCAGTTGCGAGTAATAAGTCGAGTAGTTGCTGATGTGAATCCCCGGGAATCGCCCCGCCTGCTTGCGGATCCACGCAAAGTCCTTCTCCGTCGTCCCGGCATTTACTACGAGCAGGTAGTCGTTGGGGCTCAGCCGATGCACCAGAATGTCGTCAACGAAGGTCCCCTCCGGAGTCAGCAGCGCCGAGTACTGCGCCTGCCCGTCGGAGAGCCGCGAAGGATCGTTCATGGTGATGTGCTGCACCGCCGACAGCGCTCCCGGCCCGCGAAACTGGATTTCGCCCATGTGGCTGACGTCGAAAAGCCCCACGCCCGTGCGCACCGCCATGTGCTCGGCAATCAGGCCGCCACCCGGGCAGGGATACTCGACCGGCATATCCCACCCGCCGAAGTTCACCATTTTTGCTTTCAGTGCGCGGTGCGTAGCATTAAGCGCAGTCTTCTTCAGCGAAAGGTCGGCGGAAACGGCGGGGATTGTCATGGATTATTCCTTTCCAAGCCTACGATAAGGACCCGACAGAGAACAGGTCAAACCCGCCGCCGGGATTGGTGGAGCGCTGGCTTCACCCTGGGAGCGTGAACCCGCGAAACTGCGGACCCTCACAGCCGGCAGATCAGGAGTTCCCGCTCATAAATCATCTCCGGGGGCAGATGGTCGTGCAGATCGATGAACAGCTCTTCGTGCCCGATCACTTCTTTGCGCCACGCCGCGCGGTCTACCTCCTGAATCTGCTCAAAGGCTTCGCGCGGAAATTTCAGCCCCTTCCATTGCATGTCTTCGTAGTAAGGAGTCCACCCGATCGGCGTCTCGCGCCCCAGCGCGCGCCCGTGAACGCGGTCCACAATCCACTTCAGCACGCGCATGTTCTGGCTGAATCCCGGCCATAGAAACCTCCCATCGGCGTCTTTCCGGAACCAGTTCACATGAAAGATGCGCGGCGTGGAAGTGAGCGCCCGCTGCATCCTGATCCAGTGACGGAAGTAGTCGCCCATGTGATAACCACAGAAAGGCAGCATTGCCATAGGATCGCGCCGCACTTTGCCCACTGCACCTGCGGCC
>JASHOY010000220.1 GCA_030038435.1 Acidobacteriaceae bacterium | reverse complement strand
GAGAGCAAATGGGCGTGTGGGCCATATCCAAACGCGTCAATATCGCACACGCGGCCTCGACCTGTCTCTACAGCAAACATTGGGATAAGAGGCCGGAGGTAGCCTCCGTCGTCACACCCCAAACGCGACCGAAATGAGTGCGCATGAGGATGAAGTTAAGCTATTTCATTGTCTTCCTCGCCATGCTGTCAAAAGGAGCAGCTTGGGCCCAGACGCAGGCACCATTGTTGCCAGTATCCTCGTCTTCAATCCCTCCCAGACCGGCGATCCAACTTCTCCGCTTTGACGAGAACTGGAGTGCACTCTGCAATCCCAGGGAGCGCACCGAGTTTCTCGATCCTCTGAAGTGCATTCCTCTGCGACATCCCGTCAATGGGAGCTACCTGTCGATCGGAGGAGAATTTCGTGGTGTCTATGAGGACGTGCTGAACGATAACTGGAGCAATAAGCCTTATCCGGTAAATTCTTTCTGGCTGGAGCGGTTTCAGCTTTTTGCCGACACTCATTTCAATCCACATGTACGTCTGTTCCTGCAATTGGAGAGCGGACTCGAACAAGGACGTCCTGGCGGACCACGTCCCATCGACAAGAAAGATCTCGACTTCCTTAACGCCTTTGTTGACTTCTCTGGAGGCAGCCCCTCCCAACAAACCCGTCTTCGTCTCGGTCGCCAGGAACTCCAGTTCGGGTCGGGCAGGCTTGTCGCGGTTCGTGAAGGTCCGAATGTTCGCCAGGGGTTCTACGCAGCGCGTGTGACACAGCAGCTCAATAGCTGGACTCTTGACGCCTTTGCCGCCCGGCCCGCTGTAGACAACCCCGGCTTCTTTGATAACGTACCTCTTCAGACGACGAGTTTTTGGGGGATCTTCGCGGAAAAGAACCGTGGTGGCGAACCTGACAGGGTCTTCGACGGCTACTACTTCGGCATCGACCGCAAGGACGCGACGTTCAATCAAGGCACCGCAAGAGAGCAGCGACAGACGATTGGTGCGCGCATTGCCGCGGGCGCTCCCTCGGCGTCAGACAGGCGCACCGTCATTCCTCACTACGACATTGAGGCCGTATATCAATTCGGCTCCTTTGGTTCCGGTTCGATCAACGCATGGACAATTGCCACCGAGACGGGCGTTACGCTGGGGCGCGTCCCGACACGTCCACGCATCGGATTGCGGGCCGATGTGGCATCCGGAGATCGCAACAAGAACTCTTCTAACCTAGAGACCTTTAATCCGCTCTTTCCCATTGGCAACTACTTCGGCGTGCTCTCCGATACCGGACCGGGACCGGTGAATTTTTACGATCTCCATCCCGATGTTCACGCCTACCTCCGACACGGTGTGAGCCTCGCTGCCGACTGGCTTATCTATTGGCGTCAGAGCTTGGCCGATGGCGTATACAACGTCCCTGGCAATATTCTGGTCGCAGCGGGACAGAGTCAGGCTCGTCTCGTGGGGAATCGTCCAGGTATCGAGGTCCGCTGGCAGCGTGACAGCCATTTCTACTTACAGGCAGACTATGGGATTTTCTACGCCGGCCCATTCCTGCGCGAAAGCGGCCATCCGCAAAACCTCAATTACGGTTCGTTTTGGACGGGATTCAAATTCTGAAGGAGCGCGCCGAGAATATGACAACCCTGGTGGCGGCGCACGTTTGCTTCTTCGCTCTTGTACGCCCTTTCTCTCTGCGCTGCGGGTTGCCATATCGGCAACCGTATAGATGTTTCGTGATGGCACGTGCACGAAGCGGAACTCAATCAGTGTTAATTTCCATTGACAGGAGGAGTTTATGGAGTCGCCTAAATCATTGCTTCAACCCTCGGATTGCGCTCTCCTGATGGTCGACTATCAGGCAGGGCTCGCATTCGGTGTCGAGTCTGTTTCTCGCCAAACGGTGCTTCACAATGCGATCGCTTTAGCGCGCACCGCGACCGTATTTGGCGTTCCCGTTATCGTCTCCACTTCTGCCTCCAAGGTCTACAGCGGCCCGCTCTTTCCGTCACTCCAAGCTGTGTTGCCACAGCTAAAACCCATCGAGCGACGCAATATGAACGTGTGGGAGGACGATAATGCGCGGTCTGCGGTTCTTGCTGCCGGGCGAAAGAGACTGCTAGTGGCGGGTCTGCTGACAGAAGCGTGCGTTTCCTTTCCTGTGCTTTCGGCGCTTGAAGCGGGACTCGAAGTGTTCGTCGTTGCAGATGCGTGCGGCGGTCTTACCCCAGAAGGACATCAGTTCGCATTGCGCCGCATGGAGACAGCAGGCGCACGGTTAACGAGCTGGCTTCAGGTGTTGCTAGAGTTTCAGCGTGATTGGACTCGTCATGAAACCTATGACGGAGCGCGGGCGATCGTTGAATCCAATGGCGGTGGCTATGGAATGGGGCTCGCTTATGCCCGCGACATGATCCACGCAGTCTGAGTTCGGGGTTTCAGATGGCATTTCGGCAGACCCTTGTGACCCTGGCAGATACACCCGCGGAAATGCAGCGCGCGAAATTTCGCGCTGCATTTTTCTCAGTTGCTCCGGCAATGTTTCTCGGCAGCCTCGACCAGACCATTGTCGCGGCGGCTCTTCCCATCATTGCTCGTTCTTTCGGAGGACTCGCTCTCGTAACCTGGGTCATTACAGGCTATCTACTGGCCGCAACGGTTGCTGCTCCGATCTATGGACGCCTCGGCGATGCATTCGGACGTCGCTTGATGCTGTTATGGTCGCTCGCTCTCTTCTTGGCCGGCTCGCTCGTTTGTGCTATCGCTCCTTCTCTGTTTTTGCTAGTCATAGGCCGCAGCCTTCAGGGATTTGGAGGCGGAGGCTTGATGACGCTATCGCAGGCCCTGATCGGTGAAGTCGTCTCCCCGAAGGAACGAGGGCGCTTCCAAGGCTGGTTCGGCGCCGTTTTTGCGCTGGCAAGTACGATCGGTCCAGCCGCCGGTGGCGTGATGACGCAGCACCTTGGCTGGCGCGCGATCTTTTGGATCAATGTCCCACTCAGCATTCTTGCCGGTGGGGCTGCAATTCGTCTGAAACCGTCGCAGGGAGCCGGGGGATACAGAACCGACACAAGGGGAATCATCCTCTTTATTGCCGGGACAGTCGCCCTGCTATTAACGCTTACGTTTGGTGGGCACCAACTGCATTGGATATCTCTTCCGCTCATCGGCCTTTTGGCGGTATCCATCCTCTGTTTCTCTGCTCTCTGTAGGACAGAGCATCGAAGCAAGGATCCGCTGCTTGCCCCGAAGATTGTGGAGAATCCGATCGTATGGCGCTCTGCGCTTGCGGTCTTCCTCTATGCCGCAGTGCTCTTTGGCCTGATCGTGCAGCTCCCGCTCTTTCTTCAGACCGAATTTGGCGTCAGCACAACAGTCTCGGGACTGCTGCTGATTCCACTCACAGCGGCGCAAGTAGCTGTTTCCACGGCCACCGGCCTTCGAGTATCCTCCACCGGTCGCCCGAAATCTCCAATGTTCCTCGGACTTGTTGCAACCACGTTGGGATTTGCCGTTCTCACCTTCATGCTGCATGAAAGCGCTTTTCTGGTTGCGGGGCTGACCCTTTTCATCGGCGCAGGGCTCGGCTCTCCCATGCCGGCCTCGCAAACCATCGTGCAGTGGGCTGCAGGCAACAGCGACCTCGGCGAAGCAACAGCATTTCTCTCCTTCGCACGAAGTGTCGGAGGCGTTCTCGGGGCGGCGATTACCTCCGCTGTCCTCATGGCAGGTCGCTCCGGCGAAGTAGCTGGAGGAACCGGCTCTTCCGCTCTTGAGTTTGGATGGATGTTTGGTTCGTTGGGTGCATTGGCCATGGTGGCGGCCGTCATTACCGCAACATTACCTGATGTCGATCTCAGCAAACCACTGGGGCAAAGTGGATAGGTCTGATTCAGGGACCCCGCGATTGCTCTCTCAGCGAAGCAGACACCTCACAGGCATGGCATATGGAGCCAAGCAGTGCGGAGCATATTGGGCTTCTCACCCGTCCCACTCGCACTCACAGGGGTCCTAATGTGGTCGAGCCGATTTCTATCAAAGGGGCTAAGGAAAGGCTGATGCTTTCTTGAGGTGGGCCATGCTTCATACCATCCTCGCGAGGTCAGTGATGCGATCAAAGGTTCCCACAAAATGGCGCTGCCTTTACAACACTTTCGTGTAGTTGAGGTTCGGGGACGTTGGAATAGCGTCCAAGAAGAATGTTCGTGTGTCCATCTCCGGAAACGCTGGTGCGGTCTCTAAGCACCTGAATCAAAGGAGAGCACATAGATCAATTTGGCTTGGCCGGCTTGAGGGCCGCGAAAAGAGGGCAAATGTTCGAGACTTCCATTCCCGCTGAACCGAACGCATATGAGCGCCGCGAGTTCATATTTCCCAAACTTAGCCGCGAGATGATTGACCGGAGTCTCGTCTACGGGCATCCACAGAGTTTCAAGGCCGGCGATACGATCTATGAGCGGGGACGCCGTTCCGTCGACTTCATGATAGTGCTGAGCGGCAGCATCGTCATCGTTGGAACGAGAGGGGCAGCGGAAGAAGTCATCACGGTACACGGCGAGCGCGAGTTCACAGGAGAACTGGATCTGTTCAGTGGTCGCCAATCTCTCGTAACCGCGCGGGCGGTCACAGATACCGAGGTGCTGCGTATCGACAGTGAGCGATTTCGAGCGTACGTCACCGCGGAGACCGACATTGGTGATATTGTCATGCGTGCTGTGATCCTCCGACGGACCGGCCTCATCGAGCTGGACCAGGCTGCGGTGACGATTGTCGGGAAGAAGACAGAGACCCTCAGGCTAGAACAATTCTTGACCCGGAACGGGTACCCCTATCGGCTGCTCGACAGCGATGAAGGTGGGGAAGCGAAGAACCTGATCGAGTCGTTCAGTGTTCAGCCTTCTGAACTGCCGGTGGTCCTGAGTTGCACAAATATTTATCGGAACCCTTCCATAGCGGCTCTAGCCGATGCTCTAGGCATCAGCGAACAACTGGATCATGCGCATGTCTTCGACGTCGCTGTGGTCGGCGCCGGCCCTGCTGGATTGGCAGCAGCCGTATACGCCGCCTCCGAGGGTCTGGCGACCGTCGTCATAGAAGGAAATGCGCCGGGCGGGCAAGCGGGTACGAGTTCTCGCATCGAAAATTACCTGGGCTTTCCTTCTGGCATTTCGGGACTTGAACTCGCAACCCGCGCACAAACACAGGCGCAGAAGTTCGGGGCGAAACTCGCGATCTCCCGCAACGCAGTCGGCATAAGCTGCAGTGCGGCTCCGTTCCGTGTGCTGCTCGAAGACGGTACGGCGCTGCATGCCCGCTCCGTCGTGGTTGCATCGGGCGCGAGATACCGCAAGCTAGCCGTTCCGGGGTTCAGCCGCTTCGAGATGGCCGGCATTCACTACTCGGCTACAGCAATCGAAGCTCGGCTTTGCAAGAATACCGAGGTGGTTGTCGTGGGCGGCGGAAACTCCGCCGGGCAGGCCGCAATCTACCTCTCGACCTTTGCAAAGCACGTGCACATCCTCATTCGTGGACCTCGACTCGCAACGACGATGTCTGAGTATCTAGTGCATCGCATCGAAGCCAGCCACCACATTAGCTTGCATGCAAACACAGAAATCGTCGAACTTGAAGGCTCAAGACATCTCCAGCGCTTGACATGGCAGAACAGGTTGAACGGTGAGCGCGAGGCGAAAGAGATCAGCAATCTCTTCGTGATGATCGGAGCAGACCCATGCACCGAATGGCTACATGATTGTGTGGAACTCGATGACCACGGTTTTGTGCGGACTGGTTTCGCAGGATCGGACGGCGAGGCTGGCCGGTATCGAACCTCCCGGCCCGGAATCTTCGCAGTGGGCGATGTACGGTCCGGCTCTGTCAAGCGAGTTGCATCCGGGGTTGGTGAAGGTTCGGTTGTCGTCGCGGACATTCACCGTTATCTGAAAGACTTTGCCTAACCTGAGGTCTTGGCGCGGGAGTTGAGGAATGCAGAAGAATGGGGCTGCGACGGTTGAGCAAGTGTCCAGGACGATAGAGCTGTTGCAACGTAAATGGACAGTGCCCATCCTCTGGGCCATGCGGACAGAAGCAGTGCGGCTGAGTACACTCAAGCGTCTTTATCCCGAGGCCTCGAAAAAAGCCCTGCGCGCTGGCCTGCGTGACTTGGAAGATGCAAAACTCGTCGTTCGTTACGATCTGACTGATGTGCTGCTCCATGTTGAATACCGAATCGCGAACGAATTGCAGAACACATTGTGCGATCTGCTCGACGGATTAGCGGTTTTTGGCGCGATGATCGGCCCCAAAGCGCCAGTGGCTTCGGTTGAAAGACGACCGAAAGCTGAAGAGCCATCGCTGTGGCGATGATGCTTCAAGAGACGAGGCCTGCCCCTCGTCTCGGATCATTCTTTGACATGCAGGGTCAAGCGTGGCACGGCCAATGTGTCTAGGCTACTTATGAGAGGAGAATTTCCATGAAAGCAGCCATCGTAAGCTCCGCTGGAGCGAAACCCATCTTTAGTGAGTTTGAAAACCCCATTTCACATGACGGACGTGAGGTCATCACGGTCACAGCAGCCGCTTTGACCCACCTTACAAAAGGCCGCGCCGCTGGCTCGCACTACAGCGCAGATAACCAGTATCCCTTCGTTCCCGGAGTTGATGGCGTCGGCACCTTCGCAGACGGCCGCCGCGTGTACTTTGTCATGCCGGAAGCTCCCTTTGGAGCGATGGCGGAGCAGACCCTCGTCGACCCGCGCTACACAATCGCGTTGCCCGACAACCTCGACGATGTGGTAGCCGCGGCCTTGGCAAACCCGGGCATGTCCTGTTTTGCGGCGCTAGTTGAGCGCGCACACTTTCAGGCTGGCGAGACTGTTCTCATTAACGGCGCAACCGGCGCGGCAGGGAGCGTGGCGGTTCAGGTCGCGAAACAACTTGGAGCAGGAAAGGTCATCGCCACAGGTCGTAATGCTCACGATCTCGAAGCCCTCCGTTCTCTCGGCGCAGACGTCGTCGTCCCTTTCGACCTCGGTCCTAAGAACGTAAACGGCGTTGAACAGTTTGAACATGCGCTTGTGGATATATTTGCCGATGGGCTGGATGTCATCGTCGATTACCTTTGGGGAACGAGCGCGCGTACCATCATCATCGCGGTCGCCAAAGCGGTCGAAGACGCCCATCCCGTTCGGTTCGTCGAGGTCGGGGAAGCCAGTCGCGAGCCCGTGGAGTTGCCTGGGGCGGCGTTACGCTCCTCTGCCATCCAGATCATGGGCAGTGGTCTGAAGTCTGTTCCGCTCCCCGCGCTTCTGGAAGGCATCCGAAGAACCTTCGATCTGGCCGCGCGCGGCACGCTCCATTTGGCTACACAAGTCGTTCCGCTTTCCACGGTCACAGAAAGTTGGCAGGCTCCCGGCAAACCGCGGCTGGTGTTTAAAGTGAGGTGAGGTGGATAGTCGATTGCAAAAATCGGAGTTAACGATCAATCGGGCTGTCCGCCCACGGCGCAGCCCGATTACCCGTCGTTGAAATTTTGGTAGCATTTTGGTAGCAAATACTGCCCAGTAAGCCAGTTTTGCCGGTTTTGCCGACCCGTAAGCACTTATCCGTCAATAACTTATGGTCGCACCCGCAACATGGCATGGAAGAGGTCGTCGGTTCGATCCCGACCAGGTCCACCAAATAATCAATAACTTACAGACAGACTCCTTTCCAACTTGGTGTCATTTGGTGTCAAATTCCTAATTACGCGTTCAGGAACAGCGCTGTGCTGCTGCGGTTTTCCTGGAGAGACTTTTGCATCGGAAGCCCTCTTCGAATTAGCCCGAGACTTCCCGACCGACCCCGACTTCCTCAACTCCCGATTGATCGAGTTAACCGTCGCCTGCACGCTTTCAGGAATCTCCTGCATGTAGACATCGGTGGTCGTCGCCGTACGGGAGTGCCGGAGCACGCCCTGCACGTCTTTCACCGTGCCCTTCTTCTGGGCTAAGGTGGCAATCGTCCGCCGAATCACTTGAAATGTCAGTTTCGGCAATTCAAGATTTCGGGCCAGTTTGTGCAGCACTCGCTTGCGGTAGTTGTCCGTGTCCAGAAAACCCCCATCCTGGTTCGCAAAGATGTAGGCATCGGGAGACGGGTTTGGGCATTTGGTTCGCCAGTCCTCAAGATCGGCAGCAAGGATGCTGGGGATATGAACCGTAGCGAGGCTCTTCCTGGTTTTGCCCCACGGACGGATCTTGCCCTTGTAGGCCGTCTCAGTGACCCTCATGGTGGATGCCTTACTGTCGAAGCACTTCCATTTGAGAGCGAACAGCTCACTCGGACGAAGAGCGTTGGTCATATCGAGTTCCAGCAGAATGCGATCCCTTGGCGCCAGTTTCACAACGGTCTGCCGCACTTTTTGTACCAGCGCGTGAGTTAGTGTAGCGCAGCCTGGGGAGGTAGTAATATCCCGTAGCCGCAGTCGGGGGTGTGGGCATGTGGGAAGCGCTGTTTGCTTTCCACATGTCCACACCCCGTTGCAGTTGGTGGCAGAACGGCCTCCGGCGCTGGTGGTCTATAGCCCAACGCCGAGTGCGGCCTGTCGGTGTTGTAGTAATGCCGCCAGCGGCCGGCCAGCACGCGCAGCTCCTTGATCGAGTAGAAGATTTCTCCCTTCAGGAACTCATCCTGCAACTTGGAGTTGAAGCTCTCGCAGTAGCCGTTCTCCCACGGCGAGCCGGGCTCGATGTACATCGGTTTGGTGTTGACGCCCGACAGCCACTTACGCAGATCGCGGGCTATGAACTCCGGCCCGTTGTCTGACCGAATGTGCTCCGGCACGCCTTTCCCCATCATCGCCTCCGCCAGAGACTCGATCACCCGCGCCGAACTCCACCGCCGCTCCGCCTGGATCAGCAGGCACTCCCGGCTGTATTCGTCGATCAGGTTCAGCAGCCGCGCCTTGCGCCCATCGTGCGTCCGCACGCTCACGAAGTCGTACGACCAGACGTGATTGACCCGCTCCGGCCGCAGACGCACGCACGAGCCATCGCTCAGCCACAGCCGTCCACGCGGCTTCTGTCTCTCCGGTACCTTCAGCCCCTCACGGCGCCAGATCCGCTCCACGCGATCCTGGCTAACGTGCCAGCCCGCATCCCGCAGCTTGATCGTGATCCGCCGGTAGCCATAGCGGCCATATTTCTCGACCAGTCGGATGATCGCCTGCGTGAGCGCCGCTTCGTCGCTGCGCTCTTGCGGCTGATAGCGCTGCGTGCCCCGCGGCTGACTCACCAGCCGACAGGCGCAGCGCTCGCTCAAGCCATGCACGCGACACATATGGCCCACCGCGTGACGGCGCCGTTCAGGGCTTAGAAGTTTCCCGAGGCCACGTCCTTCAGGGCAAGGTTCTCAAGGTTCAGGTTGGCCACGATCCGCTTCAGCCGACCGTTCTCTTGCTCAAGCTCCTTCAACCGCCGTGCCTGGTCGGTCTGCAAACCGCCGTACTCCCGGCGCCAACGGTAGTAGGTCTGGTCGGTGATCCCGGCTTCACGGCATGCCAGCGGCGTCGTCTTCCCGTTCGCTATCAAGACTTCAATCTGACGCAATTGGTTCACAATCTGCTCTGGACTGTACTTCTTCGCTTTTCCCATCGAGGGCTCCTCTCATACCAGTTTCCTATGTCACCCACTGGTACAAAATTCGCCCGGCAGACCAGCAAGACCTCGCATCCGAAGTGATTTCGGCCCGGGAGTGGTCATACAGAGTCGAGATGCCGATTGGAACAGTCGAGGAGTCATTGCTTCATCCGCCGCCGGGCAAACATCAAAATAGAGACGGAGACGCTCAGGGAGGAAAAATAGAGCCAGAGGATCCGAATATCACGCATTTGAAAGTCCTTCCGCCCTATTGTTTCAAGGATTACAAACGGACAGAGAGCGGCCAATAGGCCGAGTTGGATCTTCACTTGCGTATCAAAGCTTTTGAAGGAGGACTCCCG